>JBASWX010000048.1:0-9884 GCA_049276695.1 Planctomycetota bacterium
AAGCCGCCGTCGCCTGTTGCAGCAGCGCGGGAATGTCGCCCTCCTGCGTCGGCGCCGCGGTTCTGGCTGACCACGACCGCTTGCGCCGGTATCGCGTCGGCGAGCGCGAACAGCAGGCCGGCGGCGGCCAGCGCGCTGCCGTTCACGGCAGCAGGCTGACGCGCGTCGGCGGCGTCGCGTGCGTGATCAGCAGGCTGCCCAGCGTCACCGCAGTGAAGTGCAGGTTGGTGCCGGCGAGGAACGCCGGGAACGGCGGCAGCACCAGCTGTGCTTGCGCCGCCCCTTCGCCGTTCAGCGTGCCAGTCGAGTTCGGCAGCACCGCCGAGCCGGCGAACTGGAGCGATAGGTCGGTCCAGACGTCCCAGTTGATCGGCAGCAGCAGGCCGGGCCCGAGCGGGATGCCGGGCGAGGTGCCGGAACCGGTCGCGAGCAGCACGTAGTTCTGCCCCGCGTGGTTCGGGCCGACGCGGATGTCGAACGTCGCGCTGCCGCCGCCCGCCGCCGACAGGGTGCTGACGTTGGTGTACAGCTGCAGGTTGACCGAGTCGGTGTAGACGTCCTGCGAGCCGCTGCGGCCATCGCACCACAGCGGGTGCAGCAGGCCCTGGCGGTCGGCGTCGAGGTCGAGGTAGTCGCCGATGAAGAACGAGTTCTCGGTCCCGGCATTCACCCAGCCGAGGTCGGAGATGCCGTGATCGCGCCAGGTCGCACCACCGTCCGACGAGCGCGAGATCCAGGTCCAGATCTGCACGTCGGCGGGGTCGTTGCGCTGGTCGTAGTAGACGACGTTGACGCCGCCCTGACCGTCGACGACGACGCCGGGGAACAGCTGGTCGTTCGCCTGCGCGCCGTCGCTGCTGACCTTGACCGGCGCCGTCCACGCCCCACCCTGGTTGCTCGACGACGCGACCACGACGTCGGCGAGCGCGGGGCTGGTCCAGGTGTGCCACGCGACGTAGACGCGGCCGCCGAACGGACCCGCCGACTGGTCGGCGTGGATCGCGAAGATGTCGAACACGCGGAAGCCGTTGCCCGGCAGCTGCGACGGCACCGCGGTGAAGTCGGCGATCTTGATGTCCGGGCCCCAGGTCACGCCGTTGTCGAACGAGCGGTCGAACAGCACGTCGTAGAGCTGGCGGTCGGCCCACAGCACGTAGGCTTCGCCGTTCTTGCCCCAAGCGACGTCGGGCGAGATCGCCGCCGGCCCTGGGCAGATGATCTGCGGCGCCGACCAGCTGACGCCCTGGTTCGACGACACCGCGACCACGATGTTGTCGCCGGTCGGAGCACCGAAGGTGTCCCACGCCAGCAGCAGGTGGTCGCGGTTGGGGCTCGTCGGTCCGAGGTCGGCTTCGATCTGCGGCTTGTCGTAGCCGGCGGCGGTGCCGATCACGACGCCCGGCTGCCAGGTGATGCCGCCATCCAGCGAGCGGTACGACTTCACGCGGTTCACGCCGCCGGGGCCGCTGTACATCATGCAGCCGATCGTCACGACGCCCTGGCTGTCGAAGGTCACCGCCGGATCGCCGCTGAAGCCGAAGGTGCTGTCGACGCCGAACGTGCCCGTGGTCCAGGTCTGGCCGCCGTCGAGCGTCGTGTACCAGCCGGTGTGCACGTTGCCGAAGCGGTAGTCGTTGGCGGTGCCCACCTGGTTGCGCGCGTTGAGCGGGTTGACCGCGATCGACGTCTCGTTCTGCATGCCCGTCAGCACCTGGTTGGCGCGCACGTCGGTGCCGGCGACCGGCGACGGCAGCGTCGTCGTGATCAGCGGGGCGAGCGCCACCAGCGGGTTGGTGGCGGGAATGCCGGGCCCGACCGGGCCGGTCGAGAAGCCGCCGCTCTGCGCGGCGAGCGCTGCGGGCACCAGGGACGCGAGGAGACGGAACGGTGCCGTGAGGTTGCGCATGCGTGGCTCGCCGCGCGCAGTTCATAACGAGAACGTCGGCTGGCGGGAAGTGGGGGCGCCCAGCCGCGGCGCCGGTGCGGCGCGCGATCGTCTGCTACCGCAGTTCGACGACGTCGAGCCGCACGACTTCGACCGTGCCCTTCTCGACCGCGATGCCGATCGCCCCGGCCACGCGGCTGGGTGCGTCGGCTGCCTCGACCACGAGGCCGCCGTTCAGCCAGACGCTGCAGGTGCCGCCGTCGTGGATCAGCACGACATCGTGCCACGCGCCGGGACCGAGCTTGCACTGGTCGTTGCCGGCGAAGGCGCCGCCCGAGGACACGAACGTCGACCACGCCGCAAAGATCGCCTCGTTGGCGCGTTCGCCGCGGTTGCACTGCAGCTTCACCGCGTCGCCGTTCACCCGCAGCCGCGCCCGCACCGCGACCCGTTCGCCGAACGCACGCCTGCTGTGCAGGTGGGTCCACGGCCCGTCGTGGATGCCGCGCAGCACGCCATCGCGGAACGACCACTTGCTCGCGTCGTCGGCAGTGAACGCGGCGAGCGACTTCTCCGCCAGCAGGTCGATGCCCACCGCGTCGCGGATCGCCGCCGGCAGCAGGCGCCCGCTGATGCCGAGCTTGCCGAGCACGTGCGCGCGGTGCGCGTCGGCGACCTTCTGCCCGGTCAGCCACGTGCGCCACTCGCGCTCGAGCGTGCGCACCGGCTTGCCGAACCAGTGCTGCGCTTCGGTCGAGTTCACGTAGAAGCCCTTCACCTTGGCCATGCCGAAGCGTTCGATCAGGAACCCGACGAACGAACCGGCGACGTGGTACGGGTGCACGCCCTTGCCCGCGCCCTCCGGGAAGGTGCGGCGCAGTTCGAGCAGGTCCGGCAGCCGGCCGGCCTGCAGGCAGGTCGCGGCCCAGGCGTGGATCGGCACGTTCTCGTCGTGCTCGGCGAGCATCGTCGCCAGGCCCTCGACCACGAACAGATCGCTGACCGCGTCTTCGCCCTTCGGGAACTGCAGCGCGAACAGGTGGGTCAGCTCGTGCACGCCGCGGAAGTCGTGCGGCATGTGCAGGCTCACGGTGCCGGTCGAGAACGCGACCGCCTTGGTGCCGGTGCGTTTCTCCAGGTCGGCGTGATCCGCGTACAGGAACACCAGGATCGTGCCCTGGTAGCGCATGGCGAGGATGCGCTCGAGTGCCGCGAAGCCCGCTTCGATGTCGGCAGCGGCCGCAGAGCGCTGGGCGTCGGTGACGGCGGCGGCGTCGTAGTGGTAGCGCGCGTGCGGCGAGCTGTGGCGGCCGTGCAGCTCCGCCATCATCCGGCGGTCGATCGCGGTTGCGCGCGGGTCGTCGTCCTGCGCGGCGATCGGTGCTCCGAGCAGAACGACGGCGAGCGGCAACGCCTTCATCGCCGCATGCTACCGGGAGCGACATTGTTCGCGTCCGGTTGTCGTCGGCCGCGAAACCCTGCTCCGATTCTCCGCAACGGCTACGCTGCCAGACGGCCATGTCCAGCCTGACCTCGTACGGATTCGCCGCCTTGGTCCTCGGCCTTGCGGGCGTCGGCCACGCGCAGTGCTCGACCCACTGGGCGCCCGGTGATGGGCTGCCCGGGGTCAGCGGCACCGTCTACGCGACGATCCTGCGCGATCCCGACGGCGCCGGCCCGCTCGCGCCGCGGCTCGTTGTGGGTGGCGAGTTCACGGTGGCGGGCAATGTGGTCGCGAACGGCGTCGCCGAGCTCGATCTGATGAGCGGCACCTGGTACGCCCTCGGCTCGGGCCTGGCCAACTGGAGCACGCCAGCCGTCACGTCGTTGGCCGTGTTGCCGAACGGCGACCTGGTGGTCGCCGGCGTGTTCTGGAGTGCTGGCGGCGTCCCTGCCAGCGGCATCGCGCGCTGGAACGGCTCCTCGTGGGCCCCGCTCGGCTCGGGCCTGAACTGGGTCGCCTGGGCGATGGCGGTGCTGCCGAACGGTGACCTCGTCGCCGGCGGCATCTTCACCGGCGCTGGCGGCGTCGCAGGCACGAACTACATCGCGCGGTGGAACGGCTCGTCGTGGTCATCACTCGGCGGCGGTATGAACGGGTTCGTGAGCTCGCTTGCCGTGTTGCCGAGCGGGGACCTCGTTGCGGGCGGCGGCTTCTCCGTGGCCGGCGGCACCCCGGCATATCGGGTCGCGCGGTGGAACGGTTCCTCGTGGGCGCCCCTCGGCGCGGGCATGACCGTGAACGTCGGTGCGTTGGTCGTGCTCGCGAACGGCGACCTCGTCGCCGGTGGCCTCTCGCCCTACGCCCCGGGTGCCGTGGAGGTCGCCCGTTGGAACGGTTCTTCTTGGATGCAACTGGGTGCCGGCGTCGACGACATCGTGCACGCGCTGGCCGTCCTGCCGAACGGTGACCTCGTCGCCGGCGGGGCCATGGCCGGGTTGCGGCGCTGGGACGGCACCGCGTGGTCCGCGCTGGGTCCGCCGCTGAACCATCGGGTTCGCACGCTCGTCGTGACGCCGGGCGGCGATCTGATCGCCGGCGGCTTGTTCACCTCCGCCGGCAACGTGGTCGCTGCGCATCTTGCCCGCTGGAACGGCAGTGCCTGGTTCGCCGTCGGCCCCGGTATCGATGGCACGGTGCGGGCCCTCGCCGTGTTGCCGAACGGCGACCTGGTGGTGGGCGGCGAGTTCCTCGCGGTCGGCGGGATCGCGGCCAACCGGATCGCGCGGTGGAACGGCGCCAGTTGGTCGACACTCGGTGCTGGGGTGAACGGCACCGTCGACGCGCTCGCGGTGCTGCCGAACGGCGACCTCGTTGCGGGCGGCAGCTTCACGGCCGCCGGCGGCACCGCCGGCGCGAACTACGTTGCGCGCTGGGATGGTTCGTCGTGGTCCGCGCTCGGAGCGGGCATCAGCTGGCATGTCATCGCGCTGGCGGTGCTGCCGAACGGCGACCTGGTCGCGGGCGGCAGCTTCCCGAACGCGGTTGGCGTCGCTGGCACCAACTACATCGCCCGCTGGAGCGGATCTTCGTGGTCATCTCTCGGCGGCGGCATGAACTCCTACGTGCTCGCCCTGGCGGTGCTGCCGAACGGCGATCTCGTGGCGGCGGGCGACTTCACCGTCGCCGGCGGCACGCCGGGCGCGAACTACCTCGCGCGGTGGGACGGCGCCGCCTGGTCGGCGATGGGTTCCGGTACGAATGGCTCGGTGTCGGCGCTCGCCTCGCTCGCCGACGGTTCTCTCGTTGTGGCCGGTACCTTCAGCAGCGCGGGGGGCGGTGCGGCCAGTTGTGTCGCGCGCTGGTCCGGCGTTGCGTGGTCGCCGCTGGGCCTCGGCTTGAACAACCCGGTGTACGGACTCGCCACGCTGCCGAACGGCGACGTGCTGGCGGGCGGCCACTTCTCCACCGGGGCCCCCGGCAACTACATCGCGCGCTGGAACGGTTCCTCGTGGTCGGCGGTCGGCTCCGGCATGGACGGGGACGTCGCGGCCCTCGCCATGTTGCCGAACGGCGACGTGATGGCCGGTGGTGGGTTCCTGACTGCAGGGGGCAACGTCTCGGCGCGCCTCGCGCGCCTGACGACCACGTGCCCCGCGACCGTGACCGGCCTCGGATCCGGTTGCCCGAGTTCGGGCGGCGCCAACACGCTGACCGCGGGCCTGCCGTGGGTGGGCAGTACCTGGTCTTCGCTGGCCACTGGCTTGCCGGCGTCTGCACTCGTCGTCGCCGTGCACGGCTTCGCGGCGATGTCGCTGCCGCTCGCGAGCCTGCTGCCGCAAGCCGGCGCGGGTTGTGTGCTGCGCGCCAGTCCGGACATCCTGGAACTGCTCGTGGCCAGCGGCGGCAGCGCGTCGGCGCAGCTGGTGTTTCCGGGCACGGTGTCGCTCGCGGGCGTCGTCTTCCATCACCAGATGGTGCCGTTCGAGGTCGATGCCGCGCTGAGCATCCTCGCGGCCACGAGCACGAACGCGCTCACGCTGACGATCGGGTCCTTTTGACCGCGCGCGAGGCTGCCTCGCGTCGCGATGACCACGTTCGCGGTATGGTCGCGGGGATGCGAACCGCACTCGCCCTCCTGTTTGCCTTCGCCACCGCGTTGCCCGCGCAGGCCAACGACAACCACTCCAGCAAGACGCCGCCGAAGGGGCCACCGTGGGTGATGGACTTCGCCGCGGCGCGCGCGCAGGCGATCGCCGGCAACAAGCCGATCTTCGTCTACTCGACCAAGACGTATTGACCGCACTGCGTCGTGATGGAGAGGGGTCTCCTCTCCGACCCGCAACTGGCGAAGCACTACGACGGCGTGGTGTGGATGTACCTGTTCCAGGACTTCTCGCACAGCGACGCCGACCGCGCTGCGGAGCGGCTCGCGATCCGCTTCGGCATCAGTTCGTGGCCGCAGCACTTCCTGGTCGATCCGTTCACGCTGGCGAAGATGGCGGACACCGGTCGCAGCCTCGACGCGTTCCGCGCCGCCGTCGCGCGCGCGCCGGTGAACGGCGGGACGCCGAGCCCGAGTGCCCCCGAACTCGCGGCCGCCGACACGCTGGCGGCGTCGCTGGAGAAGGGCGGGGATGTCAAGCTGGCGAAGCAACACCTGCGCCATGCCGACCGCGTGGTCGCGTTCCGCGCGCTGCAGATCGTCGTCAAGAAGGCACCGCAGGACCTCGTCGCCGAGAGTTCGTGGCTGCTCGCGGTGCCCAACGACCAGATCCGCGGTCAGGTCTGCGACGTGCTGGCCGAACACGGCGACGTCGAGGCGCGCGACGCACTGCACGGCATCGTCCGTGATCCGGGGCAGAGCGAGAACCCGAACGTGCTGCGCATGCGCGCGGTCAAGGCACTGGGGCGCTGTGGCGACGGCTCGTCGCTCCAGGTGGTGCAGCCGTTCGCGGTCAGCGGCGCCTGGCGGAACGGGCTGACGTCGACCGCGGTGCAGACGGTGGCGGCGATCGGCGAGCGGGTGAAGAAGAGCAAGGCCGACGCGGTCGCGATCCTGGCGCAGGCGTATCCGCCGGTGCCGGCCGGCGAGAACGCGGCGAGCGAGCAGCGCATGTGCGAAGCGCTGGCGAAGAACGTGCACGACGCGCTGCAGAAGCTCGCCGGCAGGAAGGTGCCGTTCCCCGGCGAGTACGACGACGCGGCGCGGAAGAAGCTGATGGCGAGCTGGTAGCCACGCCGGGCGGCGCCTTGGCGCCGCCCGGGGCGTGCGTGCGTTCCGATCAGAAGCCGAGCAGCAGCACGATGCCGTTGCTCGCGACCAGACCCAGCGGCGTGAGGCCCGGGTTGTAGGTCACGGCCTGTCCGACCAGCGTCAGCCCCATCAGGGCCGGAACGTTCGGCAGCACCTCGGGCACCTGCGCGCTCGCGCCGGGCGACACCAACAGCGTCGCTACCGGAGCCACCACGTGCGCGAAGCAGCCAGGCATGCCGGCCGCGGTCAGGTCGACTGGCGGCACCGCCTGCGTCAGCGACCGCATCAGGGCACCCCAACCGGTCGCCGCCGGAATGCGCGTCAGTTGCCACTGCAGCGTCGTGCCGAGAACCGGCTGCGCGCTGGTGTCGAGCACCAGGCCGTCGAACGGCGCCGCGCACAGCGAGAACGTCGCCGGCAGCGCCGCCGACAGGTCGCGCGGACCCGGGTCGCTGAAGCCGCCGCCGGTCGACCAGCCGGCCATCACCGGGAACGACGACGCGGCGACCGTCTGCCACAGCACGTGCACGGTGCCGTCCGGGAAGAACTGCATCTGGAAGTTGTTCGGCGCCGTGCCGGCGAGGAACGGGACGTTGTTCCAGGTCACGATCGCGCGCGCGGGGTTCGCGTCGTAGTAGACGTTGTTGGCGCTCGTCGTCGCCGGATTCAGGATGCCCCACAGACCGGCCCAGCGCGGCTGCCCAGCGAGCAGCAGCGAGACCGAGGGCGCCAGCTGCACCGGGTTCGCGCCCGGCGACACGAAGCCGCTCGAGCTCACTTGCAGCTGCGTCGTCGTGCCGCCCGGCCAGGGCAGCGCGAACGGCAGCGTGACGACCGCCTGCCCGGAGAGGCCGAGCGCCAGGTTGGTGCCGGCGAGCGGTTGGTACGCGACCGGCGTTTCGCTGACCGTGTAGGCGCCGTTGCCGAGGCTCATCGTCATCGAGCGGCCCGCCAGGTCGAACGCGCTGCTCGCCGCGAACAGCTGATAGAACGTCCCGGTGCACGTGCCGCACGCCGTGCCGACCGAAGTCTTGCCGGCGAACAATTGGCCACTCGGCACCTGGCTCGGAATCACGACGCTCAAGGCGCCGGGTCCGGTCCGCGCCTCGTCGATCGTCATGTTGCCCGCACCCGCCGGGACCGAGCAATCGAACCAGCAGTTGTAGATCGTGTTCCAGTTCAGCGCGTTGGTGCCGACTGCGGTGAACGCGATCTCGCTGCCGGTGTTCGCGAACGTCCAGTTGTTGAGCGGGTTCTGGTCGATGTCGCGGAAGCCGGCGTTCTGCACGGTTGCGCCAGCGGCGAGCGGCACCCGGAACGAGGCGCCGCCGCGATTGTTGTCGGCGTTGTGGATCGCGTACTCGTAGCGGTACATGCCACCGCCGATGGGCGTCACCTTGCTGGCGACGAAGAAGCGGCCGTCGTCATTGCCGTTCAGGCCGCTGTTCACCTGCGCTCCCGGCCAGCGCGTCAGGATCGAGCCGTAGGCCTGCGCGACGGCGTTGTTCGCGAACGACCAGCTGCCGCCGCTGCCGACCGGATTGAAGCCGCGCGACGCGAGGTTGTCGCCGCGGTTGGCGACCGCTTCGCCCTGGTGGATCAGATGGATGCCGTAGAAGTACTGGGCGCCGGGGGTCAGCAGGTCCTGTTCGCGCACGGTCACGCGGTTCTTCACCGGATCACTCGCGAACACGTTCTGGTTGAGGCTGCGCACGCCGTCGGCCGGGGCGGGATAGCCGGCCTGGGCCGGATCGCCGATGTCGAAGTAGCTGCCGACGGGCCCCCAGGTGCCGAGCCACGGATCGATCTCGACCGGCGGGCCGAGCCAGAACCGGTCGGCGTTGTTGCCCGAGCCGTAGGTGTCCGCGCAGTTGATTCCCATCACCGAGCCGGTGCCGGGGTTCTGGCACGGACCGCACGGGCCGGTGTAGTTCGTCGACACGAACGCGTGCTTGCAGAACGACCAGTCGTTGATCTGCTCGATGCGGTCGCCGACGACGCGCGTGATCAGGAACCCGAACTTCGGGTGGTTGGACTGCATCGCCGCCTGCCACGGAATGACGACGCTGCCCGGGTTGCACATCTCGTTGAGCATCGCCATGCCGACTTCGCCGTTCGGGAAGGCGGCGCCGCGGCGGCCGTAGAACGTCAACTCGTCGACCACACTGAGTCGACCGTTGAGTCCGGGCACGGTGTTGGATTGGGCGACGAGGGAGGTGGAGAGTGCCGGCGCGAGCGCGAGCAACAGCGAGAGGCGTGGTGTCATGTCGGCGGTGACGGGGCGCGAACGGCTCCGTCAGGCGGGGCACGCTACGGCCTTGCTCGCATTCGCGGAAGGAGGGGGTGCAAACCTCGCGACCTCGGCCAGCAGCGCGGCGGTTGCAGCGCGCGACTGCCATGAGCGCGATCGGGGAATCCACCCGGGTAGGCGGGTGCGGTGCGCTGATGCCGACGGCTGGTCGCGTCGGTCGCGGAGCCGGGCGTCCTGCTGCTTCCGTCAGCGGCCGGCCAACGCTGGCGGGCACCAAGGGCGACGCGATCACGAGGTTCGCGTGGGCTTCGGCCCGCGCGCCGCGTAGCCGCGCGCCGCCCTTCGGTCTCCGCGCATGCGTCCCATTCTCCGACCGTTCGCCGCGCTGGCGGCCCTGGTTCCCGCTGCCATCGCGCAGTCCACCACCTTCCCGTCCCTCGTCTACGCGACCGTGCAGGTCGCGGGCGCACCCCACGACCTGCTGCTCGACTTGATCGTGCCCGCCGGCAGCGGTCCGTGGCCGGTGCTGGTCTGGATCCACGGCGGCGGC
>JBASWX010000049.1:0-2154 GCA_049276695.1 Planctomycetota bacterium
AGCGGGCGCTGCGCAGCGCCGCGGCCGCCGCCACGAGCCAGCGCTGTTCGCGGGTCGCGGGTTCACCCGCCGCCAACCGTTCCCACGCCGCTGCCACCACACGCACTCGTCCAGAGCGTGTCTCGAGCTGCAGCGCCGCGACGCTGTGCTCGCCGAAGTCGATCGCGATGGGGGAACGTCGGCGACGCATGGCTGGCCGTGCGCGCACGGGCCGACCCGGGTCGGCGACCGGGAGCGCGTCTCAGAAGTCGTAGTAGTTCTTGCCGGAAGCCGCCGCGCCGGTCGAGTTGGCGCGCACCTTGCCGGTCTGCGGCTGGTAGATCCACCCGGTGGTGTTGTCGGCCGCGGCGAACGCAGCGCCGTCGGCGAGCACCATCACCGTGGCCAGGCCGTTGATCGGGTTGGCCGGCAGCGCCTCGCGGATGTACGGGCCGTAACCGAAGCCGGCGGTGCCGACCGCGGCGGTCGAGCCATCGGCCTTGCTGGCCAGGGTCAGCTGGTTGATCGTCTCGGCCTGCGTCGGCGCGCCGCCGGCCGTCGGATAGCCCGGGTACTTGCCGTTGTGGTTGGCGCGGTAGTACTCGACCGCGTTGCGGACCACCGCGAGGTTGGTCTGCAGGTTGCTGACGCGGGCCTCGCCGCTGCTGTCGGAGAACTGCGGGATCGCCACCGCGGCGAGGATCCCGAGGATCACGACGACCAGCAGCAGCTCGATCAAGGTGAAGGCGGACTGGGTTGGGTTGCGCATGGCTCGAATGGGTGTGGTCTCGACTCTGGACGATCTCGCATCGGTCAGCGGCCCGATCGGCCTTGAGTGCGCCGCCGGATCGGGGCCAGGCAATCGCGATCACCGGGCTGCGATCAGGGGGCAGTGACCGTGATCCGGCCGCTCGCGGCCTGGCAGTGCACGCGCAGCCAGGCACTGCCGAGCGCGACCTCGACGTAGCCGGTCGCGCGCGGGCTGCCGTCCACTTCGAAGATCGCCCGCGGGCTGCCGCCGAAGTCAGAACGGGCGATGCGGACGCGCCCGAAGCCCCCTTCGCCACGGGCCCTGGCGGCAACCAGTCGGCCGGCCTCCGCGACCGACAGCGACGGCGACGCGGCGAGCGCCGCCGCTGCCTTCGCTGCCGGCGTGCCGTCGCCGAGCACGAACCAGGTGGTGGCCGAAGTCGGATCGGCAGCGAGGCCGAACGCGGTGCGGGTCTCGATCGCCAGCTGCTGGGCGGTCAACAGGTCGGCGGCGATGGCGCGGGCTGCGGCGTCGAGGCCGCTGTCGTCGTCGTCGAACATCGCGACGCCAGCGCCGGCGACGATGCCGCAGATCACCACTGCCAGCAGCACGTCGAGCAGGCTGAAGCCGCCGGAGCGCCGTTCCATGGCCCCGCCTATCGGGCGTTCGCTGCGGGTGGCTGCAGCAGCCGCGTGGACCCGCCCTGCCGGCTGTGGGTGGCGGCGTTCCGCTACGATCGAGCCCGCGGATTCCGCAACGCCCGGCGCGCGAGCGACGTCCGCCCCTTGGTCCCCCGATGTCGTCGTCCGAACCGTTCGCGTCGCCCGAGGCGCTGTTGGCGCAGCATCGCTTCCTGCGCCCGATCGTGCGTTCGCTGCAGCGCGTCGCCCGCAACCTGAGCTTCGATCGGCTGCGCGCCGCCCGGCGTGACGCCCGTCTGCGCGCCGCACTGCCGACGGCCGACGTTGCACCCTCGGTCGACGAGGTGCTGCAGCAGGAGGAGCAGCGGGCGCGTGTGGTGCACGCCGTGCTGGCGTTGCCGCAGCCGTACCGCGGGGTCGTGCTGCTGCGATTCTGGGAGGAACTGCCGCCGGCTGCGATCGCGACGCGGCTGGCGATTCCCGGCGCCACGGTTCGTTCGCAGTTGAAGCGCGGCCTGGCGATGCTGCGCGAACGGCTGGACGCCGACTACGGCGACCGCCGCACCTGGGTCAAGGCGCTCGCGCCGTTCGCCGCCGCCGGCGGTGGCACACACCTGTTCGCGTGGGGGTTGCTGCTGATGACGATCACGAAGACGAAGGTGGCGGCGCTGGCGGCGACACTGCTGGTTGCCGGTCTCGGGGTGCTGTGGCTGCTCGCCGACCCGGCGCCCGCGGCTCTGCCCGGGGGTGGTGGTGTACCGGCGGGCCCGGCGGCGCCCGCGG
>JBASWX010000050.1:0-7543 GCA_049276695.1 Planctomycetota bacterium
CACACGAACGTTCCAGCGACTGGCGCCGCAACGTGCTCGCCGACGAACTCGACGAGCAGCGCACGCGCGCCGAAGCCGCCGAGGCCGAACTGCGCGAGATCCGCGTCGCCCTGCGCGCCGTATGCACTACCGCCGCATCGTGGGAGCGCAGCGCCGACAAGTCGCGCCGCGACCACGGAGAGACCATCCGCCGCGCGCTGCAAG
The DNA here is from genome assembly GCA_049276695.1 of Planctomycetota bacterium. GTDB lineage: Bacteria > Planctomycetota > UBA1135 > UBA1135 > UBA2386 > UBA2386. Next base: position 205 of record JBASWX010000050.1, read on the forward strand.
CCGCAGCGAAGGGCGGCGGCGCTGACCTGTGGATGCCGAGCGACTGAACGAACACGGCGCCGCGCGCGGGGCAACGCGGCGCCGATCCAACCCGCCCCAGCTACATCCTCTCACCAGGAGATTGCTTCATGTCAGGTTTCCGAAAAGCGAAAGCCGAACAGGCCGCCATCAAGATGGGGCTCTACGGCCCCGCCGGCAGCGGTAAGACCTTCACCGCGCTGCTGCTCGCCGAAGGGCTCGCCAAGCTCGACGGCCGCCGCGTCGCCTACATCGACACCGAACGCGGCACGGACTTCTACTGCCAGGCAGTGCCCGCGCGCGCCGTCCACCCCGAGGCGTTCGACTTCGACGCGATCTACACGCGCTCGATCTACGAAGTGCTGGCCGAGGTCAAGAAGCTCGACCCGGCAACGCACAGCGTCATCGTTCTCGACTCCGTGACGCACCTGTGGGAAGCCGCAATCGCGTCGTTCGGCGGCAAGCTGACGAGCATCGGCACGATCCCGATGCACGCCTGGGGCAAGATCAAGAAGCCCTACAAGGACCTGATGGCCGTGCTGCTGGCCTCGCCCGCTCACTTCATCATCTGCGGCCGGCAGAAGACGCTCTACGAGGAGGACGAGACCGGCGAGTTGAAGTCGGCCGGCGTCACGATGCGGACCGAAGGCGAGACGCCCTACGAGCCGCACATCCTGATGCGCATGGAAGGCATCCGACCGAAGAAAACTCACGAGGTTGCGCAGATCGTCGCCTACGCCGAGAAGGACCGGACCGGCGTGCTCGCCGGCCGCTCGTTCATCAACCCGACGTTCGACAGCATCTGCAAGCCGCTGCTGCCGCTGCTCGGCGCCACGCAGGGCTCGATCGCGCCGAGCGACGAGACCGCGGCGAAGGACGCTGAGGCGCAGTCCGATGCGGAACGCGCGCGCGCCGAGGAATCGGCGAAGCTGCTGTCCGAGTTCCAGGCGCGCATCGCGCTCGCCGGCAGCGAGGGGCAGCCGACGCTCAAGGACATCGGCAAGACGATCACGCCGCAGGTGAAGGCCCGCATGCTGCCCGCCGACGTCGCGGCGCTGCGCGAGTGCTACCAAGCCCGTGAGAGTGGCCAGCCGGTCGGGGGTGCCAAGTGAGGCCCCTCGATCGGCCGGGCACGTTCAAGGCGCGTGCGTTCGAGTGGTCGGTGCAGTCGCTGCCGAGCGGCGATCCGCTGATCCGCGTTCTGTTCAAGTGCGAGATCGAGCGCGACGGCGAGGACTGGCCAACCATGATCGAACCGCGCGTCGTGCGCGGCGACTTCTTCCTGGTGAAGAAAACCGGCACGCCGAACGAGGCCGTCGTCGAGATGCTGTGCAAGCACCTCGACTGGCACGGCACGTTCGAGGAACTGGCAACGCGCCAGCCGCACGACGGACTCGTCCAGGTCGAGGTCGAGGCCAACGACTACAAGGGCAAGACCTACTTCCAGGTCCGGTGGCTGCGCGGCGAGAACGAGGACCGCGGCGGCGGCGTCAGCGCCGAGAAGGTCGCGGAACTCGACAAGCGGCTCGGCGGCGAGATGAAGGCGCTGGCGAAGAAGTTCGCGCCGGCTGCTGATCCCGTTGCCGCCAAGAAAGAGCGACGCGGCGACGTCGCGAGTCCCGACAACTACGGCGACATCCCGTTCGTTTTGCTACTCGCTCTGCCGATCCTGGGGGTGATGCTGTGACCGCCTCCATTCTCCAACGCATTCACGCGCTCGCGAGCACCGACGACGCCGTGAGCAAGGCGCATGCGATCGCCGGGGCGCTGCGCGAGTTCGACGCGGCAGGGCAAGACGCGATCGTGCGCGCGATCGAAGCACTGAACGAGTAGCGACTGACCGACTGGCGACCCTTGGCCGTGGTCAGCGGTCGGTGGCTTGGACAACTGGAGGGGCTGGATGACGACGAAACGACGTGAGGTCAGCGCAGCGCAGCGCCTGCAGGTGCTGCAGCGCGACAGGTTCGCGTGCGTCTACTGCGGGACCGCAGGCACCGACGCTGAGTTGCAGGTTGACCATCGCATCGCCGTGGCGAACGGCGGCAGCAACCACATCGCCAACCTGGTCACGGCCTGCGCGAAGTGCAACCGATCGAAGGGTGCTGGCGACGCGCCGAAGCCGCGATCGAGCGCGATCGTGCTCGCCGTCGGCGACGTCGTGGCGCTCGGTCTCAGCGACGATCGGTGCCCGGTCGGCCTGATCGTTGCCATCGACACGGAGGCCATCAGGCTCGACTTGATGAGCTTCCTGGACGGGACATTCGGTCACCGCACCGAAGTCGTGCGACGAGTCGACGTCGAGCGCGCCGTCGTGGCTGGCATGTCGGGTCCCAACGAAGCCGACACCGCGCCGCTCGGCGAGTTCCAGACGCAGTGGCGCAGAAGGAGGTCGGCAGGCTGATGGTCACCACCACCAACAAGGACCCGGCGTTCCTGTTCTACGCCACCGCCTGGCTGCAGTCCGAGAAGGTGCGCGCGATGACGCTCGAGGAGCGCGGCGCCTACGTCGAGCTGCTCGCGTTCTCCTGGCTGCACCGAAGCATCCCAGCTGACCCGAAAGCCATCCGCAGCCTACTCGGCTTGTCGGTGTCACGCTTCGCGTCGGTGTGGGGAACACTCTCCACATGCTGGGTGCCGAAGGCTGACGAACCGGGTCGACTGGTGAACGAACGGCAGGAGCATGAGCGCGAAGAACGCCGTCGATTGTCAGAGGAACGACGTAGTAGAGGGGCAGCAGGAGGCAAGCAGACTGCCAAGCAGGACCGCATCAGAACCGCAGCAGGACCACCAGTAGACGGGCCAGCAGAAGGCCAAGCAGAACGGCAGCCTTCCACTTCCACTACCTATGTAGGTAGGAAGGAAGGCCCCGGCCTCGATCCGCCAGCAGCAGAAACCAAGCAGGAACCTGGCAGCGGATCGCCGCCGTCCGAGATCGACCTGGCCCTGTTCGACCTTGGAATCTTCCAGCGATCGCCGCTGAACCGGGCCGGACTCGCCGCGGCGCTGCTGGCGGAAGCCTGGACCGCCCAGGACGTGCGCGAGTTCGCCGCAACGATCCGTGGCCGCGACTCGAACGAGCGTGCGGCCTTCCTCGCGACCGCGCTGCGCGACGACGCGGTCCGGTCCGACTGGCGCCGCCAGCGGTTGGCTGGCGGCGCGATGCCCGAGGTTTCGACCGGCGTCGCGCACATCCCGAACATGCCGCTCGGAACCGCCAGCTGCGGCTGTAGCGGCTGCGTGCAGTTCCGGTCGAAGCGGACCGACGTGCCAGCGTGAACGCGAAGCGTAAACGCACCTGCGTCAACTGCTCCCGCCGCTTCACCGGCTGGGGCCCGACATGCAGCCGCCAGTGCACCCGCGTTCTCGCCTGGCGCCGGGCGCGAGCTGACGGCGTCGTGACCGTGCGGGAACCAGAAAACCACACTCTCGAACTGCTTCGCCTCGCCGCCGCACTCGAGGTCGCCATGCCATGGGAACGCGATGCGCTGCGCCAACGGATCGCCGAACTGACGGCCTGAGACCGCGCTGGCGCCACGATCGCGACCGCGCTCGACCGGCGGCATGGACCGGGCCAAGATCGTGCCGCATTCGGGCTCCTGGGCGTTCGGCTACACGGCGATGGGTTGCGAACCGGCTCGGCGATCGGTTTCGTTCCCGGACGCTGTTCGGTGTGTTACCCGCCGCCGGCGAAAGGCTCAGTGCCGAAGCGATCGAGAGGCGACAACCTGACGCAAGCACAGATCGACGAGATCAAGAGCCTCGTCGATGAAGGGATGCCTGTTGCCTGGGCGACCGAGTCGATGGGTTTGTGCAAGCAGGCCTCGACGATGCGCGCGAAGCGCAATGTGGACTTCGCCTCCATGACGCGCGTGGCTCGCGGCACCGCGAAGATCAACATGATGCGACGCCTGCTCGCGATCGCTGAAAAGACCGGCCAGTGGCAGGCGTTCGCGTGGTGGCTGCAGCGGTTCGGCGGCGCGCTGACGCCGGTCGAGAAGGCGCAGCTCGAAGTGCTGGCGGCGCGCGCGAAGGCGCTGCTGGCGACCGTCGACGACGGCGCCGAGATTCCGCCGCACGACCCGAGGTTCGAGTGAGCGCGGCCGAGAAGCTCGGACCGCGCCCGACGCTGTGGCGCGAGGAACCCCCCGAACTGCAGGAGGGCCGGGTCACGCGTGCCGGCATGTGGCCGCACCAGCGCGAGTGGTGGGGCCTGCCGAACTTCATCCGGGGCCTGGTCACGGGGTACGGCGGCGGCAAGACGCTCGCGCTGGGCAAGCGCATGATCGAGCTCGCGCTGCGCAACGCACCGTGCCCGGTGGTGACCGTGAGCCCGACCTACCCGATGGCCTTGACCACGATCGTCAAGACGATCGACGAGCTGCTCGACGGCAAGATCAAGAACGAGCGCGCTGCAGGACGGCGCGCGAGCTACCACCTGTTCCGGTCCCAGCCCTACCGCTTCACCATCAAGATCGCGGGCCGCGTCGGCACGATCCTGTGCATGAGCGGGGACGACCCGAACCGGCTGAAGGGCGCGAACATCGCGGCGGCCGGCATCGACGAGCCGTTCATCCAGGACCGCGCGGTCTTCGACCAGATCATCGCGCGCGTCCGGCACCCCGACGCGACGCTGCGCGAGATCGACATCACGGGCACGCCCGAGGGTGTGGTCGGGTGGGGCTACGACCTGTTCGAGGGCGAGCTGCGCAAGAAGTACGACGTCGGCCTGGTGCAGTGCAGCAGCACCGAGAACAAGGCGCTGCCGCCGGACTATCTCGCTCGCCTCGGGCAGTTCGACGAGTCCGCGGTCGCAGCCTACCGCGACGGCAAGTTCGTGAACCTGTCGAGCGGTCGCGTCTATCACAGTTTCGACCCGTCGCTGCACGTGCAGGACATCGCGACGCCGGCGGATGCCGAGATCGCGTGCGGCATGGACTTCAACGCCGATCCGATGGCGTTCGTGCTGTTCTGGCGCAAGGGTGACCGCATCCACTTCCTCGAGGAGTTCGAGGTGCGAAACAGCGACGCCGAGCAGTGCGCGATCAAGCTGCGCAGCGAACGGCCGCAGGTGCGCAACGTCTACCCGGACGCGAGCGGGCACAACCGACAGAACGCCGGCGACGGCGGCAAGAGCGCGCACGCCTACCTGCGCGAGCACGGCCTGAACGTGCTGGCCCGGTCGACGAACCCGCTGCTTCCTGATCGCCGACTCGCGGTCAACGCCGGCTTCCGGCACGGCCGCGTCACGCTGTCGCGCGAGTGTCGGAAGCTACGCGCCTACCTGCTCGCCTACACGCACGAGGGCAGCAACAAGACGAGTCAGAAGGCCATGTCGCATCTGCTCGACGCCTTCTCCTACCCGATCGCCTACCTGTTCCCGGTCGACCGGCAGGCCGCGCGACTCATCAACTGGCGGCAAGCATGAGCACGGCCTCGATCCTCCATCCCGACTACACCGCGATGCTGCCGTTCTGGAAGAAGATCCGCGACGTCGTGGACGGCGAGGATGCGGTGAAGGCGCGCACGAGCGACTACCTGCCGCGGCTCGACTCGCACAAGGACGGCACGCGCGAAGCGAAGGCGCAGTATGACAAGTATCTGCAGCGCGCATGCCTGCACGGCGCTGCGGGTCGCACGCGGATGGGCCTCGTCGGCGCGGTGATGCGCAAGGAACCGACGATTGAAGGCGTGCCAGACGACCAGTTGCGTGCGATCAAGGACGCGGCCGGGCGCGACTACGAGCCGCTCGCGCAGATCGCGCAGCACGGACTCGGCGAACTCGCGACGGTGAGCCGTTGGGGGCTTCTCGTCGACAAGGACCGCGACCAGGAATCGCGGCCCTACATGCTGCCGCTGCTCGCCGAGGACGTGTGCTACTGGGTGCGCGGTGAAGTGAACGGGCGGCTCGTGCCGGTGCTGATCGCGCTGCGGCAGAGCTACGACGTGCCAGCGGTCGGCGACGTGATCGGAAACCAGACCGAGAGCAAGCCCGAGTATCGGCTGCTGCGGCTCGGCAAGGTCGGCGGTGTGTTGCCGAACTACCTGCAGGGCGTGCCCGGCATCGAAGGCTTCGCCGGTGCGCCGTCCGACGAGTGGATCTACTGGCAGGAGGTCTGGCGCGACGGGACCGGAGGCCTCGGCATCGTCGAGGTCGTGGTGCCGACGAAGAACGGCGGGCGCTTCTGGTCCGAGATTCCGTGCGACATTGTGGGTGCGACCGGCGGCATCTCGCTCAACGTCGAGGTGCCGGTGATGAACGCGCTCGCGAACGTCGTGCTCGCGCACTACCGGAACAGCGCCGACCTGGAATGGGGCCGGCACATGTGCGCGATCCCGCAGCCGTGGGTCGCCGGCTTCCAGTTGCCCGAGGGCACGACGTTGGTGGTCGGGTGCGGTTCGGCGTGGGCGACCGACAACCCGCAGGCGAAGGTCGGCTATCTCGAGTTCTCCGGCGCCGGTCTCGGCAACATCGCTGAGGGCATGAAGGAGAAGGAACAGCAGATGGCAATCCTCGGCGCGCGCATGCTGGAAGCGCCGAAGCTCGCGGCCGAAGCGATGGGCACGGTCAAGCTGCGGCAGGCCGGCGAACGCAGCGTGCTCGCGAACATCGCGGCGAACTGCTCGGCGGCGATCACGCGCGCGATCCAGCGCATGCTCGCGTGGGAGTTGCCGGCGTTCGATTCCGACGAGGCGATGTCGGCGGTCGTGTTCGCTCTCGACGCGGACTTCGACGCGATGCCGCTCGACCCGCAGGAGTTGGCGTCGCTGACGGCGGCGCTGCAGGCCGGCACGATCTCGTGGGAGACATTCGCGCACAACGTGCGGCGCGGCGAGCTGCTGCCGCCTGGCGTGACGGACGACGAGGAGCGGAAGCGGATCCAGTTCGGCGCGCCGGGTAGGTCGCGCAAGGATGAACTCGCGGCGTTGCAGGCGGTGTTCACCGGCGGCGCGATCACGCACGCGACGTTCCTCGCCGAGGTGCAGAAGCTCGGGCTGCTGCAGGGCGTCGATGCCGAGGCCGAGGTCGAGGCGATCGAGAACGAGGCCGAGCACGCCGAGCAGCGGCGGATGGAGGAGACGGCCGCGCGGCTCAAGGAAGAGGAGGCGCGCGCCGCCAGCGAGGGGGGCGGCATGATGGGTCGCAGCTGGACCGCGGGCGGCGGCTTCGTGGTGGGAGCGCGCGTGCGCGTGAAGGCTGGCAAGGCGCACGACGCCATGACGAAGGACGCGACTGGCACGATCAAGATCGTGCAGGGCGATACCTTCGGCGTGCTGTTCGACGGCATGACCACGATCCACAAGTGGTACACGGCCGACGAAC
>JBASWX010000051.1:0-17545 GCA_049276695.1 Planctomycetota bacterium
CGGGCCGAGGGCCGCGGCCCGCCGGCCGCCCGACGTCGACGCGTTCGTGCGGCGCTCGGCGGCCGCGACCAGGTCGCCGATCACGACCCCGTCGACCGCGAGCAGCACATCGCCGCGGGTGAGGCCGACCGGATCGTCGTTCCACGCCGGCAGCACCTCGTCGATCACGAGACCGTCCGCGGTGTCGACGACCGTGAACGGCCAGCGCCGGAACGGCTGCGCTTCCTTGCCCTGCCACTGCACGAAGGCATGGCCGTCCTGCAGCGCGGCGACGAACTCGCGCACCAGGCCGACGAATGCCGCGTCGTCGTTCACCGCCGGCAACCGCGCGATCAGCCGCGTCGCGATCTGTTCCAGGTCGACTCCCGCGTGGGCCCGCCGATCCTCCGCGTACGCCCATTTCGTCGCTGCCTCGTCCGCGAGCTGGCGCAGATCAGCCGCCATCTGGTCCCGCGTCAACGGAATCGGGACCTGCGCGGTCAGCGCGCCAAGGAGACCGATCGCAGCGAGTCGGGCGAGGTGCACGGGACCTCCGCGCTACTGCCACTTCATGCTGTCGATGAAGTCGAGCGGGCCGCCGCACGAGTTCGAGTGGCAGTGGATGCAGCCGTCGACGATGCGGTTGTAGTTGGCCCGGCTCGGATCGGCATCGAACGCGCGCACCGCGGCGAGGTAGCCCTGCGCGCGGGTGTCGAAGTCCTGGTTGCGCTGGTCCGGCTTGGTCGGCCACGCGCAACGCATCTTGCGATGCTTGCTGAACATCGCCGGCACCGGCTCGCCGGCATCGATCAGCGACCGCGCGTTGCGCAGGTCCTCGACGCACTTGCGCATCAGGTCCGCCAGCTCGCTGTCGCCGTTCGGGTTGCGCGGTGACTTGATCAGGTTGCCCGGACTGCCGGGGATGCCGGGCACCAGCGGCGTCTGCCAGGTGCAGTCGTCGTCGGGCGCGGCGAGAGCTGCCGGCGGCGTCGGGTTCGCAGGCGGTACTGCCGGCTCCTTGGAGCAGGCGAGGAACGTGAACAGGACCAGCGTCGCGTGGAGGCGCATGCAGGGATCGGCGGACGCATGCTCGGGGCCGCGCGGCCGGCGCGCAAGAACCGCCGCCGTATGCTGTGCCAGCCCGCCCCGCCCTCGAGCCCATGCACCTCGCCGCCGATCTACTCCTTCTCGTGCTCGCCATGCCCGTGCTCGGGCAGGGCAACGCGATCACCTACGGCACCGGTTGCCCCGTTCCCGAGCCGATCGCGGTCGGCTTCGCGCCGAATCCCGGCGCCGGCACGCTGCAGCTGTTCGAGACCGGCATACCAGCCGGCGTGCTGCCGATCGCGTGTCTCGGCACCTCGTCGACGCAATGGGGCGCGCTGTCGCTGCCGTTCCCGCTCGACGGCCTCGGCCTGTTGGGCTGCAGCGTGGTCGCCGAACCGCTGTCGCTGCACTCGACGATCCTGCCCGCGAACGGCGTCGCCGAGCACACACTGCCGGTGCCGGGTTCCGCCGCACTGACGGGGGCGCAGGTGTTCGCGCAGTGGCTGAACGCCGGCGACCCCGCGATCAGCACGACGCTGCCGCTGACGTTCTCGAACGGCGTCGCGTTCACGCTCGGCACCCAGGTCGGCATGCCGGGCTTCACGTTGACCGGCGATCCGACAGCACCGACGGGCGCGACGTGGACGTACGCGGCGACGACGGGCGGCGTCGCCTACGACCTGAGCGGCCGGCTCTACAAGCCGACGACGCCGCCGGCCGGCGGGCATCTGCTGTATCCAGCGGTCATCCTCAACCACGGCAATGGCGGCAACGCGAACGGCTACTCAGCGGGCATCGCCGCGACGATGCGGACGTGGGGCCTCGTCTGCATCATGACCAACCTGACGCACGCCGGCGGCGTGCCGCTCGGCGCGCCGGGCCTCGCGACCGAACGCGGCGCCAGTGCCGCGAACGTGCTGCGCAACCGCAAGTGCATCGACCTGCTGCAATCGCTCGGCTACGTCGACATGCGGCGGCTCGCGGCGCACGGGCACAGCATGGGTGCGTTCGCGACCGGCGCCCTGCTCGGCACGCATCCGCAGTGGTTCCTCGCCGGCTCGCACACCGCCGGCGGCATGAGCACGCAGCCGGGTGCCGCGGCGACGACACTGGCGCAAGCCCAGGGCATCACCACTCCCTACCAGCTCCACCACGGCGACGCCGACACCACGGTGCCGCTGGCGATGGACCAGGCGCTCGCCAACCAGCTCGCCGCGAACCCGACCGTGCACCAACTGCTCGTCTACCCGGGCTACACGCACTCCCAGATCAGCAACGACGCCGGCATGCTGAGCACCGTTCGCGCGTGGTACCAGCAGCACGGCCTGCTGCCGTAGGGACACCAACGCCGTGCGCCCGGTCGACAACCCGCCGAACCCATGGCAGTCGAGCCACGTCGATTGGCTCGGCGAACCGCCGGACCAGCCGCTCGCGATCTACGAGGAGGACGCGAAGTCGATCGTCAGCGAGAACGACAGCCCCGACCTGCCCTTCCGCTGGACGCTCAATCCGTACCGCGGCTGCTTCCACGGCTGCGCCTACTGCTACGCGCGGCCGAGCCACCAGTACCTCGGCTTCGGCGCCGGCACCGACTTCGAACGCCGCATCGTCGTCAAGAAGTACGCGGCGCAGCTGCTGCGCCAGCAGCTCATGCGCGCGAGTTGGAACGGCGAGCCGATCATGTTCTCGGGCGTCACCGACTGCTACCAGCCGCTGGAAGCGAGCTACCGGCTGACGCGAGCGTGCCTCGAGGTCTGCCGCGAGTTCCGCCAGCCGGTCGACATCATCACCAAGGGCGCGCTCGTCGAGCGCGACGTCGACCTGCTCGCCGAGCTCGCGCGCCACGGGGCCGCCCGGGTGTTCGTCAGCATCCCGTTCGCCGACGCCGCCGACTCACGCGCAATCGAACCGTTCGTCGCTTCGCCGGAACGGCGCTTCGCGGCGCTGCGCACGCTCGCCGACGCCGGCGTGCCGGTCGGCGTCTCGGTGTCGCCGCTGATCCCCGGGCTGAACGACCACCAGGTGCCCGAGATCCTCGAACGCGCGAAGGCTGCCGGCGCGCGCCACGCGTTCCACATCCTGCTGCGGCTGCCGGCCGAGGTCGAAGAGGTGTTCGAGGCGCGGCTGCGCGCCGCGTTCCCGCTGCGCGCCGACAAGGTGCTGTCGCTGCTGGCGGCGATGCGCGGCGGCACCCTGAAGGACGCGCGCTTCCATTCGCGCTTCCGCGGGCAGGGACCGCGCTGGGACGTGGTCGAAGCGCTGTTCAGGAAGGTGGCGACGAAGCTCGGCCTGACTCCGCGCACGGCGCGACCCGCGTCGAGCTTCCGGCGGCCGTTCCAGCAGCAGGGTCTGTTCGGCGACGGCAGGTGAAGGCGCTGTGTCGCCCGTCCCGGAGTCCACCCCGGCCGCAGTGAGTGCGCCCCCATGACTGCGCGGACCGGCCAAAGATTGGCTTGGATTTCCGACGATTAACGCCGACAATACCATGGTATTCTGGCCATGTTTCGGCAGGCATCCAAGGACATCGAGCAGTGGGCGGCTGCGCCGAAGCGGCGGCCGCTGCTCCTCCGCGGCGCACGCCAAACAGGCAAGAGCTGGCTGGTCAGCAACTTACGGGTCGGGGGCCTGGGTGACGTAGCGGTCGTCAACCTCGAGCGGGACCCCGGTCTCGCGACCGCCTTCGGCAGCACCCATCCCGCGAAGGTCGTCGCCGAACTCGAGACCCATCTGCGTCGCCCGATCCAACCGGGGCGCACCGTGCTCTTCCTCGACGAGATCCAGCAGGCGCCGGCCCTGCTCGCCAAGCTGCGGTGGTTTCACGAGGAGATGCCCGCACTGCACGTCGTCGCCGCCGGCTCGCTGCTCGACTTCGCGCTCGCCTCGCACGAGTTCTCGATGCCCGTCGGTCGCGTCACCTACGGCCACCTCGAGCCGATGACCTTCGCCGAGTTCCTCGACGCCGTCGGCGAAGAACGGCTACGCGTCGCGATCCAGGCGGCGACGCCGCAGTCACCGCTGTCGCCCGCGCTGCACGACCGCGCCTCGACCCTGCACCGCGACTACCTGCTGGTCGGCGGCATGCCGGCGGCCGTCGCCGAGTGGGTCGAGAGCCGTTCGTTCGCCCGCGTCACGACGCGCCATCGCGACGTGCTCGCCTCGACGCGCGACGACTTCGCCAAATACCGCCGCCGCATCGATCCATCTCGCATCGAGAAGGTGTTCGCGGCGCTGCCCCGCCTGGTCGGCCGCAAGTTCCAACCGACCCAGGTGGACCGCGACGAGCGCAGCCAGGCGCTGAAGGAAGCGTTCCGGATGCTGACGATGGCGCGCATCGTGACGCCCGTTCGCCGCACTGCCGCCAACGCGATCCCGCTCGGCGCCGAAGTCGACGAACGTTACGAGAAGGTCTGCCTGCTCGACGTCGGCCTGTTCGCGACCATGTCGGGGCTCGACGCCGCGTCGTTGCCCGCCGACCCCGATCTGCGGTTCGCCAACCACGGCCAGCTCGCCGAGCAGTTCGTCGGCCAGGAGCTGCGCGCGTGCCGGCCGTTCGACCAGGAGCCTGCGCTGTTCACCTGGGTGCGCGAGGCGAAGAACTCGAACGCCGAACTCGACTACGTGATCCAGGTCGGTGCGCTCGTGGTGCCGGTCGAGGTGAAGGCCGGCGCGCCGGGCACGCTGCGCAGCCTGCACGTGATGGTCGCCGAGACGGGCCTCGACCTCGGCGTGCGCGTCGGGCCGGGGCCATTGCAGGTCGTCGAAACCTCGGCCGCGGCGACGGCGGGCCCGAAACGGCCGTTCCGCCTGCTGTCCGTGCCGTTCGCGATGGTCAGTGAGATCCCGCGGCTGGTGCGCGCGCTCGGCTGACGGCGCAACCGGGAACCGGAGCTCGCCATCCGGCCGCTCGCGCGGCCGGGTCAGTTCACTTCTTCGGCATCGCCAGGTCGACGGCCGGCACGTGCGTCGGCGCGACCAGGTAGTGGGCGCCGCGCTGCGCTGTCGCCACCGCGACCACGACGGACGTCGCGCCTTCCGGGAACTTCGTCACCTCGACGGTGTGATCCTCGAGCGCATCCGTCGTGACTTCACCCACGCCCGGCGTGGTCATCGTGCACCGGACCGTGGCGACCCCATCCTTGCTCTGGGTGTCGTCGAACTTGAAGGCGTAGCCGCCGGTCGGCGCCGTCAGCACGATCACCAGCCTGCCGCTGTTCTCGAACGAAGCGCGCAGCGGCGGGCCGACCCAGACCTCGGTGCCGTCGATGACGATGAGCGGCTTGATCTTCGCGAGTTCCTGGGCATCGACGACCACTGCGAGGTCACCCACGGTCTGGTAGGGACGGCCCGCGATGATCTTCTGCGCGATCGCGGCCGCGATGCCCAGCGTGCCCTCGAGTTCGGCGGCCGCAGCCTTGTTGATGTCGGCCTTGACCGGCGCGACCTGCCCATCGCTGTTGGCGATCGTGCCGTCGGGGTTGGCCGTCGCATCGACGCAGACCAGCGGCTTGATTCGCGCCAGGATGTTGGCCGGAACGGCGGCGACCAACGCGTCGACGGTCTTGTAGGGCCGCTTCGCGATGATGTTCTCGGCGATGGCGAGGTCGATCCCGGGCAGCTTGGTGAGATCCTTCGCCGTCGCCTGGTTGACGTCGATCTTGGGCGTGCGCACGCCGCGGCCGGCATTCGCGTCCGCGGTCACCGGTGAGCCGTCGTCGAGCGCAATCTTCGGTTCGATCTTCGCCAGCATCCCCTGCGGCAGGATCGCTTCGAGATCGGTCAGCTTGGTGAACGGCCGCTTCGCCAGGATCTTCTTGGCGGTGTCGGCATCGACCCCGACGGCGGCGAGCTCCGCCGCGGTGGCCTTGTTGATGTTCAGCTTGGCAGGCTTGGCGGGCTTCTGATCCGCCGCGACCGGCCGGATCGGCTTGTCCTGCGCGAACGCAGTGCTCGTGACTCCGAGCCCGACCAGCAAAGCGACAGCGACGCAACGCAATGGCGTGTTCATCATCCGACGTTCTCCTCGTAGCTAGAGCTGGACTTCCCAGCTCCGGGGATTCCCTAGGCCGCAGACGAACGGGAACGATGGCCGTCGGTTCAATGGCGAACCAGGGCATTCTCCGGGGCGCCATCGCCAGGGGTGGGGAAACGGGCGGCGGAGCGGAGGTTGTGTCGCGACGATCGCGCGCAGGATCGCTTGCAATCACCTGCCGTCGCGGGCGGGCAGCGGCAGCTCGAACACCGGCGGCGGATCGCTCGCGCGCAGATCGATCGTCGCCGACGCCTTGCCGCCGTGCGGGTCGACGACGTCGAGCGTGTAGCGGCCGGCCGGGGCCTTGAACGGCAAGTCCTTGCCCGTTTCGTCTTCGTAGAGTCCGCAGTCGCGAACGAGCCCGCCGGTCGCGTCGCGCCAGTGCAGTCGCAGGCGGCCGCGATCGCCGGCGGCGGCCGGCACGCGCAGCACGAAGGGCACGCCGTCGGGGATCACGAGGTTCGTCTCGGTGGTCTCCCCGGCGCGCACGTCGACTTCGATCGCCGCCATCGTCGTCTGCTCGCGCGAACACACGAGCCAGCGACCCGGCTGCAGGTTGCCGCGAGCGGTGCCGTCCCGATGGTCGAGGCTGCCGCCGCGGCGATCGTCACCGACCGGACGCACGACCACCCACGCATCGGGCACGCGTTGCCCCGCAGCGTCGACCATGCGCACGACCAGCGTGCCGGGCGACGGCACCTGGAACGTCCCCACGTCGCAGTCGCGGCCATCGACGACTTCGATCGGGCTCATCGCGACCTCGCCGAAGTCGGCGTTCTCGACCTTCATCCGGAAGCTGCCGTGGAGCACGGGGCCGGCCTCGAACCTGCCCTGGTCGTCGCAGCGCACACGCACCGAGCTGTTCGTCTGCGCCGGCATGACCCACACGAAGCAGGTCGCCGCGAGTACTCCGCCCGGCGGCACGATGCGGCCGCACACCCGCGCCGCTGGCACTTCGGCGCGCGGGACCACGAGTCGCAGCGGACTGTTCGCGAGGTCGAACTCACCAAGCCCTACTTCGCCGCCGATCATCGGCGCACGCGGCTTCACGAAGAGCGGATACCGCCCCGGGGGAACGCGGTTGGTGCGGAACGAGCCATCATCGCCGACCCAGAACTGGTTGTAGGGTGGGTCCAGGTTGCCGGCGTCGGTCGGATCGCCGACGCGCATCTCCCAACCCGTCAACGCCTTGCCATCCTCGTCGAGCAGCACGCCATGTAGCGGCCGCCAGGAAGGATCGATCGGCGGTGCGATCGTGGCGTCCCACACGAACGTCTGCCCTTCAACCACCTCACACTCGATCTTGGCGCGGCCGGCGGCACTCCACGCTCGCAGGGTCAGCTTGCCGACCATCACGTGCGGCAGCTGATAGCTGCCGTCCTCCGCCGTCCTGGTTCCCTTCCGGCTCCACAGGGGCGGCATCGCCAGCTCCTTCATGGCGAGCCCGATCAGTTCATGTGGCGCTGGCAGGTCCGGGTGGGCGTGGATCTCGACGTCCTTCACGCCAATACCGGCTTGGTCGGTGATGCGACCGCGCACCGTTGCACCGTGCGCGAGACGGACGGTCACCTCCGTCGGCCCATCGGCGCGCACGATCACTTCCTGCCACCCTGGAGCGAACCCAGGAGCGCCGATCCACATCGGCCAACGGAGCGCCGGCAGGCCCTCGCTGCGGAAGCGACCGTCGGCGTCGGTGCGCAAGAACCGCGACGGCCAGAGGTCCTGCCCCGAGATCTGGCCGAAGAAGCGTTGGTGACCGGCACCACGGTTGGACGTGACGCCGAGCAGGATGCGCGCACCAGGAACTGGTTGTCTGGCGGGATCGACGACCGTTCCGACCACGACGCCCGGCACGGGTCGCAGGGTCAACACCATCTCCGGCTTGCGAACCCACGCTTCCTTCGCAGCGCCGAAGCCCGGCGCAGTCGCCATCACGACGAAATCCTGCCCCGCGCCGCGGATGCTGAAAGTGCCGTCCGGCGCCGACACCGCAACCGGTTCGCCATCGTCGCTCATCGGCGTCACCGACATCCACACCGTCGCGCCTGCGACCGGCTTCTCGTCGAGATCGACGACGCGGCCTCGTACGTCGATGCCGGCGTCAAGCGTGATCGTCGTGCGCAGTATCGAGCCAGGCGCCAGCTCAACGTCCGCGTTCGTGCCGCGACCGGTCAGCACGTTGGCCGCGCCCGGCGGCATCGCAGTGAAGTGCGCGACGCCGTCGTCGCCGGTTCGAGCAGCGCGCAGCCACGTCTCGAAGTCGAGCGGCAGCGGCCGGCAGCGCACGGCAATGTCCGCGGCGGGTGTGCCGTCGTGCCAGAGCACCAGGACCTCGAGCGCCGCGGTGCGCGGGTCGACTGACGCTGGTGCAGCGACGCGGTCCGCGTCTCCGGGTGACGGCGTGGGCGACGCCGCCGGCGACGGCATTGCGCCGGTCTGCGGCACAGCACTCGTCGCCGCCTTCACGCCAGCATCCGGAATGGCCGGCGCTGGCGCGGCACCACCCCACCACGGCCACGAACCCACCACTGCGAGCAGGACCACCACCGCCGCCACGACCTTCTTCATTGCCGTCACTCCCGAGAACGCCACCACTGCCAGACCCGCCGTCGCCGCCATTCCAGCCCCTGCCGCACCCGCGTGCGCCAGCACCGCCGCGCGCACCGTCGCCAGACCGACCGGCGCCGGAACGCAGCCCGCCGCCATTCCCGCGAAACCGATCGGCAACGCCTTGCGCAGCAGCTCGAGCCCGCGCGCCAGCTGCGTGCGCACCGTTGCATCGGGGCGCGCCAACGCTTCGGCCACCTCCTTCGGCGCCAGTTCGTGCACGAGGTGCATCAGCAACACCTGCCGGTACGGCTCGGGCAGCGACCGCACCGTCGACGCGACCCGTTCCTGCACTTCGCGCGCCGCCGCTTCCGCCACCGGATCGGCAACCGCGTCGGCCACCGCCGCCGCCGCCCGTTGCCGCGCCTGCCGCCGCAGGTGCAGCGCGCGGTTGGTCAGGATGCCGCACAACCACGGCAGCACGCGCCGCGAACGTTCGAACGTCTTCGCCTGTTCGATCGCGACGACGAACGTCTGCTGCACCAGGTCCTCGGCCGCGTGCCGGTCGCCGAGCAGGTGGAAACCGATCCGGTACAGCTCCACCGCACAGCCGTCGAACACCCGCGCCAGCGCCCCGGGGTCGCCAGTGCGAGCGTAGCGCCCGAACGCGCGATCGAGGCCGGAACGGAGCATGTGCCCATTCTGTGCCCGAGGGTCCGCCCGCGTTTCAGCGATCGTGAAGTCGCGCCGCTATCCTGCAGTTCTGCCCTCCGCCGCCATGGTCAAGCACCTGCCGTCCGCCGTGCTGCTGCTCCTCGGCATCGTGCCGGCACAGACTCCGGCGCAGGCGCCGCACGCCGAGCTCGAACAGGCGCTCGCGGCCTACTTCGCCGACGAACGGGCGACCAGCGCCACGCTGGCGCCGGTGCTGAAACTCGCGCGCGGCAACGAGGCACTGCTCGTCGACGTCCTGCACACGAAGAGCTTCGTGCCGAAGACGGGCCCCGTCGACGCCCGCGGCATGCTCGACGCCAGCTATCGCTTCGTCGCCAGTGCTCCGGCGCGCGCTGGCCAGGAGGACAACGAGTTCCGGCTCGCCGGCCCCGCGGGTGGCGACGCGCTGCACCCGCTCGTCGTCTACGTGCCCGACGCTACGTCGACGAACCTGTTCGCTCGCGAACTGCACGAGAGCGGCAGCGAGGCCGGCCGCTTCGTGTTCCTGGTGCCCGACGAGAAACGGGACAACCTCTACGCGCCATCGGCGCACGAGCATCAACTCGTCGCCGGGCCGCTGCGCACGCTGCTGCTCACGCTGCCGATCGACCCCGACCGCGTCTACCTCATCGGCTCGGGCCGCGGCGGGCACGTCACGTGGGACGTCGGGTTCACCGCGGCCGACCGCTGGGCCGCCATCTTCCCGTGCAACGGCGGCCTCGTGCACGAAGGCGGCTGGAAGGCGAGCGGCGGCGTGTTCCTCGGCAATGCGAAGAGCTTCGCCGTGTTCACCGTGTTCAACACCAGCTTCGACCACGGCATCGAGTCGAGCCGCTACGCGGTGAAGAAGTTCCGCGAGTGGAGCTTTCTCATCGACGCGACCGAGGAGCCGCGCATGCGCACGATGGGTGTCACCGAGGCGATGGCGAAGCTGGCGCCGGTGCGGCGCGACGCGCACCCCCGCCGCATCGAGAAGCGCTTCAACCACCTCGCCGACGGCGGGCACTACTGGCTGCGCGCGCTCGACCGCACCAAGGAGTGGGATCCGGCGGCGCGTATCAACGTGAAGGCTGCCTGGCCCGCCGACCGCGACCAGCAACTCGAAGTGGTGTGGGCCGCGGTGCGCGATCTGTGCGGGCATCTCGCGGGCACGATCGCCGGCAACCGCATCGAGATCACCGCGCACGGCATGCGCCGCCTGCGCGTCTACCTGGACCCGGAGATCGTCAACTTCGAGGCACCGGTCACGATCGTCGTGAACGGCAAGGTCGTGCGTACGCTGAAGCCCGCACGCCAGCCCGAAGTGATGCTGCAGCACGTGCACGAGACCGGCGACACCTCGCGGCTGTACTTCGCGTTCGTCGACGTCAGCGTCGGCGGTTGAGGGCGGCGCGCGACGCCGTTCCCGACGAGGTGTCCCTCGCGCAGGGACAGGTTCTGGGCAGAGTGTCCTTGGCGCAAGGACACCTTGCTGGCTGCACCCGGGAAGCCGGCGACGTGCGGCGGCCGGACGCCCAGCTGCTCAGCGCTTGTCGGTCGCCGGCGCAGGTGCGTTCTTCCGCCAGAGCCGCGCCCGCGCCGCCATCACCGCCCGCTCGATCTTGTCGAGCGCCTTCAGTGCCGTCTCGGCATCGCCCGCGGCGCGCAGCTCGTCGAGCGCACGCGCGATCGGTTCAACGTCCGGCGTCATCGCATTGACGATGCGCACGGCAGTCGGCGTGCCGTTGTAGAGATTGAGGCCGAACGTCGTGTCGAAGTTCGGCACCGCAGCGTCCCACCTGCTGTCGTCGAACTGCGGCTCGGACCACTTCTCGGCTGCGGCCGTACTCACGCGCCACTGCTCGTCGGTGCACATCTCGTGCTGGCCGTCGGCCTCCTCCCACAACAGCCACAGCGACAATGCCGCCGGGCCGCCGGTGTTCTTCGCATGCACGGCGACGGTGACCTTGCCGCGCAGCGGTTGCTCGAGGCCGACCATCGTGAGCTGCTGGTGGTCGATGCAGGTGCCGACTTCGCGGCCGTTGACGAACACCGTGCACTCGTTGTCGCACGAGAACCAGAGCCGCGGCTTCGTGCCGGGCTTCGCGAACTCGAGCGTCCGGCGGAACCAGACCTCCTGGTGTTCCAGCATCGGTGCCGCCCAGATGCGTTTGGCGGCGCCGGCGGTGTCGGTGATCGCGACCTGTGCGGGGAGAGCGAGCGCGAGCAGCGCGGGAACGAGGGACGTCGGGTGGGCGTGCATGACGTCCCATGGTATCGGGAACCCGGATGATCGAACCTCCGCGGGACGTGGCGGAGGAACGTTCCCGCCGCCGGCACAGCGCCGCTATCCTGCGCGCCCCTCCACCACCATGCGCGACAAGGTTCTCATCGGCTACGGCCAGGGCTTCTGGGGCGACTCGATCCTCGGCCCTGTTCGTCTGGTGCGCGAAGGCCCGCTCGACTACCTCGCCCTCGACTACCTCGCCGAAGTCACCATGAGCATCATGCAGAAGCTCAAGGGGCGGAATCCGAAGGCCGGCTACGCAACCGACTTCGTCGCGATGCTGGCGCGCACGCTGCCCGACGTGACGAAGAAGGGCATCAAGGTGATCGCGAACGCCGGCGGCGTGAATCCGCAGGCGTGCCTCGACGCGGTGCTGGACCTGGCGCGCAAGCAGGGCATCAAGGGCCTGAAGGTCGGCATCATCGAGGGCGACGACATCCTGGCGCGCGTTCCCGAGTTGCTGCGTTCGGGCCACGACCTGAAGAACATGGACGACGGCCGCCCGCTGTCGGCGGTGCAGAGCAAGCTGCTGAGCGCGAACGTCTACATCGGCGCGTTCGCCGTCGCCGAGTGCCTGGCCAAGGGTGCGCAGATCGTGATCGGCGGCCGCCTGACCGATCCGGCGCTGGTTGCCGGCCCGATGATCCACGAATTCGGCTGGAAGGCGAACGACTGGGACAAGCTCGCCGCCGGCACGATGGCGGGCCACATCGCCGAGTGCGGCGCGCAGTGCACCGGCGGCAACTACACCGGCTGGCGCGAGGTGAAGGACTTCGTGCGCATCGGCTACCCGATCATCGAAGCGTCGCCCGACGGCACGTTCGTGGTCACCAAGCACGACGGGACCGGCGGCCTCGTGACCCGCAACACGGTGGTCTCGCAGCTGCTCTACGAGATGGGCGATCCGCGCCGTTACCTCGGCCCCGACTGCACCGCCGACTTCACGTCGGCGAAGGTCGAGGAGGTCGGCAAGGACCGCGTGCGCCTCACGGGCATCAAGGGCGGCCCGGCGACGCCGACCTACAAGGTCTCGCTCAGCTACCTGAACGGCTTCAAGACCACGGGCCAGCTCACCATCAGCGGTCCCGACGCGGTGGCGAAGGCGAAGCTGTGCGCCGACATCGTGTGGGGCCGGCTCGCCCTCGACGGCTGCACGTTCGCCGAACACGAGAAGCTGGTCGAGATCGTCGGCGCTGGCGTCTGCCACGCCGGGATCACCGAAGCGAGCAACCCGCCGGAGGTCGTGCTGCGCCTGGGCGTCAAGTGCGACGACGAGGACAAGGTCGACCGCTTCGGCATGGAGATCGTGCCGTTGGTGACGAGCGGCCCGCCCGGCGTCACTGGCTTCGCGGGCGGCAGGCCGAAGGCGACCGACATCGTCGGCTACTGGCCTGCCCTGCTCGACAAGACCCAGGTGAAGACGACGGTCCGCGTGGAGGTGTCGTGATGGCGAAGGTCAAGCTCGGCTCGTTCGCGTTCGCGCGCAGCGGCGACAAGGGCGACGGCAGCAACGTCGGCGTCTTCGTCACCAACGCGAAGGACTACGAACTCATCAAGACGCAGCTGACGGTCGAACGGGTGAAGCGCCACTTCCACGCCATCTGCAAGGGCGAGGTCACGCGCTACGAGGCGCCGAACATGCTGGCGCTGAACTTCCTGCTGCGCGACTCGCTCGGCGGCGGCGGCAGCGAGAGCCTGAAGACCGACGCGCAGGGCAAGACCCACGGCCTCGCGTTGCTCGAGCTGGAAGTCGAACGCTGAGCGAGGCTCTGTTCGCGTCGCGGACCGGAGCCATCGATCGGCCCCGGCCCGCAGCACCGCCGACGATCAGAAGGGCCGGTCGCCGAGCACGTAGCTGGCGTCGTTCGACACCGACAGCCCGAGCCCGTTCAGCGTCGGGTCCCAGCACAGCGCCTGCTGGTAGACCTTGAGGCCGAGCGCGCTCGCCACGTAGTTGAACATGTACGAGTACTCGCCGGACCCCGCCGCGTCGGTCGGGATGAAGATCGTGACCAGCGGATCGACCCGCACGTAACACGGGGTCGGCTGGCTCTGCGAGTCGAGGCCGCCCCAGGCGATGAAGAACGGCAGCGGGATCGAGCCGAACGCGACCGTGTTCGAGGTGCCGATCATGCCGACCGCGAACGACGACGCGAGCGTGCGCTCGACGCGGGTGATGAAGGTCGAGCCGAACGCCGGCGTCTCGCCGCTCATGTAGCCGATCAGCGGCCGCAGGCCGTTCGAGCCGATGCAGGCGTTGGTCGACGCCGGTTCGACGCGCGTCGAGTTGCTGACGTAGAGCGGCGTGCAGCCGCCGGTGTGCAGCAGGTAGTTGCCGGTGACCGCGACCGTCGGGCCAGCGATGCTCAGGAAGTAGATGCCGGGGCGCTCGATCGTGTAGACGAGCTTGCCGTGCGAGGTGGCACTGCCCGACGCCGACGTCATCAGCGTGCCGGCCGAGTCGTAGAGGCGCAGCGACGAGCCAGCGAGCGGCGTCGCCCCCGTTCCCTCCGCCATCGCGCCGATCGTGGTCGGGCCGGGGACCACGAACAGGAACCAGTCCTCGTCGAGGCTGCCGGTGGTGTTGCCGGTCAGATCGTCGCCGAGGTTGAAGGAGCCGGCGGGCGTAGTCGTGGTGTTGTTCGGCTCGGCGCCTTCGGTCGTGGTGTTGGCGCCGTTCATGTCGATCAGCGCCGTGCGCAGAGCGTACTTGCCGAGCTTCGTGTAATCCCATGGCGCCGTGCCGGCCGCCACGGTGCCGCCCTTCACGGCGATCGCGTAGGTGCCGGCGAGCAGCATGCCCGGGTGCGCAAGCGTGGTGATGCGGTGGCTGGCGCTGTTGGTCGCGTCGCTGGTGCCGAGCGCGGTCCACGCGCCGGGCAGACCGGTGTGGAAGCGCAGCGCCAGGTTGTCCGCCTGCGGCACGCCGCTGTCGTCGTAGGTCGCCGCCAGCACGATGCTGCGGCCGGTCAGCGTGAACTGCCAATAGTCCTCGTCGGTGGGTGCTGGCGCGATCAGTTCGCCCTCGAGCGTGGCGCCGGGCGTGAACGAAGTCGGCGTGCCAGTGGCGCCATTCGGCTCGGGGCCTTCGACGGTACCGATCGGGTTCTGCGGCAGCACGTAGAGGTCGAGATCGTAGGTGCCCGCGGTCCCGGTCTTCAGCGCGACGCGCGCCGTGTACGAGCCGGCCGGCAGCGTCACGCCGCAGTCGGCCATCGAGCCGACCGCGCCGTCGTTCCAAGCCAGCCGCGTGGTGCCCGTCGCGTCGTAGAACGCGATCCGGTTGTCACGCGAGGTGCCGAGCGCGAGCGTGCCGGTCGCCACCGTGTGCAGGTGGACCTGGCCGGGTGCTGTGAGCGTGAACGAAAACCAGTCCTCGTCGGCAGCCGTCGCATAGCTGGCGGTGATGTGGTTGCCCGGCACGATCGGCTGCGCGGTCGCGGCCGTGTCGTTGGGCTCGACCTCGGCGATCTTCTGGGCGGCGAGCGGGAGGGCGGCGACGGTCATGGCCGCGAGCAAGGAGACGTGGGTGCGCATTGGCAGGGACGGTGGCAGTGGGATGGGGACGCCGCGCCAGGCCGCGCCGTCGGCCCCAAGGCGCCGTTTCCCGTCGCGGCGGCCAGCCGAAACGCCGGTTTCCCCGCGCGATCCTCGAACATCGTCGGCGAGGCGGCGCGCGGATAGGCTCGTGGCGATGGCGCCCACCCGGCATCCGCGCTCCCGAAACCCCAGGCGGCGCTGCCGCTTCCGCGCGCGCTGACATGGCCGACGTGCTCGCCAGCCTGCGCGACCGCGCGCGCGCCCGGCGCTGTCGGATCGTGCTGCCCGAGACCGGCGATCCGCGCACCGTGACCGCACGAGCCCAGCTCGAACGCGACCGGCTGTGCGAGGTCGTGTGGGTCGCCGACCCGGCGCGCGATCCGCGGTTGCCCGAGGTGGCGCGCCTGCTGCACGAACGGCGGCGGCACAAGGGTCTCGGCGAGGCCGAGGCGCGGGCGCTCGCCGCGCAGCCGGTGTTCTTCGGCGCCGGGCTCGTGGCGCTGGGTCACGCCGACGCCGGCGTCACCGGGGCGGCGCACGCAACTGCCGACGTGATCCGCGCCGGGCTCTGGTGCCTCGGCACCGCACCGACGATCCCGTTGGTGTCGTCGATGTTCCTGATGGTGCGCGGCGAGCAGGTGCTGTCGTTCGCCGACTGCGGTGTCGTGCCGGATCCGGATCCCGACCAGCTCGTGCACATCGCCGCGGCGACCGCCGCAAACCACCGGCGCTTCACCGGCGACGAACCGCGTGTCGCGTTCCTGTCGTTCAGCACGCGCGGCAGCGCCGCGCATGCGAAGGTCG
This sequence comes from Planctomycetota bacterium, assembly GCA_049276695.1. Lineage (GTDB taxonomy): Bacteria > Planctomycetota > UBA1135 > UBA1135 > UBA2386 > UBA2386. The sequence continues at coordinate 15,927 of JBASWX010000051.1, forward strand.
ACAAGGTGCGCGCCGCCGCCGAGCGCTTCCGCGCCGCCCATCCGGCGATCGCCAGCGACGGCGAGCTGCAGTTCGACGCCGCGTTCGTGCCGGCGGTCGCCGCGCGCAAGTGTCCGGACAGTCCGCTGCGCGGCACCGCCAACGTGTTGGTGTTCCCCGATCTCGACGCCGGCAACATCGCCTACAAGCTCACGGAACGGCTGGCGGGCTTCGCTGCGTTCGGGCCGCTGCTGCAGGGTCTGCGCAAGCCGTGGCTCGACCTGTCGCGCGGCTGCTCGGCCGAGGACATCGCCGGCGTCGCGGTGCTGGCCAGCGCGATGCTCGACTGACCGCGGCGGGCGCCCGGCTCAGCGGGCTGACTTCAGCGCCTGGATGCGGGTGCGGGCGCGCTGCACCTGCACCTCGAGCCGCAGGCGGTCGGTCTTGTCGCCTTCCTTCATCTTGCGCTCGAGCCACGACAGCTCGGCCTCGCTGGCCTTGATCTCGCCGTCGATCAGTTGCCGCACGATCGTGAGCTTGCGCTGCAGCGACGCCAGCTTCGTCGTCGCGCGCTTCGCCTCGAGGTTCGAGGCGGTGCCCTGCTTCGCCAGCGCGTTCACCTGCTCCGCCTCGGCCTCGGCGACCTCGACTTCGGCCTGCAGGTCGAGGCAGCGCGTGGTGAGCTCGGCGACGGCTTCGGTGGTCGAAGCGCCGAGGGTGCGGTCGCTCGGCTGCGCTCCCTCTTCGGCCCGGGCACGGGCCAGCTGATCGTTGAGGAGAGCGTCGCCCAGTTGCAGGTTCACGCGCCGCGACGGCAGGCCATCTTCCCCTGGCAAGAACATCGGCACCGACTGCGGCGGCGGGCTGGCGGTCGGATCCTGCGGCGGCGGGCCGGAGGGCACCGGAGGATTCAGCGTGTTCGAGCGGATCCAATTCAGCGGCCGGATCGGCAGGTTCAGCTTCTGGCCCGGACGAAGAGTCGTCGGGTCGACACCTGGGTTGAGGAGCGCGATCTCGTCGGCGCGGCCGGCCGAGCCGAGTTCGTCTTTGGCGATACTCTCGAACGTTTCGCCCTTTTCGACCTCGTAGGCGCGGCTGTTGGAGACCCACGCCATCCGGAACAGGTCCCACGTCGCACCGGACGTGGTGTGCTGGTTGAGCGCGGCGAGCGGATCCTGGCTCGGCGGGACGTCCCGGAACAGCTGCCCCAGCAGCGGAACGTCCTGCAGCACCGGCACGCCCGGCTGCTGCCCTTGCCGCTGCTGGTCGATCAGATCGCGCAACTCCTTCAACTCGACCCGCAGCGCCTCGATCTCGGCGCGCAGGCGTTCGTTCTGCGTGCGCAGGTTCCGGCCCGGCTCGGGGTCCTGCGCGCTGGCGGGCACGCCGAGCAGGCCGGCGACCGCAACGACGCAAGCACCCGTGGCGAGGAGCTGGGTGAGTCGGCGCAAGCGCGACGCCGACGTGGACAGACGACCATCTCGTTGCAGCAGCATCTGGATCCTCCGGAAGAACTCGGACGGGCGATGGAAGACGGGAACGGTGCCGGCGGCAGCGAGGGCGGGCCCCGGCTGGTCGGCGAGGTCGAGCAGGTCGCGCGCGTAGGCGGTGCTGCCGGTCGCCGCCGCGGCCGCGTCGTC
>JBASWX010000052.1:0-1697 GCA_049276695.1 Planctomycetota bacterium
GTCGACGGCAAGGCGATCGCGACCTTCGACGACCTGCGCCGCGTCGTCGAACGCAGCGACAACCGCCCGCTGGCGATCCGCGTGCAGCGGGTCGCACCGGGCGCCGCGGTGGCGGTCGATCCGGCGACGCACGAGCTGGCGCTGCTGGCCAGCGCCGAGTTCACGATCACGCCGCGGCGGGTCGCGGTGTTCGAGAGCGGCCTGCTGCCCGAGCTGATGACGCTGACCGAGGAGGTGCGCGCCGAGTCGTTCGGCGAGGCGCTGTGGCTCGGCACCTCGCTGTCGCTCGACATGATCAAGCAGCTCTACCTGACGTTGAAGCGCATGGTCACCGGCGACGTCGGCGCCAAGAACCTGGGCGGCATCATCCGCATCAGCCAGGTCAGCTACCAGGCGGCCAACCGCGGCTTCACCTGGTTCCTGTACCTGATGGCGATGCTGAGCCTCAACCTCGCGTTCGTGAACCTGCTGCCGATCCCGGTGCTCGACGGCGGCCACCTGCTGTTCCTGCTGATCGAGAAGGTGAAGGGTTCGCCGGTCAGCGGCCGCGTGTTCGGCTACAGCCAGGTGGTCGGGCTGGTGTTCGTGCTGATGCTGGTGCTGTTCGTCACCTACAACGACATCCTGCAGTTGCTGTAGATCGGCGCGCGGGCTCGAATCCGCCGGTGCGCCTGCTACCGGTCCTGCGCCTGCTGCGCGTCGGCACGCTGTTCTCGCCGGCTGCCGACGTGGTCGCCGGGGCCGCGGTCGCCGGCGTCCTGGGCGAACCCGGCGTCGCGCGCGCGGCGCTCGCCAGCGTGCTGCTCTACGCCGCCGGCATGGTGTGGAACGACATCGCCGACCGCAGGCTCGACGCGACGGTCCGGCCGGAACGACCGCTGCCGCGCGGCGAGTTGTCGCTGGCGTTCGCGGTCGGCCTCGGCATCGCGCTGCTGGCGGGCGGCCTGCTGTGCTCGCCCTGCCGGTGGCACCACGGCCTGATCGCGGCGCTGGTGCTGGTCTACGACTTCGCCGGCAAGCTGGTGCCGTGGGCGGGCCCGCTGCTGATGGGCGCGCTGCGGGCGCTCAATCTCGGGACCGCGCTGGCGTTCGCGGCCGCGGTCGCACCGGCGCAGCGCAGTGCGTGCCTGGTCGCCGCGGCCTGCTACTTCGCCTACATCGCCGCGGTGACCGTGCTGGGGATGTTCGAGGACCTGCCGGCGGTGCGCGCCCGCGCGGTAGCCGCAGTGGCCGCGGCGCCGCCGCTCGCGGCGTTCCTCGGCATCGCAACCGTGCAGGGCGCAGTGTGGCCGGCGCCGGCGGTGGCGGCGGTGCCGATGCTGCTGTACCTGCGGCGCAACGCCCGCCTGCACGTGCACGACCGGACGACGATCCGGGCAACGATGACCTGGCTGCTGCTCGGCACCATGCTGTACACCGCGCTGCTGGCGCTGGCGGCCGGGCAGGGACTCGCGGCGGCCGCGATCGCGCTGGCGATCGTGCCGGCGCGACGCATCGCGCGCGCGATCGCGTTGACCTAGGTCTTGTCGGCGAGCGTGCGCAGCCGCGTCTGCCACGCGGCGCGGGCTTCGTCGCGGGTCATCACGCCGGTGCGGACCAACGACCGCAGTGCACCCTTGAAGCGTTCGATGTCGTCGTGCTCGGCGGGTGACGGCGGCACGCCCGGGTCCGCGGCGCCGTCCTCCGCGTGCTCGCTC
>JBASWX010000053.1:0-15947 GCA_049276695.1 Planctomycetota bacterium
GCTACTCGTCGAACGAGGAATTGCTGTCGGCCGTGCAGGACAACGGCAGCTTCTGGTCGCGCTGCTGGGAGTCGACGAGGAGAGGCGGGCACTTCACGTTCATCGTGCCGAAGGACGGGCCGTGACCGACGACATCGTGACCCGCCTGCGCGACCCGATCTTCGGCCAGCCGCTGCCAGTGCGGGAGGCAGCCGACGAGATCGAGCGCCTTCGCGGCGCTGTGCTCAAGCTATCGCTACTGGCTGAGGAGATCCCGGCGCTTCGCGCCGCGCTCACCGGGCGCACGGTGTCGTGCGGAGCGTGCGGAGCAATCGAGAAGGCTCTGCGGCTGTTCTGTAACGGCGTCGCGCTGAACCTGATGACCTCGCGAACGCTGGCAGGACTCGACAGCATCCTTCGCGATGCTGGACTGTGGCGGGAGCCGGAGGCGGGGAAGCTGTGAGCGCGACCGTCGAACTCCTGGACGCCCGCTTCGTCACGCGCGAACTCGGCATCACGCTGCCGGTGCTGCGCCGCATGTCGCGCAAGGGCGAATACCCCGAGCTGCTGCACGTCACCCGCGGCGTCTACCGCGTGCGGCGCGTCGACCACGAGTCCTGGATGGCGGCGCGCTGGACCAGCGCCGAAGTCGCGCGCGAAGAACTGCAGGCCGAGCGGGCGCGGGCTGCGCTGCTGGGGAGGGTCTAGCCGTGCTGCTTCGCCGCCTCGTCCTTGGGCAAGATCCGCAGCCGCGTCATGCCGGCGCGCACGTCGGCCGCGATCAGGTGCTCGTATCGCTGCGTCGTGACGTAGCTGGCGTGGCGGGCGGCCCTTTGGACCGCGGCGTTGGGCGTTCCCTCGCGCAGCAGGATCGTGACCATCGAATGGCGCAGAGCGTGCGGGTGCCATCGCGGCTCCTTCAACTGCCGCTGCCAGTGGCGGAACGTCTCGGCGATCACATTGCGTCGGGCCCGGTCCGTCGTGCCCGACACCACGAACTCGCGGCCCTTGGCGGCCTCGAGCATCAGGGCCACGGCGTCGTCAGCGTCCGCGGCGAATGGTTGGGCCTGCGCGCGGGTCTTGCCGTGGACCCACAACACGCGGCCCGGCGCGTCCACGTCCTGGACTCGCAGCCTCGCGACCTCGGCACGCCGCAGACCGCTGCACGCGATCAGGATGCCGAGTGCCGCGGCCCACGTGTCGGTGATGCTGGCCAAGGCGGCCTGCAGTTCCTCGCGCGTGAACACGTCAGGCTGCGTCTCGACGGGCTTCGGCCACTCCACCTGGCTGACCGGGTTGTGGTGCAGGAAGCCGCGCCGGATCATCCAGCGGAAGAAGCCGTTGAGCGTGCGCCGGCAGTGCTGCACGGTGCGGGCGCCGAGGCCGTGGACTTCGCGCGCCTCGCGCACGAACTCGCGCACGATCGGCGGCGTGATCCGGTCGACGGGCATCGTCTTCGGGATCGTGCGGTAGAGGTTGCGCAGCTTGCTCCGGTAGAACGCGATCGTGTCTTCGGTCGCCTTCACCGCGAGACTGGCCAGCCACTCGTTCGCGCGCGTCTCGAATGCACCACCCCACGCCGGCGCCTCGCCCATGCCGCGCATCGTCAGGGCGTCGCGGTGCGCCTCGTTCGCGGTGCGGCGCGTCGGGCCGAACTTCCGCGTGCCGCCGAACATCGCCCACCCGCGGTAGCCAGCGATCTTGCCGTCACGACGAAGGACCTGAACGTACGGCGGCAGGTTGCGGGCGCGGGGCATGGCGGACGCGATGTAGCACAACCCGTAGCAGCGAGGACAGCATGAAGTTGACTCGTCGAGACGCGGCCCTAGCATCCGCGCGGCTTTCCGCCGACGCGGGAGTGCATCCGAGCTGGTGTTCGGCAAGGTCTTCAAAACCTGTGGGGTTCCGCCTCGCGCGGGTCCCGGTGGGTTCGATTCCCATGCACTCCCGCCACTCTTGCCGTGGCGCTCCGGTCAGCGTTCGGGCTTCCTCGGTGCGGAGCGGCCACGGCTCAGCGATCGATTGGCCAGTCCGGGAGATCGGCCGTGCCCAGCACCTGGATCGTGCGAGTGGCCAGTACCTTGGCACCATCGTGCACTTCGAGGCGCACGTTGCCGTTGGCGACATAGGGAACGGCGAACGAACCATCGGGGGCCACGGCGATCCCCGCTGAACCGGCCAGCTTGGAGTTGGCCAGCAGCTCCGCGGCGAGGCCGCCTGCGGGGACTTCGGGAATGGCGAGCACGCGCAGGTTCGGGCGATCGGCGATCTTGGTGAGGATGCGCCCCCGCACGGCGCCGGTTGGCACCGCGAGATCGATCGAGGTGCTGCCGAGGCCGGCCACCGCGACGCGCGGCAGCAGGATCGTCGGCAGATCCTTGCGGCCGTCGTCCGCGGGCAGCAGCACCACGAGGTGCAGGCCACGTCGCACGCCGCCGGCGTCGTAGGTGCGCCCGTTGGCGCGCCCTTGGATCCAACGAGCTTCGCCGCCATGCGGGACGAACATCGGCACGAGCCCATCGGGCCCGCCGACGATCGTGCCGACCACGCGCACGGCGTCGCTGGTTGCCGTCGCCAGAGTGACCTGCAGGTCCTGGCCCGGGTCGACGCGCCAGGTGACGCTGGTCAGGGCGTGGTCGTCCGCGTCGCTGTACCGGCGGAGTACGTTGACGGTGTAGCGACCCGCCTGCAGGCGGTCGAGGCGCACCTGGCCGAGTTCGTCGCTGCGCCGGCGCTCCTGGAAGCGGTCGTGGGTCGAGGACTTGATGAGCAGCGGGGCGCGTGGCACCGGAGCGCCGTCGCGGTCGACGATGCGACACGTGAGGCTTGCCAGTGGGGTGAGCCGGACGAGTGCCTCGCGCTGCGGGTCGGCATCGAGAGTCGTCGACTGGTGGTCGTCGTGCTCGAACGACAGCTGCGGCAGCGTGCCGTCGTCGGGCAGTGCAATCACGAAGCTGCCGTCGGCGCGGCTCTGCCCGTAACGGTAGTTCTGGGTCTTGGCGTCGCGATACCAGCCGATGGACACGCCGGCGACCGGTTGCTCCGTGCGCGCATCGACGATGCGGCCGCGTTGCACACTGCGCGCGAGCGCCTCGGCGCGGCCGAACTCGACCTCGAAGCGCAGCCGGATCGGTTCCCCTGGGCTCGGCGTGAGCAGGCTGCGCGGTGCTGCTTCGCGACCGTTGCTCCAGCTGCTGAGGCCATCACCGGTGCACTGCACGCTCACTTCGAGCGGCAGGCCCTCGACGAATCGCGCGGTGCCGGTGAACACGCCGTTGTCGCCGCGGCCCCGTTCGGGCGCCTGCAGCAGCGGCGCGATCGCGACGTTCGCGGGTTGGTCGGGCTCGCGTCTGGTGGTCGACGCTACTACGCGGAAGTTCGGCGCGGGTGTGTTCGTGGAGCGGTCGCGGACTTCGACGACGAGTGGCACTTCGTGCGTGCGCAGCATGACGATCGTCGCGGTTGCGTCTGGACGGCACGCCGTGCGTTCGGCGATGGCGATGTAGTCGGGATGCCTGGCGGCGAGAAGGATGCCCCACTTCTCTGCGCGGAATGGCTCCAGTGTGAACGAGCCGTCGGCGCCGCTCATGGTCTGCAGCTGGTCCGGTCGCGCACCCTCGTCGAGATGGCCTTCGGCGCTCCAGTCGGGCCACAACCGCAGCCCCGCGCCGGCGATCGGCGCGCCCTTGCCGTCGACGACGCGGCCATGGAACGCCGCGCGCGTCGGCATCTCTGCACCATCGGTACGCTCGGCAACAGCCGTGCTCGGGGGCGCGACCGGCCGTGGGTCGTGGCGTTCGAGCAGGCTCGCGACCGGCGTCGCGCGCCCGTAGTCCGGTGGTGCAGGCAGGTGGGGGCCGGACCACAGCAGTGCCGCCGGGATCGCGGCGAGCGCGAGAGCGGCCGCAGCCGCAGCGATCAGCTTGTGGGTCGTCATGAGCACGAGGGTCAGTTGGGTGAAGGTCGCGACCGTGCCGGCCGCCGCCGCGACGTGCCGTGGGCGCGGCAGCGCCAGCAGCAGCAGCGACCAGGTGCGACGTTCGCCGAACTCGGCATCCAACCGTTCGCGCAGGCGGCCCTGTGCGCGTTGCAGCCGCGTGCGCACGGTCGCCACCGGGATGCCGAGTTGCCGCGCAATGGCACGTGGGGGCAGGCCTTCGAGGAACCGCAGCAACACGACGTCCCGCATCTCGGCAGGCAGCGCGTTGACGGCGCCGAGAAGCCGTTGCTGCAGTTCGGCGTGTTCGACCAGTGTTGCGGCGGCGGGGGCGGCGCCGTCGCTGGCAACAGCTTGTTCGCGGCGTACGCGGCGGCCGGTGGAACGATGCCACATCGCCGCGAGGTTGTGGGCGATGCCGGCGAGCCACGCACGGACGGGAACCCCGGTGGCCGGCGCACCGCGCAACGCGGCGTGCCAGATCTCCTGTTCGAGATCGGCTCGCTGGTGCGGGTCGAACACGAGGCGCGCGGCCAGTCCGCGCACCCATTCGAGGTCCTGCAGCAGATCGTCGGGGGAGGGGTGCATCGACAGCACACTGTTGCCGCGCCGGTCGCAATCGACTCAGCACGCTGCGAAGAACCGTGCCGTGCGTGGCGCGGGCGGTACAGCCTACGGTGTGGTTGCGCTGCGCCGCCGCGCCGGCTCGTCGTCGATCGTTCGCCCGCGCCGCAGCACCTTCCACGCGACGAACGCACCAGCGGCGTTGAGCAGCGCGTCGCGCACCGAATCGAAATGGTCGCGCGCGCCGTCGGGCCAGAGCCACTGCCCGACTTCGTGCAGGAACAGGAACACGAACGGCACGAGGCACGCGAGCCGGTGGCGGCGCCGCACGTCGGCGGCCTTGCCTTCCGCCTTGTGCCCGAGCACCAGCCCGCACGCGAGGCAGGACGCGACCACCGCGAAGAAGTGCAGGCCCCAGTCGCGCAGGAACATGTGGGCGTGCGGCGGGAAGACGATGAAGTGGATCAGCAGCGTCATCGTGCCGGCGACGCCGACGATCGCGAGCACGGTGCGGTTGCCGAACGGAGCGGTCGCCATGGTCAGCGCGGCAGCTGCAGCGTTGCGGACAGGGGCAGGTGGTCGCTGCCGAACGACTCGCCGACCCGGCACGACAAGACGCCGACGCCGCCGCCGACCAGCACGTGGTCGATCGGGATGCGCAACGGCCACGGCAACGTCGTCGTCCACGTCGGCTGCCAGCCGTCGTTCGCCGGCACGAGGCCGGTCGCGGCCAGCAGGTCGCGGAAGCCGGCGTTCCACGGCGTTGCGTTGCAGTCGCCGAGCACGAGGCGGGCCCCGGGCAGCGGCGTGAGTGCTTCGGGGATCGCGGCCAGCGCTTCGTCGCGTTCGGCGCAGCGCCGGCCGTTGCCGGGCCGCGGCGTGTGTACACCGAGCACGCCGAGTTCGCCGTGCGGTGTCGCGACCGACGCGCGCACGGCCGGCGCCCACTCGAAGCCGAGCGGGATCACTTCGGCGCGCACCGGCCAGCGCGAGAACAGCGCTATGCCGAACCAGCCCGGGTCGGTGCGCACGCTGCGGTGCGGGAACTGCGGCAGCGCGTTGCTGAGCGCCGCGAGCCAGGCCGGCGTCAGCTCGCTGCAGAACAGCACGTCGGGATCGTGCTCGCGGATCACTGCCAGCGCGTCGGCGGCCCGGGCATGGTTTTCACGCAGCAGGTTCAGCGACAGGACCCGGACGGTGCGCGCGGGACCGGCGACGATGGCCGCTGGCGGCGAGTGCCAGAACACCGGCAGCACGGGAACGGCCGCCGCGACCGCGAGTGCGAGCAGCGCCGCCGCGGGTTTGGGCCGGCGGGCCGCGAACAGCAGCGCGCTGGTCAGCAGCAACCAGGCCATCGCCTGGACCGGGAAGCAGGCCAGCAGGTCGAGCGACCAGTGCCAGTGCGCGACGAACGGCGCCAACGCGGACGGGCAGGCCGGCAGCGCCGACAGCAGCACCAGGTTGGACCATCGCAACTGCACGGGCCGGCACGATGCCGATTGGCGTCCGGCAACGCGAGCGCGGCTTGGTGCCTATTCCGCGAACACTGCGGCGAGCGTCGTGGCGTCGAGGATGCGGTCGGTCCAGCGGTCGAGTTCGGGCATCGTCGCCGTCTGTACCCGGCGGGTGTACTCGTCCGGCAACGCACCGAACCGCCTGGCGAGCAGACGGAGCAGCACCTCGGCCCTGCCTTCGGCCTTGCCTTGCATGCGGCCTTCCAGACGAAGTCTCTGTGCGGTGGTCACGAATTCTCCTTCCCTCCTTCGCGGAGGCACGTCGAGGTTGTGGATCAAGGCCATGCGGAGCAGGTCGTCCGGGACGTCAGTGACTTCGAGAACATAACACTCGAAGGCATCGAGAGCGTCGTCCGGCGCGGGTGGCCCATCGTCCGTGGCCACGGCCTGCAGCAGGTCGCGCCAGCGATCGATGGCAGCGAGCACGGCGTCGGTGGCGGCGCCATTGCAACAACGCAGGCTGAGCAGGCACAGCTGGCCGAGCACCGTGAGGCCGGCGCCGCGAATCTGCTCCTCCGTGCGCACCGTGAGGTCGTCGACGAGGAACCCGACCTTCGGCTGCAAGGCCAGGAGGTCCTCGGCAACCCGAGCATCGAGCTGCCCGGCCGCGATCGCAGGCACGCCCGGATGACGGAACGGTGCTGGGCCGTGGTGCAGCACGATCGGCAGGACCAGCGGCTCCGTCCCGTCAGGCCGTTCGCGCAGCGCACGCCGGAAGTGCACGCAGTAACGCAGGAGCTGGGACTCGAGGCCCGGGTCGGGCGCCGCCTTGTCCTCGATCACGACTACGACCCGCAGCGGGCAGCCGAGGAAGTGCGCCACGAACACCGCGTCGGCGAAGTGCCGGCGCAGGCGTGGGCCGAACGTGCTGCCGCTCGCCGCGCGCCAGGTCGTCCAGTCGATCGCTTCGACCAGTCGCGCCGGCAGTACGGACTTCACCCAAGCTGCGGCATGCGCGGCATGCCGGAACGTGAACTGAAACCACCGATCGTGCGGGGAGTCCATCTGGCCGCTGCCAGAAGTGGCATCCGGGCCGTGAATCCTGACCGGAATCCGCGGACTTTCTGCGATGGCAGCCCGCCGCGGACCCGCGCCACGGGCGCGGTTCACCCTTGCCCGAGGCCGGGGCGCTGGCATGATCGCGCGGCCCGAATGGCTGCCGCACCGCTCCCCGATGCCAGCGCCGTGCTGGCCGAGATCCGCGCCTTCGTCGCCGACTGGTTTCGCGACGGCCGCCAGGACGGGCTCGACGCCGACACGCCGCTGGTGACTTCGGGCATCATCGATTCGGCCGGCGTGGTCGAGGTCGTCGAGTTCCTGGAGCGGCGGTTCCAGGTGCGTCTCGGCGACGACGACGTCAACCTGCGAAACTGCAACACACTGCGCGGGTTGTGCGACCTCGTCGCACGGCGGCGGTAGCTGCGAAGGGGGCCTGGCGCCAGCCGCAGACGGGTTCTTGACGTGCCTTTGAGCCGGCGACGGTGCCCGGTCCGCGCCCTCGATTCCGGCGCCGCGGTTGCTATCGTCTTTCGCTCCCTTTTTCGCGGTAGCCGGTGTCGTCCGTCCTTCTCCCCATCCTGGTCATCACGGTGCCCGTGCTGGCGATCGTGCTGCTCGCCGTCGGCGGGCGCCGGCTCAGCGGGTCGTGCGGCGGGATGAGCCCCGACGGCAGTTGCCAGCGCTGCGGCAAGACGGCGGATCAGCCCGAGCCGCCGTCCGCTTGCCCACGCTGACCCCGGCCGGCTCCCGCGCGACTCCGTTCCCGGCACCAGGATGACGACCCACACGATCCAGCGCGGCTACGACCTGCCGCTCGCCGGCCGCCCCGAGCCGGTCGTGGTCGACGCCGCCGAACCGGCGCGCGTCTGCCTCGACACCGCCGAGTTCCCCGGCATCAAGCCGAAGGCCCTGGTCAAGGAAGGCGACGCCGTGAAGACCGGCCAGCCGCTGTTCCTCGACAAGCTCGACCGCGATCTGGTCTGGTGTTCGCCGGTGACCGGCACCGTGCAGCGCCTCGACTTCGGCGAGCGGCGCTTCCTGCTGCGCGTCGTGGTCGACAACGCGGTTGCGCGCGGCGGCAAGGAGGAGTTCGCCGATCAGGGTCGGCCCGGCGCCGATCGCGACAGTGTGGTCAAGGCGCTGAAGAACGCCGGGCTGTGGCAACTGCTGCGGCAGCGTCCGGTCGGCAAGATGGCGCAGAGCCAGAAGGAGCCGGCCGCGATCTTCGTCAACGGCATGGACAGCGCGCCGCTGGCGGCCGACCCGTGCCTCGCGGTCGTGGGCCGCAAGGCGGAACTGCAGGCCGGCCTCGACCTGCTGCAGAAGCTGACCCGCGGCAAGGTCTACCTGACGCTGCGCGCCGCCGGCGACCACCAGTCGGAACTGCGCGACCTGCGGGGTTGCGAAGTGCACGACTTCGCCGGCCCGCACCCGGCGGGGCTGGTCGGCACCCACATCAGTTGCATCCGCCCGCTGAAGACCGGCGAGGTGGCGTGGACGCTGACCGTGCAGGACCTCGCGCGCATCGGCGAGTGGGCGCGCACCGGTCGGTTTCCGGCGAAGACCGTGGTGGCGCTCGCCGGCAGTGCGGCGCCGGCGAAGAAGCACTTCCGGGTCCGCGCGTGCGGCGAGGTCGCGGCGTGCAACGGCGGCAAGCCGTTCGCAGGCGACGTGCGGGTCATCAACGGCACCGTGCTGCACGGCAACGTCGTCGGCCAGGACGGCTGCCTGGGCTTCTTCAACAAGACGTTGACGGTGATCCCCGAAGGCACCGGCGCTCGCGACCTGTTCGGCTGGGCGCTGCCGCAGTTCGGCAAGCTGAGCTGGCACCGCAGCGTGTTCTCGTGGCTGCTGCCGAAGCAGGCACACGTCGTCGACGCGAGGCTGAACGGCGGCCACCGGCCGATCGTCAACATCGGCGCGTGGGAAGGCGTGACGCCGCTGGACATCCACCCGAGCTACCTGGTGCGTGCGATCCAGGCCAACGACCTCGAGGAAGCGGTGAAGCTCGGGTTGCTCGAGGTCACCGAGGAAGACGTCGCGCTGTGCACGTTCGTCGATCCGTGCAAGATCGACGTCGGCCAGGTGATCCGCCAGGGTCTCGACATGTACGAGAAGGAGAACTGAGCCGTGCAGTTCCTGCGCAACCTGATCGAGAAGCAGCGCCAGCTGTACCACGCCAAGGACAGCCGCTTCCACAAGCTGTGGCCGCTGTTCGACGCGTTCGAGACCTTCCTGTTCGCGCCCGACCACCGCACCGGGCCGAGCCGCGTGCACGTGCGCGACTACGTCGACCTCAAGCGCGTGATGAACACGGTGATCATCGCGCTGCTGCCGTGCCTGCTGTGGGCGATCTGGAACACCGGGGCGCAGCACTTCCACGCCATCGACGCGATGGGGAAGGCGGGCAAGGTCAACGCCGATGGCTACGTGACCGGTTGGCTGCAGTGGCTGCTCGGCGCGCCGGCGATCGGCGCCGTCACGGCGTTCGACACCGTTGTGTTCGGGCTGCAGCGCATGCTGCCGATCCTGATCGTCAGCTACGGCGCCGGCCTGGGCATCGAGGTGCTGTTCTCGGTGATCCGCAAGGAAGAGGTGTCCGAGGGTTACCTGGTCAGTGGCATGCTGATCGCGCTGATCGTGCCGCCGTCGATCCCGCTGTGGCAGCTCGCGATCGGCGTCGCGTTCGCGGTGGTGCTCGGCAAGGAAGTGTTCGGCGGCACCGGCATGAACGTCTTCAACCCGGCGCTGCTGGTGCGCGCGTTCCTGTTCTTCGCGTTCGCGGCGCAGATGTCGGGCGACATGGTGTGGGTCGCCGGCAACCAGTCGCCGACCGGGGTGCCGGGCAGCCTGATCGACGGCTGGTCGGCGCCGACCGCGCTCGCGGTCGCCAAGGCGTCCGCCAGCATGGAGCCCGCGCTCGGTGCCTCGCAGGCGCTCGCCAACGCCGGCTTCAGCCACCAGGCGATGTTCTTCGGCAACATGGCCGGCAGTGCTGGCGAGATGAGCAAGCTGTGCGTGCTGCTGGGCGCGTTCTGGCTGGTCTTCACCGGCGTCGGGTCGTGGCGGGTGATGGCCGGCGGCGTGCTCGGCCTGCTCGGCAGCGCGTTCCTGATGAAGTCGCTCAGCGGTGCCGAGGTCGGCATCCTGTCGCTGGCGCCGTGGGAGCACCTGCTGTGCGGCGGCTTCCTGTTCGGCATCGTGTTCATGGCGACCGATCCGGTCAGCTCGCCGGAGACGCGCACCGGCAAGTGGATCTACGGGGCGCTGTGCGGCTTCGTGACGATCCTCGTGCGCACGATCAACCCGGCGTACCCTGAAGGCACGATGCTGGCGATCCTGCTGCTGAACGCGTTCGCGCCGGGCATCGACCACTTCGTCGTCGCCGCCAACATCAAGCGCCGGATGGCCCGCTCATGAACGTCAACAGCAACGGCTACGTGCTCGGCTTCGCGGTCGCGGTCTGCGTCGTGATCAGCGCTGGCCTCGCGGCGACGGCGACGGCGCTGAAGCCGGCCCAGGAGGCCGCCGCCGAGTTCGACCGCCAGAAGAACGTGATGATGGCGGCCGGCCTGGTCCAGGAAGGCGACCTGCGGTCGCGGCCGGAACTGGAAGCGCTGTACAAGCAGCGCGTGCGCGAGCAGGTGGTCGACCTCGAGACCGGCGCCGTCGATCCGGCGAAGACCCCGGCCGACGTCGCCGCGATGAAGGACCCGAAGGACAAGGCGCGTTACCGCGCGATCGCGGTCGGTGTCGACGCCAAGGGCGCCGAGGAGACGTTCGTGCTGCCGATCTCGGGCAAGGGCCTGTGGAGCACGCTCTACGGCTACCTGGCCCTCGAGAAGGACGCCAACACGATCCGCGGCCTGACCTTCTACCAGCACGCCGAGACGCCGGGCCTCGGTGGCGAGGTCGACAACCCGTCGTGGAAGGCCCAGTGGCCGGGCAAGACGATCCTCGACGAGCAGGGCAAGCTGGTCAGCATCACCGTCAAGAAGGGCAAGGTCGACGCCAGCATCGCCAACGAGAAGGCGCACTATGTCGACGGCCTGTCGGGCGCGACGATCACCTGCAACGGCGTGAACCGGTTCGTGCGCGCCGACCTGACCGCGTTCAAGTCGTTCCTGTCCCGCTACTGGAAGAAGAAGAAGTAGACCAACCCGCGCGAGGCACCCATGACCGCCGTAGCGACCCCGCCGAAGAAGGCCAACCTGTTCGGACCCGACGAACGCAAGGTCCTCAAGGACCCGCTGTGGGACAACAACCCGATCGCGTTCCAGATCCTGGGCATCTGCAGTTCGCTGGCGGTGACTACACGCCTCGACAAGGCGCTGATCATGGGGCTGGGCGTGACGCTGGTGACCGCGCTGTCCAACGTGCTGATCAGCTGCATCCGCGGCTTCATCCCCAACAAGATCCGCATCATCGTGCAGCTGGTGGTCGTGTCGGGCGTGGTCATCATCTTCGACCAGTTCCTGCGCGCCTACATGTTCGACCTCAGCAAGCAGCTGTCGGTCTTCGTCGGGCTGATCATCACCAACTGCATCGTGATGGGCCGGCTCGAGGCGTACGCGATGGGCAACCCGCCGTGGCGCAGCTTCCTCGACGGCATCGGCAATGGCCTGGGTTACATGTGGATCCTCGCGGTGGTCGGCACGATCCGCGAGATCCTCGGCTCGGGCAAGCTGCTCGGCATGCCGGTGGTGCCGCAAGCGCTGTACGACGCCGGCTACGTCAACAACGGGCTGATGGTGCTGGCGCCCGGCGCGTTCGTGCTGCTCGGCATCATCGTGTGGATCCAACGCTCGATCTCGGGCTACTCGGAGAAGTGACCCATGACCGCCATGTTCGCGTTGTTCAGTGACGAGCCGCTGATGAGCGTGCTGCTGAAGTCGATCTTCGTCGAGAACATCCTGCTGTCGTTCTTCCTCGGGATGTGCAGCTACCTCGCGGTCAGCAAGCGCGTCGACTCGGCGATCGGGCTGGGCATCGCGGTGATCTTCGTGCAGGTGCTGACGGTGCCGATGAACTGGGCGCTGCAGGCGTATGTGCTCGGTCCAGGCGCCTTGGCGTGGGCCGGCATCCCCGACAGCGACCTCGGCTACCTGCAGTTCCTGACCTTCATCGCGTCGATCGCCGCGGTCACCCAGGTGGTGGAGATGGCGGTCGACAAGTTCAGCCCGAAGCTCTACGCCGCGCTCGGCATCTTCCTGCCGTTGATCGCCGTCAACTGCGCGATCCTTGGCGGCTCGCTGTTCATGTACGAACGCAAATACGACTTCACGCAGTCGGTCGTCTACGGCTTCGGCTCCGGGGCGGGCTGGGCGCTGGCCATCGTCAGCATGGCGACGATCCGGTGGCGCATGCGCACCGCGAACATCCCGGCACCCCTGCGCGGCCTCGGCATCACCTTCATCACGACCGGGCTGGTCGCGATGGCGTTCATGACCTTCTCGGGAATCTGAGCGAGCGAGTCACCACGCGATGTTCACGACGATCCTGACCGGCGTGCTGGCCCTCACCGCAGTCATCGTGCTGCTGGTGCTGGTGCTGATGTTCTGCGAGAGGAAGCTCGTCAAGAAGGGCAAGGTCAAGCTGCTGATCAACGATGACCCGGCGAAGTCGCCCGAGGTCGACGTCGGCAGCAACCTGCTGCTCGCGCTGTCCAACCAGAAGATCTTCCTGCCGTCGGCGTGCGGCGGCAAAGGCTCCTGCGCGATGTGCAAGTGCCAGGTCTTCGAAGGCGGCGGCGACATCCTGCCGAGCGAACTGACGCACATCAAACGAGCCGAAGCCAAGGAAGGCTGGCGACTGTCGTGCCAGGTCAAGGTGCGTGGGCCGATGAAGGTCAAGGTGCCGGACGCGGTGTTCGGCATCCGCAAGTGGACCTGCACAGTGCGCTCCAACGACAACGTCGCGACGTTCATCAAGGAACTGGTGCTCGACCTGCCGAAGGGCGAGACCATCCACTTCGAGTCGGGCGGCTACATCCAGATCGACGTGCCGCCGTACCAGAACCTGAAGTTCAAGGACTTCGACGTCGCCGAACGCTTCCGCGGCGACTGGGACCGCTTCAAGTTCTGGGACCTCGTCGCCAACAACCCGACCGACATCTTCCGCGCCTACTCGATGGCCAACCATCCGGCCGAGGGCAACATGGTGATGCTCAACATCCGCATCGCCACGCCGCCGCCCAAGCAGATGCACCTGAATCCCGGCGTCTGCTCGAGCTACACGTTCTCGCTGAAGAAGGGCGACAAGATCACGATCTCGGGCCCGTACGGCGAGTTCCACATCAACAAGACCAACCGCGAGATGCTCTACATCGGCGGTGGTGCGGGCATGGCGCCGTTGCGCAGCCACATCTTCCACTTGTTCCACACCGAGAAGACGAAGCGCAAGGTCAGCTACTGGTACGGCGCGCGCAGCAAGCGCGAGATGTTCTACACCGACGAGTTCGAGGCGATCGAGAAGCAGTTCCCGAACTTCAAGTACCACGTCGCGCTGTCGGAGCCGCAACCGGAGGACAACTGGACCGGCTTCAAGGGCTTCATTCACCAGGTCGTGTTCGACAACTACCTGAAGAGCCACCCGAACGTCGACGAGATCGAGTTCTACCTGTGCGGCCCGCCGATGATGAACACCGCGGTGCAGAAGATGCTCGCGGACCTCGGCGTCGAGAAGGACATGATCCGCTTCGACGACTTCGGCGGCTGATCAACGGCCACCGCGCCGGCCGGCACGCGCCGGCCGGTCAGCGTTCCCAGGCGCCGAAGATCGTCGTGCCGGCGACTGCGCGAGTGAAGTAGCGCGCCTTGATCGCCAGGTAGTCCGGATGGGCGAAGAACGCGTCGCACTGCGCCCGGCTGGCGAAGTAGATCGCGAACACGCGGTTGATCGCATGGTCGCTCGCCGACTTCAGCACCTTCGCGATCGTGAAGTCGTAGCGGAACCCGCCGCCGTGTGCGGCCAGCAGCGGCGCCATCGCGTCGCGGTACTGCTGGTAGGTTGCGTCGTCGGTCACGGTCAGACCGACCATCAGCTCGTGGGTCATCGGCGCTCAGTATGGAACGGCCGGCCTCGCGGCGCGACGGTCCCGTGGTCGCCGGCCGGTCAGGGCTGCAACTCGCGCAGCAGCACCTCGGCGATGCGCGCATGGCCGGCCGCGTTCCAGTGCATGTCCTTGCTGATGAAGTAGCGGTCGATGACTTCGGCGGCGGGGCCCGCGTCGAGGAAGGCCGGGAAGCAGTTCACGAACGCGACGCTGCGCTGCGCGGTCCAGTCGCGCCAGTACGTGACCTGCGCACACTCGCGTTCCCCGTTCAGGATCTGGTCGGGCCACGGGTAGACGACCAGCGTCATCTTGATCCCGCGCGCCGCCAGCAGTTCGCGCAGCCCGTCGAGGTGCGTCGCCGCCGAGCGCAGGCCCGGTTCGCCGTACTTCGCCCACAGCGCCGGTACCCGGGTCCACGACGAGCGTTCGTGGTCGACGACGCCGCGGTCGCCGTCGCGGCTGCCCTCGCGCAGCGCGTGCAAGCCTTCGCGGATCGCGCGCATCAGGATCGTGCGCTCGGCGACGAACTGCTTGGCCTGCGCACTGAACGTGTCGGCGCGCATCACGACGTTGCCGTGCTCGTCGAGCCGGTAGTACTTGATCTCGTCGACGATGTCCGAGAGGTCGAGGCAGACGACCAGGTGGTCGAAGGTCAGGCCTTCGACTTCGAGCAGGTGCTGGACCTTGCGCCGGTAGATCACCGGCGAGTAGGTGACGCAGGCGGCGTTCAGCACTTCGATCTGCTGCTTGCCGAGTTCGCGCGCCAGGATGCCGGCGAAGGTGTCCTCGAACGCGCAGCCGACGCCCTCGGTGAACGAGTCGCCGATCAGCAGCACGCGCCGGCCGGTCGTCTGCCTGCTCACCTCGCGCACCGCGCGGTCCTTGAACCCCAGCGAGTTGGTGTGGATCGGGTAGGCGATCTGGCCCCAGCGGCCGCCGTCGGTGCTGCTGATGTTGGAGCGCAGGCCGTGATGGTAGACCGGGTCGGGCCGGCGGAACGCGGCCTCGGTGCGCGCCGCCGGCGTGTACAGCCCGGACGCGCGCAGCAGCGCGGTGCCGGCAACGTCGGCGACGAGCACCATCGCGATCGCCAGCAGCACCAGCAGTGCCCGGCGACCGCGGCGGTGCCGCCGGTGACCTGCCATTGGCTGCGGTGCTTGGCCGGGTTCGGCGGCAGGTGCGGGCACGGCGCGATCCTATCCGGCAGTCGAGCTGGGGCACGGTCGGCCCTACCATGCGGTGACGTGCGCGCCCTGATCGTCACCACGCTGTTCCTGCCGCTCGCGGCTTGCAGTGGGGGCGATGGCGTGCAGTCGTTCGGCGGGCAGGCGATGGGCTCGACGTACGAAGTGAAGGTCGTCGGCGCCGCCGACCTCGCCGCGGTGCAGGCGATCGTCGCCGGGGAACTCGCCGCGTTCGACGCGACGTTCAGCAACTGGCGGCCGGACTCCGAGATCGTGCGCGTCAACGCGCACGCCAGCGAAGCACCGTTCCCGGTCAGCCAGCGCTTCGCGGCGGTGCTGCAGCAGGCGCTCGACGTCGCCGCGGCGACCGGCGGCGCGTTCGATCCGACGGTGAAGCCGCTGACCGACCTGTACCGCGCGGCGAAGCGCGACCCGGCGCACGGCTTCGATCCGGCGGCGGCCGCAGCCGCGCGCGAACGCATCGACTACCGGCGCGTGCTCGTGCGCGACGGGGCGGTGGTGAAGGCGCGGCGCGACGTGCAGTTCGACCTCGACGGCATCGTTGCCGGCGCCGCCGCCGACGCGATCGCGGCGCGGCTCGAACCACTGCGCCTGCAGGGTCTCTACCTCGAGATCACCGGCGAGGTGCTGTGCCGCGGCGACAAGGGCCGGGACGGGCCGTGGCGCATCGGCGTCGTCGACCCCGCGGGCGGGGT
>JBASWX010000054.1:0-2994 GCA_049276695.1 Planctomycetota bacterium
GCCACGCGCCGAGCAGCAGGCCGAGCGCGACGGGCGCGCCGCCGGCGAGCAACCACAGACTCGGCGCGTCCGCCAGCGCCGGCGGCGGTCCGATCCAGCGGCCCGGGCTGGCGAAGTCCAGCAACCCCTTGCCGAAGCCAGTCGTGGTGGCGACCGGGTCGAACGCCGCCGCGGCATAGCCGCCGAGCTTGCCGAGTACGAGCCACCGGAACGGCAGCCACAGCAGCAGCACGAGCCAGCTGCCGGCAGCGCCGCGCAGGCCGGCGCGCAGACGTGCTGTCGCCGACGGCGCCTGCTCCCGGACGGCGAGGCACAGCGTGGCCAGGGCCGGAACGACGATTGCGGCCTCCTTGCTGGCGAGTGCGGCCAGCGTCGCCAGCGCGGTTGGCCACTGCGCCCCGCGGCCGGCGCCGACGCGGCGTTCCTGGGCAAGCAGCGCGCACCACACCGCCAGCAGGCACCACACCGTCGAGTGGCTGTCGACGCGGCCGGCGGCCCACGCAATGGCGCCGACGTGGGTCGGCGACACCGCCCAGCACAGCCCCGCGAGCCACGCCGCGCCGGTGCCGAGGAAGCGCCGCCAGATCAGGGCCAGCAGCAGCGCCGACAGCGCGTGGGCGGCGGCGTTGCTGGCGTGCGACAGCAGCGGCGACGCGCCCGCCAGCAGGTGTTCGAACCAGAAGCTGGCGGTGATCAGCGGCCGGTAGAACGACCACACGCCAGTTGCGCCGTACTGCGGGCCGACGAAGTCGCGCAGCACGGCGCGGCCGTCCTGCACGTAGTGCAGCGCCAGGTAGTCGTCGCTCTGCCAGGCCGGGTCGATCGGCCACCAGGCGGCCAGAGCGATGACCGGCAGCAGCCAGAACCAGCGCGGCAACGGCGGCAGGCTCATCCCTGTCGCCAGCAGGGGCGGAGCGTCACAGCATCACTCCCATGACCCGCATCTCCATCGTCATCTGGCCGTTGCAGAACACCTGCGCGTCCATCTTGGCCAGGCGCCGGCCCGAGGTGACGACGTTGCCGGCGACGAAGCAGACCCGCGCCGGCGGCACCACCTGGCCGCGGATGCGCACGTCGTCGAGGCCGGCGAGGCCGACCATGCGATCGCGCCCCCAGCCGGTCTGCTGCTTGAGCAGGAAGGTCGCGATCTGCGCCGCCCCTTCGATCATCAGCACGCCCGGCATCAACGGCCGGCCCGGCACGTGGCCGCGGGCCCACCACGGGTTCTCGTCCCAGTCCTTGAAGCCGACGGCGAGGCTGCGTTCGCGATCGAAGTGGCACACGCGGTCGAGCAGCCGGAACTCGAAGGCGTGCGGCAGATACACGCGCAGTTCGTCGTCGCTGACGACGGCCTGGGTGAAGTCGATGGTCTGCAGGTCGACGAGCGGTTGCCCCATGCGTGCGGGCCCGACTCTAGCCCGACCGTTGGCGCACCGGAAGCGACGGCTCCGGCGGTTGCACCCCGGGGTGGCCGGTCAGCGGCTCGGCACCAGCGTGACGTCGAGTTGCAGCGCATCCTGGTGCGCGCGCACGGTGACCTGGCGGTCCCACACGTCGAACCGGTCCTTGGTGACGCGGAAGTGCCAGGTGCCGGGCTGCAGGTGCGTGAACTCGAGGATGCCGCCCTGGTCGGTCGCCGCTTCGCGCGTCGTCAGACGGATGCGGTCGGTCATCGTCGCCGTCACCGCGGCACCGGCGATGCCGTAGCCGGCGCGGTCGTGCACCAGCAGCCGCACCGGTTCGCCGCGCGGGATCGTCAACGGCAGGCTCTGGCCCTGCACCTTGGCGTGCGGGCCGGTCATGCCGGGCTGCACGGTGATCGTCTGCGGTTCGAGCAGCGCCTGGTTCTGGTGGTGGACCAGGATCTGGTAGTCGCCGGCCAGCACCGGATCGAACACCAGGCTGCCGAAGTTGTCGGTGGTGCCCTGGTGGGGGTGGCGGTCGGCGGGAGATCCGACCGGCAGCGCGCGCACGTCGAGTCCCGTGAACGGGGTGCCGTCCTGGTCGCGCACCAGCACCGACAGCGGTGCTCCCGGCGTGATCTCGAGCACGACGTCGTCGACGAACGGCGTCTTGGCGTCGATCGTCAGGGTGCGCGAACTGCCGTTCAGCCCGGCCGCGTGCACGGTGACCACGTAGGGGTAGGCCGAGAACGGGATGTCGCTGACCTCGAAGGTCGGCGTGCCGCGGCCGCGCTCGACCGGCACCACCATGCGCACCGGCCGCTGGAACGAGCCATTGGCGTCGATCGCGCGGCGCGCTTCCTCGACGATGATCGAGATCGCGCCGAGGCGATCGAGCACCGACACCGCGAGCCGGATGTCGCCCTTGACCATGCCCTTGGTCCAGCCGGCGGTATCGACCGGACCGCCGCCGCGTTGCCCGCGGATCGCAGCGAGGTCGGCGACTGCGGCGGCGACCGGCCCGGCGTCGGTGGCGGCCGACGACGGCGCGGCCAGCGGCGTGGATGCCGGTCCCGGACCGGGCGTCAGTTCTTCGGCGTGCGTGTCCTGCGCGAACAGCGCGATGCCAGCGAGCGCCACGAGGCACAGGGCACCACAGAGGATCGTCAGGTCGCGGGCACGCATCGGCGCAGGGGGGGCCGTCACCGGGACGGCTTGCGGCGGACAATAGTAGCCGACCGGAGCGTGGCAACGGGCGCCGGTCCGCCCGGGGCGCGCGATCGGTCCCGATCCTGGAACCCGGCCCGGTGCTACCGGTGCCCCGGCGCCGTGCGGGCGGGTTCGCGCGGGGGCTCGAGGCTGCGCAGCACGCGATCGACATCGCCGAGGAAGTTGCCGAGGCCGTCGAGGTCGATTGCGGTCGCCGGGGCGCCAACCTTGCCAGTTGGCTGCAAGGCACGGGCGACCTCGTGCTCGCGCGCCCCTTCGTCGAACAGCGCCTGACGGTCGAACATCGCCGCCGCCTGCAGGTGCACGTACAGGTTGCCGCGGTGCCGGGCGCAGGCGCTGCGCATCGCGGTCAGCGCCCCTT
>JBASWX010000055.1:0-3204 GCA_049276695.1 Planctomycetota bacterium
GCCCGCGAGCGCGGCGCTTGCTTCGGCAGGTGACCCATCGTCAGCGAGCGCGCGCAGGATCGGGCGCGGCGTCCGCACCGCGACCGCGGACCCGGCTCTGCGCCCCGACGCGCAACCCGGCGTCGAGGCACGGGTCGACGCCGTAGAGACCGTCCTGCTCGGGCCGCGGCAGCGACGGCCTGCTGCGGTCCGGGTCGTCGCGGCAGTACCAGGCGTTGCGCGCGAACGTGAACGTCTCGGGTGCGGTGCCCGGCCCGACGTTGACGCCGCCGCTGGCCCACGCGGCGGCCCGGAACACGACCACGTTGTCGGTGAACTGGCCGCGCCGGCACGGCACGAAACCGGGTGCTCTGGCCTCCTGCAGGATGCGCAGTGTCCAGCGCCCCGGGTCGACCAGCGTGTTGAAGCGCACGGTGGCGCCATCGACGCCGACGAACGCGATCGGCGCATCGCTGCCGACGAACACGTTGCCCTCGACCAGCAGGTCGGCGGCTTCCCAGCGTTCGTCGCCGGGCCACTGCGCCAGCGGCGGCCGGAAGAACTCGAGACCGGTGCTGCCTCCCAGGTTGACCGCGCGGCTGCCGGCGTGCTCGAAACGGTTGCCGCGCAGCACCAGCCGGCTGCTGCCGCCCTTGGCCTGGATGCCGTTGCCGCCCGTCGCCCGTGCGTCGGCGGCATGGCGCAGCGTGTTGCCGGCGAGCACGCCGTCGCGGCAACCGACCAGGTCGATGCCGCTGCCGCCGCCGATGCCCCACCGTTCGAGCGTGCAGTTCTCGACCCGGAACCCGGTCAACCCCGACAGCTTGATCGCGTCGCAGTTGCCGCGCGGCCCCACGTCGCTGATGCGCAGCCCGCGCAGCACGAGGCCGCGCGGCGCGGCGTCGGAGCGGCCACCGTCGTCGACGTTGACGCCGTTGCCGGCAGCACCGGTGAACGCCAGGTCGTGCAGTTCGACGAAGCGCGGATCGACCAGGTGCAGGCCGGTGCTGCCGCCGACGAAGCGCGGCGGGGAAGTCGGGTCGGCGGCCGCGAGCACGATCGGGCTGCCCGCTGCACCGCGCAGGCCGGTGAAGGCGAAGCCGCCGCGGTAGTCGCCGGGCGCGATCGCGATCCGGGTGCCGGGCTTCGCCGCCTGCACTGCGGCGTGCAGTTGCTCGCCGTTGGTGACCGCGACGGTGTCCGGCGTCGGCTCTGCCGCCTGCGCCTGGGCGACGCCCGGCAGCGGCAGCAGCGCAATCGGGAGCAAGCGTGCGGACAGGCGCACGGGCCGGCGCGCTCCGGCTCAGCCCTTCATCGCTTCCTTGACCTTGCCGACCAGCTTCGGGCCCGGCTTCAGCGACTTGTCGCCGGGCTTCTTCCAGTTCGCAGGACAGGCTTCTTCCGGCAGCTTGCTGAAGTGCACGCACGCAGCGACCTTCCTGGTCAGCTCCGCCATGTTGCGGCCGATGTTGAGGAAGTTGACCTCGCTGCCGTGCAGCTTGCCGTCGGGGCCGATGACGAAGGTGCCGCGCAGGTCGACGCCGGCGGCCTCGAGGTAGACGCCGAACATCCGGCTCACCTTGCCGGTCGGGTCGGCGGCCATCGGGTAGCTCACGTTCTCCAGTTCGCCTTCGTGCCGGCGCCACGCCAGGTGCGTGAACTTGGTGTCGGTGCTGACCGTGAGCACCTCGCAGCCGAGCTTCTGCAGGTCCGCATACTGGTCGGCGAGCGCCGCGAATTCCGTGGCGCACACGAAGGTGAAATCGGCGGGGTAGAAGACCAGCACAGTCCACTTGCCGGCCTTCTTCGCGTCGGCAAGGCTGAACTTGCCGAACGACTCGGTCTTCGGCAGGTAGGTCTCCATCTCGAACTCGGGCACGATCTGCCCGACCTGGATCGTCGTCGCTTCGGTCATGGTGGTCGCTCTGGGAATCGATCGGGGAATGCGGAGTGCCCGGGAACCGGCCGGCAAGGCCGTAGCTGCGCCCCCGTGGCGCCGGGGCGAACCACCATCGCGGGCTCCGAGGCCGCCGTCAACAACCGTCGCCGCAACCAGCCGCCTGAGCGCGCCGGGCACGCCGGTAGGATGCCGGGCATGAGCGCCACGACAGGTCCGATCGGCCGCCGCCAGCGCCGCGCCGCGAGCGCGCTGCTGGTGGCCCTGGTCGCAGGCTGTGGATCTCTCGGAGGGACGGCGCAGGACCCGGCCCGCGGTGTCGAACCCGGGGCGCCACCGCGCGCGCTCGCCCTGCTCGTCGGCATCAACCGCTATGCCCAGCCGCGCCTCGGCACGGTGCCCGATCTCGCCGGCCCCGAGGCCGACGTCAACCGCGCCCGCCAGGTACTGGTCGAGCGCTTCGGCTTCCCTGCGGCCGACATCCGGACGCTGACCGGCAGCGACGCCACGCACGCCGGCATCGTGCGGGCGTTCCACGACCACCTGATCGCGCGCGCCGGCAAGGGCACCAAGGTGGTGTTCTGGTTCAGCGGCCACGGCTCGCGCACCTTCGACCTGAGCGGCGTCGAGAGCAGCAAGACCGAAGACATCGGCGATGGCGCGTTCGACAACACGCTGATCGCGTACGACAGCCGCGAACAGGACTTCACCGGCGCCTACGACATCACCGACGACGAGCTGCACTCGCTGGTGCGCGTGCTGGTGCAGCGCACCGACCAGGTCCTGGTGGTGACCGACTGTTGCCACTCGGCAGGCGCGGTCCGCGGCAGCGGGTCCGGGCCCGAGCCGGGCATCCGGCGCGTCGCCGACGGCAACCGGCCACTCGACGCCGACGCGCTGGCGCCGTTCTGGCCGCGCCCGGTGCCGCGGTTCGACGACGACGAGGGCGACGATTCCGAACGCCTGTCCTACGTGCACATCGCCGCCTGCGCCGAGCACCAGGAAGCCGGCGAGATCAAGGTCGGCGAGCAGTCGTTCGGCACGCTGTCGTGGTTCCTCACCGAAGCGCTCGACGCGCTGGCGCCCGGAACGTCGTGGCGCGCGCTGGTGGAGCGCGTGCGCGCGCGCGTCGCCGGCGGCGGCAACCGGCCGGACCAGAGCGTCAGCGCCGTCGGCGCGATCGATCGACCGGTGTTCGGCAACGACGTGACGCCGCCGTTGCCCGGGTTCCGTGTCGATCGCGCGGGCAAGGGCCTGCGCATCGCCGCCGGCCGCGTGCACGGCCTGGCCGAAGGTGCGCTGTTCGACGTCGTCGCGCTGACCGACGG
>JBASWX010000056.1:0-4351 GCA_049276695.1 Planctomycetota bacterium
GTGTCGCGCGGCATCGGCGCACCGGGCGGGCACTGGGCCGCGGCGACGCCGGCCAGCAGGGCGGGGAGCAGGGCGGCAGAGCGGCGACGGAGCATGCGGCGAGGCGGGGCGGCCGGCATGGTCGGGCAGGTGCGGGTTGCTGGCAACCCCGTGTTCCTCGTACGCGTACTCTGCGACGACCGCGGTACCGGCGCCGATGCGGCGGCGAACGTCAGGGCTCCAGGTCGGCGAAGATCTCGCGCACCGACACTTCGAAGCCGGGCACCAGCTCGTCACCGGTCAGGGTGTCGTCGATACCCAAGGTGACGACATCGGAGCCTGGTTTCAGCACGGTCACCGACTGTGCCTTCGGGTCGACGATCCACACGCCGCGACAGCCATGTTCGAGCCATTCGCGCGCCTTGCGCAGAATGCTCCGGCGAGAGTCCCGCGGGGACCGCACTTCGACCGCCAGGTCGGGTAGACCCTCGTAGAAGCCGTCAGATCCGCGTCTTGGCAGGCGCCCTTTGCTGACGAAAGCCAGATCTGGCGCCAGCACGGTGTCTGGCTTGCGGGCCAACACGAACCCCGTGTCATTTCCGTAGACCTTGCCGATCTTCGCCGCCCGCGCATGACAGTGGAGCAGCGACCCGAGCACGATGCAGGCGTCGCCGTGCGGATGACCGGCCGGGCTCATGGTGCGCAGCTCCCCGCGCACGAGTTCGTGCCGCCAGGGCGGATCGTGCAGCTTGAGGAGTTGCTCGGCGGTCGTGACGGTCGGCGGACGCATCGTGGGCATGGTAGCACTCGGTTCTCCTTGCTGGTGCCCAGCACACGCGGCGCACCACTGCATCAGTGCCCGGAAACCGCCGGCGGTTACAGCTGGCGCGGAAAAGCGTGGGCGACCGTGCGCGAGGAACGCGCGGCGGCGAGCAGACTCGTCAATCCCTGGAGCGGCCGTCGGCGCCCGTTGCCGAGCCGAGGTTCCACAGGGTGCGCCAGACCAGCAGCGTCGCGCACGCGACCAGACTCGCGAACATGCGCAGCAGGAAGCCGTACTCCGGATCGGCCGCCACCAACAGGCTCGGCAGGAACCACAGTGCGACGCCGGCAGCGAGCGCGAGCCAGCGGCCGCGGCCGAACAGCCAGCCGACCGGCAGCACCAGCGGCAGGCCCCCGCACAGCCACACGACGTGGAACCGTGCGGTCGTTCCCGCCGAGTCGCCCGTTGCCGCGCCGCCCGGTGCGAACAGCGACCAGCCGATTGCGAACGCGCCCGCGCACCAGAACACGCGCCGCAGCACCCACAGGCCGCTGCGCGCGAACTTCGCCAGCGCCTCGATCTCGGGTTCGCGCGGTGTCGGCGGAGTGGTCGGGCTCACGGTCGCGGGATGGTAGAGCCCGCGCGTCGTGAAACGACGAGCTCGTCAGAACGCGCCGAGCGTCATCGTCAGCGCGTTGGTGCTCGTCAGTTCGATCAGGTTGCCGGACAGATCGAACACGAACGGCAGCACCTGCTGGTGGAAGGTCGCACCGACGAGCGCGGCGGTGTTCGGCACCGCCACCTGCGTCGCGACCGCGCCTGCGACCGGCAGCGCGATGTCGATGACGTCGGCGAGCACCCATGCCGAGCAACCGGGAAGCCCTTGTGGGAACAGAGCAGTCAGCGGCAGCGCGATCGGCGTCACACCACTCGCGATCAGCGCGAACGACAACGGCGGCAGGCCGGTCGCGCGCGCGCGGAACGTCGAGCCGAGCCACGGCAGCGCCGTCGCGGTCAGCACGTTCGGGCCGCCGGCACCCGTGCAGCCCGGCCCCGAGACGACGGCGGTGGCTGGACACGTGGTCGTGATCTCGGCGAAGAACGGCGAGAGGTTGCCGTTGGCGACTTGGAACTGCCCGCCGACCAGGATGCTGCCGTTGCCGCGCACGGCCACCGCGTAGACCTCCTGATCCGTGCCCGTGCCGAAGGCGGACCACGAAGCGCCGTTCCAGCGCGCGATGCGATTTGCCGGCACGCCGCCTGCGGTGGCGAAGGAGCCGCCGCCGACCCGTCGCCGTTCGGCAGTCCGACCGCCGCGCGCGCAAGGCCGCTGGTTCCGGAGCCGAACGGCGACTACGACGTCCCGTTCCAGCGGGCGAGGGTGCCGGAGCACCGCCGTACCGGGACATCGTGCGATTGCGCATGCGTGGGCTGTCGTTCGCGGCGATCGCCGAACAGCTCGGCGAAGCGGAGGCCAACGTGCGCCAGCGGTTCGCGCGCGTGGTCCGCGGGCTGCGCGAACGCCACGGCGGCGGTGCGCCGCCGGGCACGAACGGCGCCTGAGCGACGCACGCGCCGGCAGAGGAAGCGCAGCGAACGGGCGAGGAAGTCCACCTGGTGGCCATCCCCGGTGCGCATGGGATCGACTGTGGCACCGCGGCGTTCGCGGCTCGCACACGACCCGCGCCAGCGGGCGCCGACGCCGTCGCCGCTGGCGGTCAGTTGTCCTTCTGGGAAGGAGAGAAACTCACGAGTTTGTCCTTCTCAGAAGGACAAACCGGCCAAGGTCGGATGGCAACTGGATGGCTGGTCGCCCGCCGCTATGGTGCCCGCCCGATGCCGCCGACTCCGCCGTTCCGCCGCGTGCTGATCGCCAACCGCGGCGAGATCGCGCTGCGCGTGACCCGCGGCCTGCGCGAACTCGGCATCGAGGCGGTCGCCGTGCACAGCGACGCCGACGCGCGCTGCGCGCACGTGCTCGCCGCCGACCACGCGGTGGCGCTCGGTGGCAACACCGCGGCCGAGAGCTACCTCGACATCGGCAAGATCCTCGCTGCCTGCAAGCGCACCGGGGCGCAGGCGATCCACCCCGGCTACGGCTTCCTCAGCGAGAACAGCGCCTTCGCCCGCGCGGTGCGCGACGCCGGGCTGGTGTTCATCGGCCCGAACCCCGAGGCGATGGAACGGCTCGGCGGCAAGAAGGCCGCGCGCGAGGAAGCGATCGCGGCGGGCGTGCCGGTGATCCCGGGCACCGAGCAGGACACCGGCGACGCGGCGTTGATCGCGTTCGGCAAGAAGATCGGCATGCCGGTGATGGTGAAGGCCAGTGCCGGCGGCGGCGGCCGCGGCATGCGCCTGGTCGAGCGCGAGCAGGATCTCGCCGAAGCGCTGGCGGCGGGGCGCCGCGAAGCGAAGGCGTCGTTCGGCGACGACCGCATGATCCTCGAGCGCGCGGTGTTCCCGGCCCGCCACATCGAGATCCAGTTGATCGGCGACCGGCACGGCCACGTGGTGTCGCTGCACGAACGCGAGTGCTCGGTGCAGCGCCGCCACCAGAAGGTGCTCGAAGAGGCGCCGTCGGCGGTCGTCGACGAGGGCCTGCGCGCGCGCCTCGGTGCAGCGGCGGTCTCGTTGGCGAAGCGCGTCGGCTACGACAACGCCGGCACCGCCGAGTTCCTGCTCGACCCGCAGGGCAACTTCTACTTCCTCGAAGTGAACACGCGGTTGCAGGTCGAGCACCCGGTGACCGAGCTGGTCACCGGCGTCGATCTCGTGCACCTGCAGGTGCACGTGGCCGCCGGCGGGCGGCTCGAGCAGTTGCTGGCCGGGCGCGACTTGCGGCCGCGCGGGCACGCGATCGAAGCGCGCATCTGCGCCGAAGCTCCCGAGGCCGGCTACCTGCCAGCGGCCGGCCGGCTGCGGCTGGTGCGCGAGGCGGAAGGTCCGGGCGTGCGCGTCGACAGCGGCGTCTACAGCGGGTGGGAAGTGCCGCCGTACTACGACTCGCTGCTGGCGAAGCTGGTCGTGCACGCGCCGGACCGCGCGACTGCGTGCGAACGGTTGAGCCGCGCGCTGCGCGAGACCGCCTACCTCGGCATCCCGACCAACGTCGACTTCCTGGCGCGCGTCGTCGACGACGCCGCGTTCCGCACCGCGAGGATCTCGACCGACATGCTGAAGCAGCGCCCCGAACTGGCGGCGGGCAGCGAGCAAGCACCCGGCGACGACGTGCTGGCGGCGGCGGTGCTGTGCCAGGCGCTGGCGAACGGCGGCGGCACCGGTCATGGCGCGGCGCGGGCTGGCGGCGCGGCCAGCGGCTCGACCGCGGTGTGGCAGGAGCTCGGATCGTTCCGGCTGTTCGAGGACGGCGCATGAAGATCACGCGCGAGTTCGTGCGCGACGGCAAGCCGGTCGCAGTGACCGCCGAGGCGCTGACCGGCGACCGCTGGCGCGTGCGCGTCGGCGACGCGGTGCACGAGTACCACGCCCGTGTGCTCGGCGACGGCGGGCTGCGGTTGCAGCGCTGCGGCGACGGAGCGGAGCGCGCGTTCGTCGCCTACGGCGCGGCCGCGGCGAAGGCGTTCATGGTGCGCGTCGACGGTGTCACCC
>JBASWX010000057.1:0-6747 GCA_049276695.1 Planctomycetota bacterium
CGGCCGGCGCGAGCGCGGCGTACGCCGCGTGTTCGGCGCGGTAGCTGGCGGCGGCGGCGAAGCGGTCGCGGATCAGCGCCTCGACGCCCATCCGGGTGTTCGGGTAGCGCGGGTTCGCGGCCGTACCGTTGGCGCGGCGCGGGTTCTCGCCGAGCGCCCATTTGATGCCCGGCAGCGCACCGTGCAGACGCATGTCGTCGGGGTGCAGCGCGCCGAAGCGCACCTTGGTGGTGCTGCTCTGGCCGCCGATCGCGTTCGCCGAACCGTGCAGCTGGTTGACCAGCGTGACGCCGCCGGCGAGCTGCCGGTACCAGTTGACGTCGTCGGGATCGATCACGTCCTCGATCCTGACTTCGGCGCTGACCGCCTGGCCGCCTTCGTTGACGCCGCGCGAGATGCCGGTGTGCGAGTGGCAGTCGATGACGCCCGGGGTCACGTGCTTGCCGGCCCCGTCGATCGTCGTGGTGCCGGCCGGCAACGCTGGCATCTGTGCGCGTGGGCCCGCGAACGCGATCTTGCCGTCGCGCACGACGACGGCGCCGTCGCTGATGTTGCCGCGGCCGTCGCTGGTCCACACCGTGGCGCCGACGATCGCGAACGTGCTCGCCGCGGGTTGCGTCACGAAGCCGTAGCCGCCGAGCGGCGTCGGCAGCGGGCCGATCGCCGGTGGCGCCGGCTTGTCCTTGGCGCCACCCTTGTCCTTGTCCTTCTCCTTGTCGCCGGCTGCGTCTTTGGCGTCGGCCACGGCTGGCTCGGCCTTGCTGGCGCGGACTTCGCGCGCGCTGCCGTCGGGAGCGGTGCAGACGCCGGTCAGTTCGGTGCTGCCCGCTGCCCGCTGCAGCCGCAGCCAGAACGCGCCGTCCTGGCCGAGTTCCTTGCCGCTGATCCGGCAGGTCAAGGACGTCGGCGTGCGGGCGACGCCCGCGACCTCGAGCTTCGCCTCGCCGGCCTTGCAGCTGATCTTGTCGCCGGCGATCGCCAACGTCGGTGCGCTCGCCGGTGCCGCACCCGGCCAGCCAGCCTGCCACGCCCAGGTGCCGTCGAGCCCGCGGTCCTTCGCTTCGCTGATCACGAACCGCGTGCCGCCGACCCAGACGTGGCGCACTTCGGTCTTCTCGGCGAACAGTTCGCCGGTGGTGACGACCAGGTTGGCCAGCTTGCCCGTCGCGATCGTGCCGCAGTGCTCGGCGACGCCGAGCCACTCGGCCGGCACCGTGGTCAGCGCTGCCAACGCCTGCTCGGCCGTGACGCCGCACGCCACCGCCTCGCGCACTTTCGCCGCGAACTCCTTGCGGTCGCGCAGCCGCGCGGTCGTCCACGCGATCTCCACGCCGGCGTCGAGCAGGCGCTTGCTGTTGCCGGGGGCCTGTTCCCACGATTGCAGCTGGCGCAGCGACACGCGGTCGGCCGCGGCGGCGGTCGCGACGTCGGGCGCGTCGGGGAAGTGCAGCGGTACGACGACCTTCGCCTTCGCGCCGGCCAGCGCCGCGAGCCGCCGGAACTCCATGCCGCTGCCGAGCACCACCGCCGGCCGTTCGAACTCGGCCGCGATCTTCAGCGCGCGCAGCGCCTGCAGTTCGTCCTGCGTGTCGAACCACAGCGGCAGTGCGCGTTGGTCGACCAGCGCTTGCAGCACCGGCGACGGCGCCTTCGCCGCCAGCGCCGCGTCGGCGGCGATCGCGCGGTGGCAGCGTTCGTACCACTGGCCGTCGAGCAGCAGCTGCCGCAGCAGCGCGATCGCACCCATCTCGCTGTCCGGGTAGCCGTCGCGGCTGGTCTGCAGGCTGGCGGCGGCGTAGGCCGGGTTGCGCACGACGCGCACCGGCGCGGTCGCCGCGGGTTCGTCGAGCAGCACGACCGCGGCAGTTCCCTTCAGGATGCCACCCGAAGGTGCGACCGCAGCGGTGGTGAAGCCGAGACCGCGCAGCGCTTCGCGGTCGGCAGTCGCGACGAGCGCGCCGTCGAGCGCGTTGCGCTGCGCCTGTACCATCGGGTTCCAGTGCTGGCCCGTCGTCGTGGGATCGAGCGCCGGCACGTCGCTGGCGTAGAACGGTTCGACCAGGCCCGGATAGATCGTCAGTCCCGCGCAGTCGATCGCGGTCGCACCAGCTGGCACCGCCACGTCGCCGATGGCGGTGATGCGGCCGTCGCGCAGCACGACCGTCGCGGTCGGGATCGCGGCACCAGGAGCCGTGACGACGCGCGCACCGGTCAGCGCGAACCAGCCGGCGTCGGCGGTGCGCGGTCCGTTCGCGGGCGGGCCTTGTGCGAATGCGGCGGCGGCGAGAGTAATGATGGCGAGCACGAACGGCGAGACGGCGCGGTCCATTGCCGGAGCATAGGTGGGGCCGGCGCCAGCCGCCGCCCCCGCTGGCCCGGGATTCTGCGGCGGGCTCGTCCCGGTCGCCAGGAGCACCCATGCGCAGCATTGGCAGACTCGCCCCACCACTCTTCGGCTTCGCCGTCCGGTCGACGACGGCTATGCGGTCGGCGGGGATTTGCGCAGGATTCTCGCGCCAGCTGTAACCACGGCACCGTTTCTGGGCACTGAGCCATTGCGCGGCGCTCGGCCGTCGGGGTCGTCGACCGCGCGAAGGAGACGCGTATGCTCGAATGGGTGACACCGACCGCGACCACCATGACCGCCGTGCCGAGCCGTTCCCGCCACCGGGTCTGGACGTACGCCGACTACTGCAAGATCCCCGCGGACGGCAGGCGCCACGAGATCATCGACGGGAGGCACTACGTGAGCCCGGCGCCTGACGAGCGACACCAGGCCGCGTCGTTGGAGCTCTCCATCGCGATCGGGCTGAAGGTGAAGCGCGCTGGCTTGGGGCGGATCTACACCGCCCCGTTCGACGTTCACCTGGGTCGCGGCACCCTCGTGCAGCCCGATCTGGTGGTCGTGCACCGCCGGAACCTGGCGGTCATCGGCGCCAGGAAGATCACCGGCGTGCCGGACCTGGTGGTGGAGATCCTGTCGCCTTCGACCCGTGGCAGCGACCGGCGCGAAAAGAAGGCGCGCTACCAACGAGCGGGCGTGCGTGAGTTCTGGATCGTCGACACCGACGAGAAGACCGTCGAGCAGTTCGTGCTGCGCAACGGCAGGTACGGCGCGGCGGTCGTGTGGAGGGAGCGCGTCCGCCTGAGCATCATGCGCGGGATCACGATCGACTTGACCAACGTCTGGTAGACGCGCCGTGCCGCTTCGGCGATGGTCGGGTCGTGGTCGCCAACCAGCGGCTCGAGCGGCCTTCGCCGTCGGGAGGGTCGGGGAGGAAGGCCGCCATCGTGCCCTGGCGCGCCGACCGCACGGTCAGCGCCGCCCGTACAACCACTGCCAGCCGCCGATCACGACCCGCTTGATGTCGTCGAGCACCAGGTACAACGACGGCACCAGCACCAGGCTGATCAAGGTCGCGAACATCACGCCGAAGCCGAGCGACACCGCCATCGGCACCAGGAACCTGGCCTGCACGCTCTTCTCGAGCAGCAGGGGAGTGAGCCCGCCGAACGTCGTCAACGACGTCAGCAGGATCGGCCGCAACCGCGCCGCACCCGCGGTGCGCACCGCCTGCAACAAGGTGTCGTGCTGGTCGCGGCGCTGGTTGACCCAGTCGACCAGCACGATGTTGTCGTTGACGACGACGCCGGCGAGCGCGATCACGCCGAACAGCGACAGGATGCTGAGGTCGTAGCCGGTCAGCATGTGGCCCGCGATCGCGCCGACGACGCCGAACGGGATCGCGGTCATGATCAGCAGCGGTTGCAGGAACGAGCGCAGCGGGATCGCCATCAGCGCGTAGATCAGGAACAGCGCGACCGCGAAGCCGCCGGCGAGCGAGCGCAGCAGATCGGCCTTCTTCTTCTGGTCGCCCTGGAACGCCCAGTCCAGACCCGGATGGCGCGCGACCAGCGCGGGCAGCACCTCGTCGCGCAGCCGGGCGTTGATCGCCTCGGCGCTGGCGGTGGCATCGTTCTCGTCGATCTCGCCGGACACCCGCAGTGCGCGTTTGCGGTCGACGCGGGTGATGGTCGAGAACGAGCGGCCGGCCTGCACCTCGGCGACCTCGTGCAGCGGCACTTCGTCGCCGGACGGCGTGCGGATGCGCAGCCCGTCGAGGTCCTGCAGCGAGCGGCGCTCGGCCGCGGGGTAACGCACCATGACCTTGACGTCGTCGCGGCCGCGCTGCACGCGCTGCGCCTCTTCGCCGTAGAACGCGGCGCGCACCTGGCCGGCGAGGTCGGCCTGGACGAGGCCGAGCGGTTCGGCCGACGGCCGGATGCGCAGTTCGAGCTCGCGCTTGCCGGTGCGGAACGAGTTGGCGACGTCCTTGACCTGCGGCATCGCGCGCAGCGTGCGCTCGAGGTCGGCGACCGCGGCGCGCAGCGCGTCGAGGTCGTCGTGGTGCAGTTCGACGTCGACGTCCTTGCCGGTGCTGAAGAACGAGGTCGTGAAGGTCAGGTCGACGGCGTCGGGGATCGCGCCGACGCGTTCGCGAAGGCGGCTCAGCAGCGCGTCGGCGGCGACCTCGCGGCGTTCCGACGGCAGCAGCTGCACGTTGAGCTCGGCGAGGTGGGAGCCGGTCTGGAACTGGGCGTCGCGTTGGCCGCCGTTGCGCGCCTGTTCGACCGCATACGGCTGGCTGCCGACCGTGGTCAGCATGTGCAGCAGCACCGGTTCGGCGCCCGCGCGTTCGCGATCCGAGTCGGCGCAGACTTCGCGCGCGACCGCTTCGATCCGGGCGAGGTGCCCGCCGGTGACGGCGAGTGGCGTGCCCGGCGGCATCGTCAGCGACACCACGATGTTGTCGCCGTCGACGGTCGGGAAGAACAGGAACCGCGGGAAGCCGGCGTAGGTACTCGCCGCGAACAGCAGCAGCAGCACGATCGAGGTCGCGATCGTCGCGTAGCGCCAGCGCAGCGACAGGTCGAGCAGCGGCTGGTAGACGGTCCGCGTCACCAGATCGAGCCCGGACTGGAACGCCGACTGCAGACCGGCCAGCAGCCGGGCGGGCAGCCACGGTCGCCGCGTCGGATCGTCGGCGCGCATCGCCGCCAGGTGCGCCGGCATGCACACCTGCGACTCGAGCAGGCTGATCAGCAGCACCGGGATCACGATCAGCGGGATCACGCTCCAGATCTGCGCGTCGGCGCCCGGCACCGAGAACAGCATCGGCAGGAACGCGGCGACCGTCGTCGTCACCGACGCGAACACCGGAACGCGCACCTCGCGGCTGCCGCGCAGCGCCGCCAGCAGCGGCGACGCCCCGGCCTTGCGGTGCAGCATCACGTTCTCGCCGACCACGATCGCGTCGTCGACGACGATGCCGAGCACCAGCAGGAAGGCGAACAGCGAGATCATGTTGATCGACACGTCGAACGCCGGCATCAGCGCCGCAGCACCGAGGAACGACACCGGGATGCCGACCGAGACCCAGATCGCGACGCGCAGCTGCAGGAACAACGTCAGCAGCACGAACACCAGCACCAGCCCCTGCAGCGCGTTGCCGAACAGCAGGTCGATGCGGCCCTTCAGGATCACCGACTCGTCGCGCCAGGTGTCCATGCGCACGCCGGGCGGCAGCATGGCGCGGCCCTCGCCTCCGACCCAACGTTTGACCGCGGCGGTGACGGCGATCGCGTCCTGCTGGCCGACGCGGAACACGCGCAGCAGGGCGGCCGGCTGGCCGTCGAAGCGCGCGACCAGGTCGTCGTCGGCGAAGCCGTCGACGACGCGGGCGACGTCGCCGACCGTGACGCGGGTGCCGTCGGGTCGGGTCAGCAGCGGCAACGCCGCGAACTGTTCGCCGCGGTAGGCCTGGCCTTCGATGCGCAGCAGCGTCTGGCCGTCGTCGGCCTTGATCGCGCCGGCCGGCAGGTCGAGGCTGGTCCGGCGCACCGCGGCGGCGACGTCGGCGAAGGAAAGCCCGTGCCGGCGCATCGCCTGTTCCGACAGTTCGATCGTGATCTCGTAGGGCCGCACCGCGGCGAGTTCGACCTGCGAGATCTCGGGCAGCGCCGCGAGCCGGTCGCGCGCGAGCTCGGCGAGCTGCTTCAACGTCGCCTCGTCGGCGTCGCCGTGGATCGAGACGTTGATCACTTCCTTGCGCACGACCAGCCGCGACACCACCGGCTGTTCGGTCTCGACCGGCAGGTTGGTGATCGCGTCGACGCGGTTCTTGATGTCGTCGAGCACGCGATCGAGGTCGGCGTCCTCGAGCGCTTCGACGACGACCAGCCCGACGCCTTCGTTGGCGCTCGACGTGACCTTGTCGACACCGGTGACGCCCTCGACCGCCTCTTCGATGCGCTGGCAGACGCCGAGCTCGACCTCGACCGGCGAGGCGCCCGGGTACGGCACCTGGATCGTCACGATATTGGGCGCCAGCTCGGGGAACACCTCGCGGCGCACCTTGCCGGTCAGCAGCGCCGCGA
Organism: Planctomycetota bacterium; assembly: GCA_049276695.1. Lineage (GTDB taxonomy): Bacteria > Planctomycetota > UBA1135 > UBA1135 > UBA2386 > UBA2386. The sequence continues at coordinate 6,439 of JBASWX010000057.1, forward strand.
GCCCGGCGACCACGAACGTGAACGCGACCAGCGTCGCGGCGACGTGGTTCTGCGTGAACCATGCGAAGAAGCCCGCGCGTTCGGCCGCGGGCACCGTCGGATCGTCGTGGCTCATCGCCCGTCCGCCGGGGCCGGCTCGGCCGCGACCCGCACCGACAGACCGTCGGCGGCCAGTTCGAGATCGCTGAGGCAGACGCGCTCGCCGGCGGCGAGCCCGCTGCCGAGCAGCACGCGCTCGCGTTCGGCGCGCAGCACGGCGACCGCGCGCCGGCGCAGTTGCTGTTCGGCATCGACGACCCACACGGTGTT
>JBASWX010000058.1:0-5546 GCA_049276695.1 Planctomycetota bacterium
GCCGATCCCGCCGGCGGCGACGCGCCAGGTCGCGCGCGGCTACGCGGTCGCGAGCATCGACTACCGACTCACCGGCGCGGCGATCTGGCCGGCGCAGATCCACGACTGCAAGGCGGCGATCCGCTTCCTGCGGGCCAACGCGGCGACCTGGAGTCTCGACCCCGACCGCATCGGCGCAATGGGCAGTTCGGCCGGCGGCCACCTGGTCGCGGCGCTGGCGGCGATGGGCGATGTCGCCGCGGTGGCCAGCGGCGGCTACGTCGTCGACCTCGAAGGCACGGTCGGTCCGCACGCCGGCACTTCGAGCCGCGTGCAGTGTGCGGTCGACCAGTTCGGGCCGGCCAACATGCTGCTGGCGAACGATCTGCCGACGTTCGACCACGACAGTGCCAACTCGCCGGAGTCGCGCCTCGTCGGCGGGCCGCTGCAGGCCAACCCCGAGAAGTGGGCCACCGTCGACCCGATCTCGTTCCTGTCGCCCGACGATCCGCCGCTGCTGGCGATGCACGGCACCGACGACACGTCGGTGCCGTTCCACCAGAGTCAGCTGCTGGTCGCAGCAGCTCGCGCGATCGGTCTCGACGCCACGCTGTTCGCGGTGCAGGACAACGGCCACGGCGGGCCGGGCTTCCTCGCGCCGGACGCGACCGCCGCGATGGACACCTTCCTCGACCGCGCGCTCGGCGCCCTGCCGGCGGTCCGCGTCGGCATCGCCGCCAGCGACGGTCAGGCGAGCGAGAACGGGGATCCGGCGGCGTTCGCCGTCACCCGCTCCGGCAGCACCGCGTCGCCCCTCGTGGTCGGGCTGTGGCTCGCGGGCGATGTCACGGCGAACGCCGACGCGGCGCCGTTCCCGCTGGCGGTGACGATCCCGGCCGGACAGCAGGGCGTCACGGTGCCGTTGGTGCCGCAGGACGATGCGTTGGTCGAGGGCGACGAGTCGATCGCGGTGCACGTGGTGCCGGCGCCGGCGTACCGGATCGATGCGGCGGCGAGCCGCGCCACCGCGGTGCTGCTCGACGACGACCCGGCGGCGGGCCTGCCGGTCGTGGCGCTCGAGCAGTTCGACGCGGCGGCAACCGAGGCGCCCGGCGACCCGGGTGCGATCCGCGTCGTGCGCACCGGTTCGACCGCGACACCGCTGACCGTGCTCTGCGAATTCGCAGGCACCGCGACCAACGGCAGCGACGTCACGGCCCTGCCCGGAAGCGTGACGATCCCCGCCGGCAGCAGCGCGGCGTTGGTGGTGGTCGCACCGCTGCAGGACACGCTGCGCGAACCGGGCGAGACGGTCGTGCTGCGCCTCGTGCCGGCTGCCCACTACGCGCGCGGTGCGGTGCGCACGGGCCACGTCGTGATCACTGACGACGACCGCGTCGTCCCGCCACCGGTCGTCGGTGTGCTCGGCACCGACCCGGTGCTCGGCGAACCGGCGGCACCCGGCGCCTTCACGTTGACGCGCACCGGCGCCACGACGCAGCCGCTCGTGGTGGCTTTCGCGTTGACCGGTCGCGCGACGAACGGCGGCGACTACGGGCTGATCGCCGGCAGTGCGACGATCCCGGCCGGCGCGATGTGGGTGCGGCTGCCGGTCGCCGTCGCCGACGACGGCGCACTCGAAGGCAGCGAGAACGTCAAACTGGTGATCGCGGCGAACCCGAGCTACCGGATCGGGGCCGCGGCCCGCGCCGAACTCCGGATCGCCGACGACGAGGCGGTGCCGCCGGCACCGGGCCCGGCGCAGCTCGTGCTCGGTCCGCTCGCGGTCGGGGCCGCCGGCACCGCGACGCTGCTCGGCGGGCTGGCCAACGGCGTGGCCTCGCTGTGGATCGGTCTCGCGCCCGCGTTCGTGCCGCTGCCGCCGTTCGGCACCGTCGGGATCGATCCGCTGCTCGCCGGTCCGTTCCTCGACCTGGCGCTGGCGAGCGACGGTGCCGGCACGGCGACGGTGCTGGTGCCGCCGGTGCCGTCGCTCGCCGGCATCCCGACCTGGTGGCAGGCAATCGCGACGATTCCGGCCGCGCCGTTCCTCGCACTGACGAACGTCGCCGAGCGCACGCTGCTCGGGTCGGCGGCGTTCTGATGGACGGCGCGGCCCCGGATCCCCGGTCCGCCGCCTAGAGCACGCCTGGCGGCGGTAGCATTGCCGAACGTCGGCAGCTTCCTCGGCCGTCGGCAGGATGACCATGCTCTGCGCCCTCCCCCTCGGTCTCGTCATTCCGACCATCTGGATCGTCGACGCTGCCAGTGGTCCGGGCGCGCATTTCACCGACCTGCCGCCGGCGATCGCCGCTGCGCAGGACGGCGACACGATCCTGGTGCGGGCCGGCACGTACTCGGCGGTGACGATCACGGGCAAGGCGCTCGCGATCCGGGGTGCTGGCGCTGCGAACACGATCGTCAGGTCGGCGGTCATCGGCAACGTGCCGGGTCCGGGCCATCTGCTGCTCGCGGGAATGCGGTTTGGCGCCGGCGTGCCGGTCGTCGCCGGCATGCCAGGCGTGAGCATCACCGGTCCCGGCCAGGTCGTCGTGTTGGACTGCAGCCTGTCGGGGGCGAGTCTCTCCGGCACACCGTTCACTTCAGCCGGGCCCGGGCTCCAGGTCGACGGGGGCGCCATCGTGCACGCCGTGCGGTGCTCGTGCGTCGGCGGCGATGCGGCCGGAGCCTTCTCGATCGGCGGCCAAGGCGCGAGCGTGTCGGCCTCGAAGCTGGTCGCGGGTGCGTGCACGTTCTCAGGTGGTGATGTGACCCTCCTGCTGAGTGGCATCGTCGCGGCCTCGGCAGGCGATGCTGTCCTGGTTGCTGCTGCGGGTGCGGCCGACCTCAGCGGGTGTGTCTGCGTCGGCGGCAGCGGCACTGCATCAGGCCCAACGGTTGCGTACGGTGGCGATGCCGTCGCGAGTCTCGGTGCCGGCAGTCACGTCCGGGTTTCCGGACCGGCCACGCTGTGGGGTGGAGTCGGTGCCGGCGCGCCGACCTTGGCCAGTGGGTTTGCGATCTCCGCCAACGGCGGAACCGCAGTGCTCCATGGTGGCGTCACCCTGATCCCGGCGACCACCGGCGCACGCCTGGTCAACGGTGCCGTCACGATGCACCCCGCGACGATGCCGCGACTCACGACCCAGGGCAGTGCGCTGCCGTCCGGCGAGACCAACGCGCTGCAGCCGTTCACGATGACGTTCGATGCGCAGCTGCCCAACGCGCCGTACGCGTTCGTGGTCGGTTTCGGACCGGACTTCGCGTCGCCGTTCGGCCCACTGGTGCTCGGACCGTTGTTCGTCGACCTCGCGCTCGCCGGCCTCGCCACCGGCACGCTCGACACGCAGGGCCGGTTCGCGTTCTCGCTCGTTCCCGCCGCCGTGTTCGGCAGCGCGCTCGGCATCCCGATCTTCAGCCAGGGCGCGGCGTTCGACGTCGCCACGCTGCAGTTCTGGACGTCGAACGTCGACGAGCGCATCTTCGCGCTGTAGCTCGCGCCGCGGGCGGTGAACGGCCGCCCGGCCGCTTCGGCCAACGGTGGCGGGACGGAATCCGCGGTCACGAGTGATCCGTCGCCGCCGTCGCCGCGTTGCTCGCGGTCATGGCTGCCCGTCCTGCGGTCGACGTCGAAGAGGCGAAGGCGGACACCACGCCGATGATCGACGTCGTGTTCCTGATGATCGTGTTCTTCGTCTGCATCGACTTCCGGATGCTCGAAGCGAAGCTGCCGGCGTTCCTGCCGCGCGATGCGGGCGCCGCGCCGACGATCGTCGAACCCCAGGCGATGCTCGAAGTGTGCGTGCACGTGACGGCGCCCGGCACGAAGGTGCCAACACGCATCGCCGACGCGAACGGCCGCGACCCGGCGACCGGCCGCCCGATGCGCCATCGCGTCGAGGGCCACCGCGTCGCGTGGCAGATCGGGCCGCAGCGCTTCGACGATCTCGCGGCCGCCGCCGCCGAACTGGTGCGCCTCGCCAAGGACCCGGCGTGCTTCGTCGTCGACCGCGCGACCGGCGAACGTCGCCTGCTTGCGGTCGTGATCGATGGCCTGCCCGGCACCTGCTACGACGACGTTGCGCGCGCGGCCGACGCGTGCCACGCGGCGGGCTTTCCCGAGATCCGTTCGGCGGTGGACGCGGCTGACGCCGGGAGCCGCGCGCAACTACCTGCTCGCCCGGCGCGCGCAGTATCGTGCCCCGACCGGTGGCGGACCCGCCATCGGCCACCCCCGCCCAGGACTCCGATGCGCACGCCTCTCTTCTTCGTCGGCACTGCCGCCCTGCTCTCGCTCGCGTTCACCTTCGTCCCGCCGGCACCGGCCGGCCCGGGTGCGATCGCGGACATGCTGCGCGCGATGTTCACCGCGATCGATGCCGGCGACCGCGCGGCGGCGAAGGCCTGCATCGCCACCGACGCGCGGTTCCCGGTGCTGGTCTGGGATCTCGACCTCGAGAACAAGCCGGTTGCGGTCAGCGGTGTTGCCGGCGCGCTGAAGTACATGGACAGCCTGTTCGACGGCGCGGCGCAGGCGAAGGCGACCATCAGTTCGAAGATCACCGCCATGCACGCCGACTGCCACTCGCCGGAACTCGGCTACGCGACGATCGAGTTCGCGCAGACGGTGACCGTCGAGGGCAAGCCGGCGACGTCGACCTACCGCGCCACGGCGCTGGTCACGAACGACAAGCAGAACAACTGGCGCGTGTTCCACTGGCACGCGTCGCTGGTCCCCGCGGCGGCGCCGGCGGTGCCCGGTGCGAAGCCGGCCGGCAAGTGATGCGCGAGCTCAGCCCGAGGCGCGTCGGAACGGCGCCACCTTGTCGAACTGCAGGTAGGCCGCCGTCGCCGCGATCGTCGCGACCGGTGCCAGCGCCAGCAGGTTGACGAACGGCACCGCGGCCGCGAGCTGCAGCGCGAGGCCGAGTCCGAGGCAGCGCCAGCGCTGCACCCACAGGAGGCGCAGGCGGGCTTGCAGGTTGTCGCGCCGCGGCGCCATCGCCGGTTCGAACCACACGACCGCGGCGACGGCGCCGCCGAGCAGCAGCACGAGCGGCAGCCCGAGCCAGGGGACCAGCACGATGGCGAGTGCCGGTGGCCAGGCCAGCAGCAGCAAGGCGAGCAGCTGCGCTCGCGCCCGCAGCCGCAGCATGCCGGCGCGCGGCGGCGCCGACTGCCACGGCCCGAGCAGGCGCAGTTCGGTCGCCTCGCGCAGCGGTTCCTGGAACGGCCCGGCGACCAGGTCGAGCAGCGGCGGCCCGAGCAGCAGCCACGTCGTGCACAGCCACAGCGCGCTGCCGGAGTGCCGGTGGTGTTCGCGCAGGGCGTCGAGCAGCCACCACCGCGTCGCGAACGCGGCGTCGAACAGCGGCGCCAACGACAGCCAGCCGGCGGCCAGCAGCGCCACGAACACCAGTGCATTGGCGGCGACCGGCAGCCGCAGCCGGCCGACGAACTCCCGGCCGTGCAGCAACGCGAACAGGGCGCGCTTCACGTCGCCGATGCCGCCCAGTACCTCACGCGGCGAGCTGCGCGCGCGCCGCGTCACCTCGGTGCGGCCGTCG
>JBASWX010000059.1:0-1673 GCA_049276695.1 Planctomycetota bacterium
GAGCCGCACGCCGCGGCCAGCGCCGACCGCGGCGTCGTTGCCGCGCGGTCCCAAAACCCCGACACTGCGGCGACATGGTGTTCGGCAAGCTGCTGTCCGCGCTGAAGAAGACGCGCGCCGTCCTGACCGCGGGCCTCGCCCGGCTGTTCCACGGCCGCCAGCTCGACGACCAGCTGCTCGACGAGCTCGAGCAGGTGCTCTACCACGGCGACCTCGGGCCGGTCGGCACCCGCATCGTCGACGAGTTGAAGGTCGCGTACAGGAACAAGGAGGTGCGCGACGTCGCCGAGGTACCCGGCTTCCTGCGCCAGAGGCTGCTGGCGATGCTGGCCGGCTGCGAGGCGCCGCTGGCGCGTGCGCCCAAGGCGCCGACCGTGGTGCTGATCGTCGGCGTCAACGGCTCGGGCAAGACCACGTCGATCGCCAAGCTCGCGCGCCACCTGCAGCAGCAGGGCCGCTCGGTGCTGCTCGGTGCCGGCGACACCTTCCGCGCCGCCGCGGTCGAACAGCTGACCTTGTGGGCCGGGCGCCTGAACATCCCGATCGTCAAGCAGGCGACCGGCGCCGATCCCGCCGCCGTCGCGTTCGACGCGGTCAGCGCCGCGGTCGCGCGCCAGGTCGACTACCTGCTGCTCGACACCGCCGGCCGCCTGCACACGCAGAAGAACCTGATGACCGAGCTCGAGAAGATCGTGCGCGTGATCCGGAAGCAGGTGCCCGACGCCCCGCACGAGACGCTGCTGGTGCTCGACGCAACCACCGGCCAGAACGCGATCCGCCAGGCCAGCGAGTTCGCGAAGTCGGCGCCGGTGTCGGGATTGATCCTCGCCAAGATGGACGGCACCGCGAAGGGTGGCGCCTTGTTCGGCATCCGCGATGTGCTGCCGGTCCCGGTCAAGTTCCTCGGCGTCGGCGAGGGCATCGACGACCTCGAAGCGTTCCGCGTCGAAGGCTTCGTCGACGCGATCCTGCAGTTCGACGCCGCGAAGGTGACGTGAACGAACGGCCCCCGATCCCCCGCTGGCTCGGTGCGGCCTTCCTGGTGCTGCTGGTGCTGCCGTTCGATCCGTACTGGGTCGACTTCGAACAGGTGCGGCGGGGGCTGCTGCTCGTCGCTGCCGGACTGGTGCTGGTCCTGTGGGGTCCGCTGCCGCGGGTGCGCGGCGACGGCTGGCTGCGGCTGCTGGTGCTGGGTCTCGTCGTCAGTGCGGCGCTCGCCTGGCCAGGCGGCGCGAGCGGCGACCCGGCAGGCGCCACACCGGTGTTTCAGCCGTTCGAGGCCCTGTACCGGATCGCGCACTGGCTCGCGCTGCTGGTCGTGCTGCGCCTCGGCCCCAGCGCCACGAACGCAACGGCGACGCCGTTCGCAGTCGTGCTCGTCCTCACGTCGGCGTTCGGCCTGCTGCAGCGGCTCGGGCTCGGCGAGATCGCCGGCTACGGCGTCGAACGCGAACCGGTGTCGGTGTTCGGCAACCTCAACGTCGCCTCCGAGTGGACCTCGGTCGCGGCGATGGTGGTCGCCGTGTCGTTGCCCGCGATCACGAGCCAGGCCGGGCGCCGGCTCGCGGTCGTGGCCCTCGTGCTCGCTGGCGCCTACCTCGTCGTCAACCAGTCGCGCTCCGGCCTGATCGCGCTGCCGATCGGGCTCGTCGCGCTGGCCGTGCTGCGGCGGC
>JBASWX010000060.1:0-6539 GCA_049276695.1 Planctomycetota bacterium
GGCCCGCACCGGCCAATCTGCGCGGCGCGCGCGGCGGGCATCAGCGTCGTCCTGCACCATCGGTTCATTCTATCCGGCGTGCGCTGGCGGCAGCAGCGAGGTGGGCCGATTCCAGGACGCGCGCAAGATCAGCGCCGGTCGAGCCGGGCCTTCACGTCGTCGGCGATGTGCCGCACGTTGGCATCGTCGCCACACTCGCGCAGCAGCGCCTCGAACTCGGCGCGCACGCGTGGATCGGACTGCTCGCCGAGCTTCGCCGCGTTCCAACGGCCCTCGAGGCGCAGCCACACGCCGCCGCCGGCGCTGCGGCCGACCTGTTCGAAGGCCTGCCGCGCCGACGCCAGGTCGTTGCCGGACTGGTGCGTCCACGCCAGCTGGAACGCCGCCCACGCACCAGCCTGCGTGTCGGCGCCGCCAGCGAAGTCGACGGCACCCTGGAGCACCTGCTTCGATTGGGTCAGGTCGCCACTGGCGCGATGCGTGATGCCGAGGTGCGTGAGCGCCTTCTGCCGTTCCTCCGGCGTCAACGAACGCTGCAGCAGCGCCTCGAGCATCTCGCGGGCAGCACCGAGGTCCTTGCGCGAGTTGGTCAGGTCGGCGGCGGCCTGGATCACTTCGCCTGGCTTCATCGCCGCGAGCTTGTCGCGCTTGACCTTGGCCTCGGCCTCGATCAGGGCCTGCTGCAGCATCGCGGCATCGACGGTGACCGGACGCAGGTCGGCCGGCCCCTCGGCCGGCGAGCGCGCGGCGAGCGCCGCATCCAGCTTCGCGTCCAGCGACCGCAGCGCCGCGTGCACCGAGTCGACCTTCGCCTGCAGCCCGGCCAAGGCGCCGTCCCCGGATTCCGCGGGCGCCGGCAGCGGCGACGTCGCCGTCACCTCGGTGCCGGGTGCGGGTGCCGCGGGTGGGACTTCCCCACCGCCTCGCACGAACACGAACGCAGCCATGATCGCCGCACCGGCGACTGCGCACGCGACATTCGACGCCGTCGAGCCCATCGGTCGGACATCATACCCCCGCCCAGGCCGGCACCTCGCGGTCAGGCCTGGTCGACCAGCACCACGTGCAGCAGCTTGGGACCGTGCACGCCGACGACCAGCGTCAACTCGATGTCGGCGGTGCGTGACGGGCCGGTCACGAACGTGATCGTGCGCGAAGCCGGCGCGCCACCGGGGCCGCGCAACGCCGCGAACGCGTCGCCGAGCGTGCCGAGCAGCCGCGCACAGGGCAGCACCGCGATGTGCAGGGCGGGCAGCAACGAGGCGAGGCGATGCTGCTCGCGCGCCGACTCGAGCACCAGCGTGCCGGTCTCGGCGATGCCCCACTGCGCGAACGTGACGCCGGCGTCGGCGGCCAGCAGTTCGTCGCGCGGGGCGTTGGCCGGCAGCACCGTAGTCGCCGGCGGCAGTCCCCGTGTGAAGGTGGCGAGCTCCGGCGCGTCGCTGAATGCGACCCGCTGCACGTTCGCAGCGGCGAGCATCGCGCGCACCGTCGCCGCGGCGGCCGGCAGGTCGGCGACACGGTCGACGCGGCCGCCGATGCCGGTCAGCACCGCGGTGAAGCGTGCCACCCGTTCGCCCGGCGGGATCGTCGCGGCCACCGGCACCGGCGGCAGCTCTGGCACGGTCGCACCGCGCAGTCCCGCGCGCAGGGCGCCGAGGATCTGTTCGCGCGCCGCGTTCATCACGTGCCTCCGCGCCACGTCGACCGGAACGACCGCTTCGCCAGCTTCGGCAACTCGCGCGAAGACCGCCACGCGCGCAGCGGGCCGGGCAGGCGCGCGACGAACGGCAGCCGCTCGGCAAGGCGCGCCAAGGCCATCGCGAAGGCGAACCGCCGCGGCGAACGCGTAACCCACGCCCACTTGCGCCACGCCAGCCGTTCGAACCAGCCGCCGCGCGTCGGCCGCGCGCCGCGTTCGCCCTGCACCGCGCGCGCCCGCAGTTCGAGCAGCAGCGACGGGATGTCGATCTTGACCGGACAGACGTCCTTGCAGGCGCCGCACAGGCTCGACGCGAACGGCAGCGCGCCGGCGCTGTGCAGCCCGGCGAGCTGCGGCGTCAGGATCGCGCCGATCGGGCCCGGGTACACCGAACCGTAGGCGTGCCCGCCGATCGACTGGTACACCGGGCAGGCGTTGAGACAGGCACCGCAGCGGATGCACGCCAGCGTCTGCCGCATCACCTCGTCGGCGGCGATGCGCGCGCGGCCGTTGTCGAGCAGCACGATGTGCAGTTCGCGCGGTCCCTGGCCGGCGGCATCGGGCCCGGTCAGCAGGCTCTGGTAGGTGGTCAGGTGCTGGCCGGTGCCCGAACGCGGCAGCAGCTTCAGGAACACCTCGAGGTCCGCGAAGCGCGGGATCACCTTCTCGATGCCCATCACCGCGACGTGCACGGCGGGCAGCGTCGTCGTCATCCGCGCATTGCCCTCGTTCTCGAGGATCAGGATCGTGCCGGTCTCGGCGACGCCGAAGTTGACGCCGCTGATGCCGAGGTCGGCGGCCGCGAAGTGCGCGCGCAACCGCTGCCGCGCGTGCGCAGCGAGTACCTGCGGATCGCTGGAGGGTGGGATGCCGAGCTTCTCGACGAACAGCTCGCCGATCGCTTCCTTCGTCTTGTGGATCGCCGGCACGATGATGTGCGACGGCGTCTCGCCGGCGAGCTGGATGATCCACTCGCCGAGGTCGGTCTCGACCGGTTCCTTGCCGTCGTGCGCCAGCGCCTCGTTCAGCCGGATCTCCTCGGTCGCCATGCTCTTCGACTTGACGAGGCGCTTGCTTCCGTGGCTCGCGGCCAGCGAACGCACGACCGCGCAGGCTTCCTTTGCGTCGCGCGCCCAGTGCACGACCACACCGGCGGCCTCCGCCCTGGCGACGAACTTCTCGAGGTAGTGATCGAGCCGCGCCAGCGTGTGCGCCTTGATCGCGCGGGCCTGTTCGCGCAGCGCTTCCCAGTCGGGCACGCGGCCGACCGCGCCAGCGCGGCGCTCGGCGAACAGGTCGGTCGCCCGCCGCAGCGCCCCGGTCAGCACCGGATCGCGCAGCGCTGCGCGCGCGTTCGCAGCGAAGGTCTCGGGGCGCAGGTGGCTCACGCGCCGCCACGATCCACGACCGGCCGCGCCAGTGCACGCACCAGCCGGTGCTTCTGCGGCGACCCTGCGATCGGCGGCTCGTCGACGGTTTTCCTGACTCTGCCGTCCGGATGCGCAGGCCGAGGGTCATCTTCACTTCGTGGCGATTGCCACGACCTCGGTTCCGATCCAACAGACAACCCGCCATGACGCCCTACCGTCGCTGCGCTTGCCTCCCCCAACCCTCCGGTCTGCTGCTCGCCGCCGGCGCGGTGCTCTGGTTCGCCTGCCTCGGTTCGGCCCAGGTCGCCGGGGCGACAGCTGCTCCGAGCCCTCGTCCACGGGCGACGGTTCATCTGCCGGCAGGCGACTATTCGATCGCTGAACTGATCAGCCAGGCCGAGCAGGCGAGCCGCTGCCGGATCACCCTCCCTGCCGGGTTTGCAGCAGCGAGCGGACGGCTGCACCTGCAGACCGCCGTAGCACTCGATGCCGAGGGCTGGCAAGTCGTGGTCGGAACGATACTGTGGAGCCGCGGTCTGGTGTTGGCACGCAAGGCCACGGCGAACACGTATGAGATCCTGCCGACGCCCGCGGATCAGGCTGCTTGGATCGCGGACCTGGCGGAAGACACTTCGCTCACGGCGCTGTATTCGCGGCATCCGTACGGCCCGGTGACGGTGACGTTGCCGATCCGGGAGGCGATCGCCGGTACGCGGAGTCTCGTGTCCGCCGCCTTCTTCGGGAGGGCACGTCAGTGTGAAGTCGGCGGCGTACCCGGCGCCATCACCCTCACCGGCCTCGGCCGTGACGTGCGCCTCGCCTTGGAGGGTCTGGCGAAGGTCCTTCCCAACCTCCTTCCCCCGCAACCTCCGCCAGCCGTGTGGCCGCGGCCGGGCGGTGAGCCGCTGGAGTTGCGCCAAGGGTCCTACACGGCCCGCAACCTCGTCGACCTGCTGGCTTCCGCATTGCAGCGCAACGTGCTCGCAGGCACCGACAGCGAGTTCCTGGCAGCGCCCATCGAGGTCGCCGCGACGCAGCGTGTCGATCCGCTGCGTCTCGAAGAAGTGGTGACGCGGTTGCTGTGGGAGGCGGGAATCCTGATCGTCGAACTCACGCCACAGCGGGACCTGTTCCAAGCCATCCTGGTCCGTCAGGGCCAGCAGGCCGGCGGCGACGCCCTGCTCGCTGCACCGGTTGCCACGCCGATGACCGCGAGGGAGGTGCTGGCCCGCAGGACTCTCGTGGCGTTCGCGGTGGTTGGTGTGCAACTGCAGCGCGTCACCCAGGAGGAGGCCATCGCCGCCTGGGAGGACGTGTCTGGCATCGATGTGAGGATGGGCGTGAACGGCCGACCGAGACAGATCTTCTGCGAGCAACCGGACCTTCGCCTTTCCGGGTTCTCCGTTCCTGGGACCTACTGGATGAGAGGCTTGACGGTCGAGCTGTTGCCCATGCTCGACAGGCTGGCGCAGTTGGAAGCCGAAGCCGCTGCGAAGAAGTAGTGCTAATAGAGGCCGAGCGTGATCACACCGCCGTTCGACGCCGACAGGTTCGCGGGCGTGATGCCGGGATCGAGGATCGCCGCCTGGGCTCCGAGTTGCAGCCCGAGGAACTGCGTGTTCGGCGGGAACACCAGCAGGTTGAGCGGCGTCGCCGGCGCGCTCGGCACGAACGCCAGCGTCGCATCGAGGCTGGTGTAGGCGAAGCAGTTCGGCATGCCGATCCCCGCGAGCGGCAGCCCGGGGTTGAACGGCGTGAAGCCGAGCACCAGCAGGCCGAGCAGCGCGCTCGGCCGCAGGTTGCCGACCTGCAGCGGGAACGGCTGGCCGAGCACCGGCGGCACGCCGGTCCAGTCGAGCGTCACCGGCAGCACGCCATTGCCGCTGACGAACGGCACGCTCGCCGTCAGGTCGACCGGCCCCGGATCCCACGTCGCACCGCCGAGTCCGTAGCCGGCGAGCACGGGGCGGTTCGCGGCGACGTTCAGGTTCTGGTAGCAGAGCTTGATCGCACCGCTGGCGAACAGCTGGATCTGGAACGTGCTGCGCAGCGTCGGCGTGCCGATGTCGGCGGCGTCGATCCAGGTGAAATACACGACCGTCGGCGTCGCGTCGTAGTAGGCGGTGCCGAACGCGCTGAGGTCGAGATCGGTCCACAGCGCCGCGATGCGCGGCCCTTCGAACAGGAACGCCGGCACGAAGGGTGCTGCCGGCGCGCCGACCCACAGCGAGTCGAGCCAGACGAAGCCGTTGCTGCAGAAGCCGGCGACGGTGCACACGCCGCCCGGATTGACGAACGGGAACGGCAGCACCACCGGCACGACGTCGTCGTCGCCCATCGCGACGACGTTGCTGTAGCCAGTGAAGAACGAGTTGCTGGTCGCCTGCACGAGGTAGCCGGTGCTGCCGTTCGGCACGAGTTCGAACTGCAGGTTGTCGAGGTCGAGGCTCGCCCCGGTGAAGGTCTCGTAGAAGCTGGCGCCGCTGATGCCGCTCTGCGGCGGGCAGCCGACGCCGACGCTGGTCCAGGTGCCGGCGACGAACGGGCACCACGAGCGGGCCTGCACCGCCCAGCCGCCGAGACCGTTCGGCAGGAACTCGATCGCGCGCTGCGCGAGGTCGAAGGTCGTTGTCCCCCACTGCTCGTACACGGTCGGCTGCGCGCCGCTGGTGTACGGCATCACCACCGACAGGTCGACCGAGCCGGGATTCGCGACGCCGCCCGGCGAGGCACCGCACACCGCGGTGTGCGGGATCTGCGCGATCGTGGTGTTCGGATGGAACCACACCGTGAAGTCGCCCGTGCCGACCAGCTGCAGCTGCACCGTGAACCGGATCGTCGGGTCGTACGACTCGAACGCGTTCGCCCAGGTGATCACTTCGCGCCCCGGCCGCGACGCGTGGTAGATCCCCGAGCCGTTGACGCCGTCGGTGACGAGGTCGGTCCAGAACGCGCAGATGCGGGCGGCGCCGGCGGCCAACGCAGCACCCGTTCCGGAGCAACAGCCATTGTCGGGGTTGGCGAAGCCGCCGAGCCAGACGAAGCCGTTCGAGCTGATCTCGATCTGGGTGTAGACGTTGCCGAACGCCGTGAACGGCGTCGCCAGCGGCCACGCCGGGAACACGAGGTCGTCGGCCGGCCCGAACGCGGTGCCGAAGTCGGGATCGAAGCACGGCGCCGACGAGGTCTGTGCCGGCAGCAGTCCGGCGAGCACGGGCAAGGTCGACAGCAGGAGGACGGATCGCATGGTCTGGCTCTGCAGGACGGGAGACTTCACCGCCGGCCACGACACGCACGGGTCACACGCGTCGAACGTCGGGTCCGGACCGCGGCATGCTAACCCAACTTGAAGGGTTGCTCACGCAGATGAAGCCGCCCAGGCGAATGGCGGCCATCTACGATGCTGGTTGGGCACTACATTCTGGCTTCTTGGCGCTCGGCTCCTCGGCGGGCGGCTTGAGGCGCCG
>JBASWX010000061.1:0-2360 GCA_049276695.1 Planctomycetota bacterium
GCGGCGAGCCGCGCCAGCTCGCCGCCGCTGACCAGGTCGAAGCCGGCCCCGCCGGCGTGCATGCGGGCCAGGATCGCCAGGTTGCCGTTCGCCTTCACCGCGTAGCAGACGAGCGCCGCCGGGCCGAACGCCGCCCGCACCGCCGCCAGGCGCTCGTCGATCACCGCTCCGCTGTAGACGTAGAGCGGGGTGCCGAAGCGTCCGGCGAGCCGCGACACCGGCACGTCCTCGCACCACAGCTCGCCGCCGCGCCGGTGGAAGGCCGGGGCGCCAGCACCTGCACAGGGAGTCCGGGCCGCGTCCATGCCGCCGGATCCTGCCCGAGAGCGGACCACGATGCCAGGACCGCACCCGGCCGCGCGGGCGCTGCCTGGTCAGACGGCGCGGACGCGCAAGCGCGCCTTCAGCCGGTCGAGCACGCGGCCGTGGATCTGGCAGATGCGCGACGCCGACAGCCGCAGCTTCTTCGCCACCTGCTTGCCGTTCAGGCCTTCCAGGTAGTGCAGCTGCAGCACGCGCCATTCGATCGGGTTCAGGCTGTGCCGGATCAGTTCGATCTGCTCCTGCCGCGTCAACGCCTCGAGCGGCGACTCGCTGCCGTCGTCGGGCAGCTGCTCGCAGCGGTCCTCGCCGTCGTCGCCCGGACGCAACGCGCGCAGCACCACCGGCTCACAGCGGCGCAGCAGCGCCACCTCGCTGATGCCGAGCGCTGCCGCCAGTTCGGTGCCCGTCGGTTCGCGTTCGAGGTCCATGCGCAGGCGCGCGCGCGCCGCATCGCGCTCGCGCAGCCGCCGCCGGAACAGCCGCGGCAGGAAGTCCATGTGCCGCAGTTCGTCGAGCATCGCACCGCGCACCCGGATGCGCATGAACGCGGCGAACTGGTCGCAGCGATCGGGCTGCCAGGACTCGACCGCCTGCATCAGTCCCCACAGTCCCGCGTGCACGAGATCGCGCACGTCGACGGTCGGCGGCAGCCGCGTCGCGAAGGTCGCGGCGATCGACTCGACCGCCGACCGGTGGCGCTCGACGACGCGGGCGAGCAGCGAGCGCTGGCGGCAGGCGCGGTAGCGCAACAGCAACTCCTCGGTCGAACCGAGGCCGGGCCGCCCGGCGGCAGGTAGCCCTGCCGGCGCGAGCCGCACGCGCGCACCGAAGTTGCTCACCATGAATCGCCCATCGGAACCACCCTGCCGCACACCGTGGCGGTCGCTCCGCTGGCATCGCCTCGAGAGGCGAGAACAACCTCGCGACCACGCGGTGGTCGCTGACCGCGACCTTGGCAAGGAACGAACGCGCACACGGTAGCACGCTGACCCGTTCTGGCGCAACGACGAGTTCGCTGCGCGACGCGACGAACACACGATGGCATCGCAGGCTCGCGATGCGACGAGCGCGGTCGCGCGCACGGCGGCGGTAACCGGCGAGAAGCCGCGACACCAACCCGTCGCGATGTGTCATCCTGTCGGTGCAAGCAACGCACGGCCGCGGGGCGAGCCGTGTCGCTGCAACAACTCCACGACAACACCATGATCCACCGTTTCCTGATCGCGTTCGCGTTGGCCGGTTCGCTGGTCGCCCAGAACCAGTGCATCTCATCGGTGTCGGCGCCCGGCTGCGGGCCGACGGCGACGATCACGTTCACGCCGCAGGGCGCCAACGGCAACAACCGCATCGACCTGACCTGCAACGGCCTGCACCCGAACGGGCTCGGGCTGATGGTCTGGGGCCAGACCCCGGTCAACATCCCGTTCGGCAACTGTCCGCTGCTGGTCGAGTTCCAATGGGGCCACCTGATCAACCTCGACAGCGCGGGTTCGTACTCGTGGTCGCGGGTCTGGCCGTGGTGGGCCGACGGCTACTACTACATCCAGTTCGGCAGCATTCTCGATCTGTCCGGCCAGTTCACGCTGCTGTCGACCGATCGCATGCGCGCCGAGTGCAACTGAGCGCCTGACCGCCGACGCCGGTCAACCGTCGACCGGATCGACCGAGAGACCCAGCGCCTCGAGACAGGTGCGCTCCGCATTCCGCATCCTTGCCCGGGCGCGGGTCGTCGTGTCGTCGTGGCCGAGCACGTGCAGCAGGCCGTGCACGATGTACAGCGCGACCTCCGCGCGCACGGCGTGGCCGCGCCGCCGGGCTACCCGGCGCGCCGTCTGCACGCTGACGACGACCTCGGCGCTCTCGCCGTCGTCGTCGAATGCGATCACGTCGGTTGGCGAGCAGTCGCCCAGGAACTGCCGGTGCACGCGCGCGATCTCGCGATCGTCGGTCAGCAGCAGCGACACGGCGAGGTCCGGGCGCCGACCGTGCGCGAGCACCGTGCGCACGACGCGGCGCACGAACGCACGCGGCGTGGG
>JBASWX010000062.1:0-1648 GCA_049276695.1 Planctomycetota bacterium
CCCACGCCGCGAGCGGCCCGTCGCCGACCAGCGTCAGGTGGAACGGCACCACCTGCGCGGCCAGCAGCCGGCACGCGTCGAGCAGCACCGGCACGCCCTTCTCCGGGCTCAGGCGACCGACCCACAGCAACTCCGGCGCCGCGGGCACCGGCAGCGGTTCCGGCTGCAGGAATGCCGCGTCGACGCCGCAGCGCACGACCAGCACCTTCGCCCAGTGCGCCATCGGCACGAACCGCTGGAGCTGGCTCCTGCCGAAGTCGCTGATCGCGACGACGAACCGCGCCCGCGCGACCTTCTCGGCGAGCGCGATGCCGGCGGCGCGCTCGAACTCCTCGGGGCCGTGCACGGTGACGCTGAACGGCGGCCCGCCGAGCGCATGGCACAGCATCGCGACCGACGCCGGGTTGGTGCCGAAGTGCGCGTGCAGGTGGCCAGCACCGCGCGCCGCGCGCAGCAGCGCCGCGGCCTCCACCAGCCACGCGAGCGAACGCAACAGGCCGCGATCCGAACGCCAGCCAAGACGCAGTGCCAGCGCCAGCGCGCGCAGCGACCGCAGCGGCCGGCCCAGCATCGTCGCCGCAGCACCGAACAGCAGAGCGACGCGGCTGCCACCGAGCAGTGCGCGCGTGCGCGCCAGTTCCGCCGCATCGACGTCATCGCCGGCGACCGCCTCGCCGGGCCGCAGCGAGAACCGCAGCACACGACACCCGAGCGCTTCGAGAGCCAGGATCTCGCGCCGGATGAACGAGTGGCTCGGCGCCGGGTAGCGGTTGACGACGTAGGCGACCACCGGGGTGCCGGGTCGTGCCGGAGGCGCGGGAGCGGCGGACGTCATCGGGGACTCGCCTGCTTGTACTCGATCAGTCGCCGGTTCCCGCCGGTCACGCGGCGCCACCAGTACACCGCCATGCCACACGTCGCCGGCCACTTCGCCAACAGACAGGACGTCGCCCACAATGCCGCGTCGGCCGAAGGCCAGCGCCCTCGCGCCCGCAGCATCGTGCGCAACCACGACGCCGCGTAGAGCAGCAACGCACCCACCGTCACCGTCGCCGCCAGCGCTGTCCGCCCGGCGACCAGGAACCACCCGATCGCCGCCAGCGCCAACACCGGAACGGCGAACGCCCAGAACAGGCCGGCCAGCGCCGACCGGCGTCGCGGGTACGACCAGCCGTGTGCGGCCAGCCCTTCGGCCTCGACGTAGCCGGCGCGCAGCGCGCGACTCCACCACTGGCCGAAGCGGTGCATCGCGGCGTCGTGCACCGTCATCGGCACCGCGACGCAGCGGATGCGCCAGCCGGCGGCGCGCAGCCGCAGGCACAGTTCCGGTTCCTCGCCGGCGATCCGGTTCGCGTCGTAGCCGCCGCAGGCGCGCACGGCGTCGGCCCGCATCAGCGCGTCGCCGCCACAGCTCAGCACGTCGCCGGTTGGCACGTCCCACTCGAGATCGCAGAGCCGGTTGTAGCGCGACGCCGAACGTTCCCGCTCGCGCCGCCGGCCGAACACGACGGCAACGTCGCACTGCGCCCGCAACTCGCGCAGCGCTGTGTCGAGCCAGCCGGCCTCGACCTCGCAGTCACCATCGACGAACTGCACGAACGCGACCGGGCCGGCGGGCCGCTGGTCGAGCGCGCGCAGCCCTTCGTTG
>JBASWX010000063.1:0-22214 GCA_049276695.1 Planctomycetota bacterium
CACACGAACGTTCCAGCGACTGGCGCCGCAACGTGCTCGCCGACGAACTCGACGAGCAGCGCACGCGCGCCGAAGCCGCCGAGGCCGAACTGCGCGAGATCCGCGTCGCCCTGCGCGCCGTATGCACCACCGCCGCATCGTGGGAGCGCAGCGCCGACAAGTCGCGCCGCGACCACGGCGAAACCATCCGCCGCGCGCTGCAAGCCGCGGCGAAGGGCGGCGGCGCCGACCTGTGGATGCCGAGCGAGGAGTCCGCCACGTGACCACCGTCACCATCCCGATCGTCAACGAGGCGCAGTGCGCCACCGGATGCTCGGCGCCAGCGTTCATAGTCATCGACGATGCGCCACTGTGCGAGGTCTGCATCGTTCGCATGCTGCTTCCGAATCGATTCACAGAGCGCGTTGACTACACGAACTCGTGTTGGTTGTGGCTTGGCGCTCACGATGGAAAGGGCTACGGCCACATGTCGTTCGATGGAAATGTGCGCCGCACGCACCGACTCGTGTATGAGCGCATCCACGGAGCGATTCCACCTGGGATGGTTGTCATGCACGCATGCGACACACCAGCCTGTGTCCGGCCATCACACTTGAGCATTGGCACGGATGCAGAGAACACCGTCGACAGCACGAGGAAGGGCCGACGTGCACGCCAACGCGGCGAACTCAGTGGACAAGCCAAACTCACCAACGCGCAGCGAGCTTTGCTGCGGGCAGAGTGGGACGCCATACCACGATCAGCGAAAGGCTACCCAACTCGCGGATTGGTCACGAAGCTAGCGGCCAAGTGGGTGGAGCGTCACGGCCTCACGCGCAACGGTGTGAAGGAAATCTGCTCCAAGAGGAGTCGATGCCGATGACGACCACAACATTTCCAATCGTCGATGAGCTTTCATGGCTCACCATGAGAGCAAGTGATGTCACCTCAACGGAGGTGTCAGCTCTGTATGGGCTAAATCCTTATGTAACCGCCTTCGAACTCTGGCACCGCAAGCGCGACAACGTGGTCGAGGAGCAGGAGCCGAACGAGCGCGTGCGCTGGGGCCAGCGCCTGCAGGACGCGATCGCGGCCGGCCTGGCCGAAGAACGCGGCTGGACGATGCGGCGCCTGGACGTCTACATGCGCGACGAACAGGACCGGCTCGGGTGCTCGTTCGACTACGAGGCGATCGACGCCGGACTCGGGACCGGCGGCGCCGAGATCAAGAACGTGGACCGCTCCGTCTTCTGGGACGAGTGGCTTGATGGCGCCGATGGGCTGGAAGCGCCGCAGCACATCGAGCTGCAGGTGCAGACGCAGATGGAACTGCGCGACGCGCCGTGGTGGGCCATCGCCGCACTCGTCGGCGGCAACGACCTGCGCGTCACCGTGCGCATGCGCGACCGCGAGATCGGCCAGCACATCCGGGCCAAGGTGCGGGCATTCTGGCAGAGCATCGCGGCCAACGAGCCGCCCAAGCCCGACTACACGCTCGACGCCGAGTTCCTGTGCAGGCTGCACGGCCGCGCGACTGGCGAGACCATCGAGGCCGACCCGGCACTCGACGCGCTGCTCGCGCGCTACGTCACGATCGGCGACATCGCGAAGGAACGCGACGCGATCAAGGCGCAGGTATTCGAGTGCACGACCGCCAGCAAGATCCTGACGACGTTCGGCGCGTTCTCGTGCGGCACGACTGCCGCTACCGAGGGCCGCCGCGCATTCCGCCAACTCCGATTCATCCCCAACAAGAAGACCAAGAACCCATGACCACCAACACGACCGCACCCATAACCACGACTGCCGGCGAGGCTGTGCCGAGCCAGCCGCCCGCCAAGATCACGCCGATGGAGGCGATGCGCTCCACCCTGACGAAGCTCGAGGCCGAGTTCGGCATGGCGCTGCCGCCGCAGATCCCGACGCAGAAGTTCATCCGCACGACCATCACGGCGCTGCAGATGAACGCCGACCTGCTCGACGCTGACCGCCGCAGCGTGCTCGCGGCCTGCATGAAGGCCGCACAAGACGGGCTCCTGGTCGACGGTCGCGAGGCCGCGCTCGTCGTGTTCAGCCTCAAGGGCACGAAGACGGCCCAGTACATGCCGATGATCGGCGGGCTGCTCAAGAAACTCCGCAACAGCGGCGAACTCGCGAGCATCGCGGCGCACGTCGCCTACGAGAACGACGAGTTCCGCTACGAGCTGGGCGACGAGGAGCGGATCATCCACCGGCCGAAGCTCAACGAACGCGGCAAGCCCATGGCTGCCTACGCGATCGCGCGCACCAAGGACGGCGCGATCTACCGCGAGGTCATGAGCGTCGAGCAGATCGAACAGGTCCGCAGCGTGTCGCGCGCGAAGGACGGCCCTTGGTTCGCGTGGTGGGACGAGATGGCACGCAAGACCGTGCTGCGCCGTCTCCTCAAGCGGCTCCCGAGCAGCGCCGACCTGGACGCGGTGCTCGCGCACGACAACGAGACGAACGACCTGGCGCCGCAGGTCCCGGACCAGCCGACCACCGCGAGCCCGTCGCGGCTGCGTGCCAGCATCGGGATCGAGGCAGCCGACGCGACGCCCGCTGACGCCGTTGCGAGCGGCGAAGGGCAGGCGCAGTGATGGCGAGCCCTGGACCACACAAGGGGATCATCCTGTCGCACCGCACGCGCACGCTCGGCGACAAGCTCGCGGTCTCGCTGACGTGCGAGGTCGGAACCGAGAAGGTCGAGGCCATCGTGTTCGTCACCGAGAAGGCGATGGGCATGGCCCGCCGCGCGCTCAAGCTGTGCGGGTTCAACGTCGACGAACACGACATGAGCGAGATCGACGACGTGCCCGACCTGCTCGCCGGCAACGAGATCCCTCTCGTCGCCGAGTTCTACAACGGCAAGCTGCAGTGGAAGGTCGACATCGACTCGCGCGCCGACAAGGCGACGCTGGCGGACGTCACGCAGAAGCTGCGGGCCGCGAAGCACGGCACCGTGGCAGCGCACGACGATGGCGAATCGACGCCTGCGTCGACTGTCGCCGCCAAGCAAGCGCGCCACGGCGACACCGTGAACGCCGACGGTCGCGTCGTCGTCGACGGCAAGGACTACGGCGATATCCCGTTCCTGTTTCTGTTCGCACTTCCCCTACTCGGAGCCTTCCTGTGACCGTCACCATCTTGCAGAGAGTCCACGCCCTCGCCGACAAGCCGCCCGACGCCGAAGCCTGCCGCGCCGTCGCTTCGATCGCGCGCAAGCTCGCGAGCACCGACGACGCCGTCACGAAGGCACATGCGATCGCCGGCACTCTGCGCGATCTTGTGCCGGAGACACAGGACGCGATCGTGCGCGCTGTCGAGGCCCTGAACGCGCCTTGACCACGATCGCGCAGGTCCTGGCGGCGTGCCGCGCCGAACACATCCCGGAGCGCGAGTCCGGGCTGTGGGCGGTGAGGCGTCGTGTTCTCGACCGCGCTACGCGGTGGACATCGGCCGACAACGGCCGGAAGCCGCACCGCGTGGAGCCCGGCGTCTACACGTTCCTGGTGCGGGCCACGGAGGGCACGCTGCATCTGCCGCTCGGCGGCGAGACCGTGATGAACGACAGTGTGCACGAGCTGCGCACGCATCTGCGCGCCATGCTCCGGGCCAGCGGGCGCGTGCTCGTGACCGGGCTCGGCCTCGGATGCTGCGTGCGCGGCATGCTCGCGCTGGGCCGGGTCGACGAAGTGGTGGTGCTGGAGCGCGAGGCCGCGGTCCTGCACCTGGTCGCGGGATCGTTCGCCGGCGAGTCGCGCGTGCGCATCGTGCACGCCGAGGCTGAGGATTGGTTGCGCGCGAACCCTGACGAGCACTTCGACACGGCGTGGCACGACGTCTGGACGAACCGGGAGGAGGGCGAGGACCACCTCGCGGTCAAGCACTCGCACCTGATGAAAGAGTGCCTGGGCCGCGTCCGCGAACAGGGCGCGTGGGCGTTCCCGAAGTGGCTTGGCAGGAAGATCGCGCGCGCGACGCGGGATCGCGCAGAGCCGTGCACTCGCGACCTGGAGCGCGACTCGCGAGTGACCACGGCCGCGATGCCGGCGGGGCCGTAGCGCGAGCCCACGGTTCGCTGATCGGTCGGTGTGGTGCGGTAGGTGTTGGCGGTTGCACTTGGGAGGCTTCGATGGCTGGTGAACGAAAGGCGCTGAGCAAGCGTGTGCGGTTCGAAGTGTTCAAGCGCGACGGGTTTCGCTGTCGCTACTGCGGCGCGACGCCGGACCAGGTCGTGCTGCATGTCGACCACGTTGTGCCGGTGGCCGAGGACGGCACGGACGACCCGCAGAACCTCATCACGGCGTGTGCTGGCTGCAACCTCGGCAAGTCGGACCGACCGATCGACGCGCGCGCGCTACCGCTACCAACCGATCCGGAGCAGCTGCGCGAGCAGATCGAACAGATCCGTGAGTACCTCGACCTGCAGAAGCAGCTCACCGCGTCGAAGGAGCAGGTGTACGCCCACGCCTGCAGCATCTGGGAGGAACGGATCGGTCCGCTGTCCCAGGACATGGCCAACCGGATGAGGGTCGTTCTGGCGCGCGACCCTCTGGTGCTTGTGATCCAGGCCATCGACATCGTGGCGTCGCGGTTCGGCGACCCGGACGCCGATTACGACTGGCCGACCGCCTTGCAGCAGCAGCGGTACTTCTACGGCTGTCTGCGCAACCTGCGGGAGGGCAATGGCTCATGAAGATCCGATCGATAAAGCCCGAGTTCTGGCAGAACGAGAAGCTCGCGACGCGCTGCTCGCTCGGCGCCAGATTGCTATTTGCTGGTCTCTGGGGGATGGCGGACGACCACGGCCGGTTCCGCGCGCACCAGAACCTGATCCAGGGCGAGGTCTTCCCGTACGAGCCTGGCCACCCGATCGCTGATTGGCTCGACGAGCTGGTGACGGTCGGTAGCATCCGGCTCTACCAGCACGCTGGTCAGCGGTACGGCCTCGTGGTGAGCTTCTGCGAGCACCAGAAGATCGACAAGCGCTGGGCCTCGAGGCTGCCGCCGCCACCGGACGAGCCCGCGCCTGCACCGCCTGCGCCATCGCACGAGACCTGCATCGCTCCCACGCCGGCCGCGCCGGTCGTCACCGGTGATCACCAGCCGTCACCGGGTGACGCGCGTGATGAAACTTCGGCCTCCACCGGAACTGCACCGGTCTCAACAGACTCTCCAGACCACACCGAGAACGTGGCGAGTCTCGCCAGTGAACCGGCGAGGAACGGTCCTAAGTCCTTGGTTCCTCGTCTCGCCGAAAAACCGGCGAGCCTCGCCGAACAATCGGGGGGACTCGCCAGTTTCTCCCCGACGGATCGGAACGGATCGGATCGGAAGGGAACGGAACCCCTCAGACGCGCGCGCGCGCGCGAGGGGTCGATCGAACCCGGAAGGGCAGAACCGGAGAGGGGGCCCGAACAGGCCATCGGCGGAACGCGATCCCGCCGAGTCGAGCCGCCGCCGCGAATCCGGGAACTGCAGCTGGCCCTGATCGCGAGCCCATACCGATCGGCGATCCAGAACCAGAAGGACCGGGAGCGTGTCCTGCTCGCTAAGGCCGCCGACCTCGCCTCGACCGGCCTGACGCCAGCATTCGTCAAGGAGCTGTTCGAGATCGACCTCGCGACGCCGAACCGCGAGGGACCCCCTGGCACGCTCGGCGCACACTGGCTCGACAAGAACCTGTGGCGCGAGGTGATCGACGCCGAGGCCATGAAGGCGAGGGAGCGCGGGCTGCAGGCGCGGCCGAAACCAGACCCAACGCTCGACGGCGTCTACGGCTCCGAACCGAAGCCCGCGGGCAGCATCGCGGCGGACGTGATGAAGGCGGCGACCGGAGGCGAAGCATGAACCTCGCGGCCATCCTGGCGGCCACGGTCTGCGAACCAGCTCAGCCCAGCGCCGAGGACCTGGCCAGCTTCGCGCATCGCTGCCGCGTCGTCGACCTGCCCGAACTTGGTCACCTACTCCACACCGCACCGACGCGAGCACATGCCGTCGTCGCGGAGCAGATCGCGACCGAGCGGCTGGCTGCGGCGAACCGCGCGCGTTCCAGCTTCAACTGCCCGCGGTGCGGCCAGCCCAACTGCACGCATGGGCTGCGCGGCACCGCCTGACTGTTACACCAAGAGCGGTTTGCGAAACCGAAGGGTGAGGCGCCAGCGCCAGGGTATCTGGGAATCATGGCGACCGAGGTATGCCCGTATTTCTCCCCGACTCAGGCCACCACGGATTTCGGGCCACAGCGTTCGCTCGCGGGTTTTTCGAATCGGCATGGTCTTGGGGATGACCGACCATGCGAACGGCTCGTCCCGCGAACCCGCCCCGACCTTCAACAGCGCCGACGACGGCAAGACGCTCGAGGTGTGCCGCGATCGGTTCGACAACCGCGATCGCTTCGGCAACAGGTCGTTCGGATCCACGGCGCGTGAAGTCCCGCCACCCGCGCCCGAGGGCGCGTTGTTCGTCGCGCACATCCCGGGCGAGTGGTCTGGCGGCGGCGACGAGTGGTTCGCGTTCGAGCGCCTCGAGGTCGGCAAACCGTGGGTCGCGGTGCGCTGGCGCCACGGGCCGGGCGTTTCGAACCGCGACGGGCTCGGCGTCGCGCTGCTGAACGAGCGCGACGCGGCGAAACGCGATGCGCGCGAAGCGCACGTCGCGTGGATGGAGGCCGTGACGGCACGCGACGCCGCGATCGCGCGCGCCGAGAAGGCAGAACGGGCGCTGCGCGAGATCGGCGAGCGCACGGTCGCGAAGCTCGTGCAGGAGCGTGACGCCGCGATCGTCGAGCGCAACCAGGCGCGCGGCTCGCTGATCGCGATCAGCAACCACGCGAAGGCCACGGCCGAGCCGACGCAGCCGGCGACGCCGGCCACGCCCTCGGGCAGCGGGAGTGCGACGCGATGACCGCCGCCGCCCTGCGCGCGATGGGCGAGTACCGCCGCGACCTCGACTGGCGGCCGCTGGTCTGGGCGATCGTCGTGCTGGTCGCGTTCTGCCTTGGGCGTGAACTCTGGGCACAGCGGGTGTCCATCGAGAACATCGCGCCCACCGCGTTCAACGGCTGGACCAGAGTCACGGTCGACCGCGCGCCGCCGCACCAGGTCGGGAACGTCGCGGGCAGCCTGTTCGTGGTCGGGCGCCAAGTCGGACTCGAGACGCGCGTGGTCGACGTGCGCGTGAGCCTGCCGGCCGGCGGCACCCTGAGCCTCGATCTCGCGACCTCGACGCCCGCCACGTTCGCGCTCGGAGGCCTCCCGGCTGCCCCGCTGGCGCACTTCGGCGGCTGGGCGACGGTCGGGTCGACGCCGCTCCAGATCGTGTCGCTGGCGCCCGACGGCGCAGGCTGGCTGGTCCATCTGAGGGCACGCCCGGCGCCAGCGGTCCCGATGCTCTGCGCGGACCTGTGGCTGGTCTGGTATCCGGACCGACCGGGCTGGGCGCGCGGCGAGGTCCTGATCACCGCGAGCAACCCGGCGGTCCCGGCCATGTCCGCGACCGTGCCGGCGAACTTCGACCTGCGGTTCGGGTCCGCGATCGTGGCGGTGCCGGGCGGAGTGGGGCCGCTGCTGGCACCGGGCACGGTGCTGGCGGACGGTCAGGCCCGCGCCTTGCCGGTCACGTTCGTCTGGCCGCAGCACCTCGCGACGCTCCAGGACTTCGGCAGCGCGCTTGCGGATGCGCAACTCGGCGTCGTCGGGGTCGGGATCGCGAAGCTGCTGGCTGACGGCAACCCGACCTACCCGGCTGGGTTCTCGCCGCGCGGGTGGGCCAGACCATTCCTGGAACCACAGCCAGGTCAGCAGGTCGGTGAGGCGGTGCGCCGCCTGCACACGTTCGAGCAGGCGGTGTGTGGGCCGAACCGAATCAGTGGCGACACGGGCGCGCAAGAGGACGCGGTGTGCGTCGGCGGCGAAGCCCTGCTGCCCGGTGGCACGCCGGCGCTGCTGGTGCGCTACCTCTCGGCGCTGAAGCTGGCGGCCCGCCCTTGCCACCATCGCGAAGCCGATGGCTCGCTACTCGATCCAGCGCGCCACGTCGATCCGCGCCTGCTGCTGTGGGATTCGGTCCCGCACTGGCATACGGGCGTGAGTCCCGACCGCCTCGGCAAGCCGCGGCTCGTCACGATCGCGGAAGCCAACGGCTGGTGGGGCAGCGATGTCGAGCATTGGCTGCACAACACGACCGCCGCAGCCGCGCGTCTCACGGGCTCGCCCGCGCTGCAGCTCGAGTTGTCCGCGCAGGCCCGCGTCTACCTGTTGACGTGCACGACCGTCGCGGGCTGGGCCAACTCCGGCTGGTTCGCGGCCCGCGCCGTCGGCTACGAGGGCATGCTCGCGACGCACCTGTGGCGCGATCTGGAAGACCGGGCGCTGGCCGCCGCCGTCCGAATGCGCTGGATCGATCGGGTCCAGAAGGTGTTCGTGCCGCAGCTCGGGACCAAGCCGGGCGATCGATGGGACATCCGGACCAACGATCCGCGTCTCGGCACCGGCGAATGGTGGATCTGTTGGCAGGCCGCCGTCGGCGCCTACGGGCTCGACCTGGGTTGCCAGCACGTTGGGGCACCAGAAGGCCGCGTCGTTGCGTTGCGCGCGGCGCAGCGCGTCCTGGCTGATGCGTGGGTGTTCGAGGGTGGGCGATGGAAGTCACGCGCGCAGATGCCGGTGACTGGCGCGCCGCCAGCGGCCGACGAAACCTTCAACTGGTTTGGCATGGCGCTGTCGGTCGCGACGGTGCTGCGCCACGACCCTCAGAACGTGCAGGCGCGAGCGATCTGGCAGCAACTCAAGAGCGCGATCCAGACCAGCCAGACGAGGTGGATGGCCCCGGGAGTTGGACCATGACCACCATCGCGTCGGCGGCGCCACGGCCAGTGACGGAGAAGGACTGGCAGCGGTTCATGAGTGCTGTCTCTGTCGTTCCTATCACGGGCTGCTGGATCTTGCAGTCCTACCATCGGTGTGGCAAGTGGCGGCGCAGGGCTCTGGCTGCGGCGGAGGTTCGCTGATGCTCCGCCTCCTGGTCCGGTGCTCCTCGCTCGGCGAACGCTTCCACGCCGCGCAGGAAGCGAGCAACCGCGGTCTGTCCGCGCGCGTTCTGCGCCATCGCCCCAACGGTGACCTTGTCGTCGGGGTCCCGCTAGCGCAGTACGACGCGGTGCTGAAGTGGTGGGGCGAGGGCGGGCGGCTGATCCGGACGCTCGGGCCTGAGGAGGCGAACTGAATGGGCGTGCCGTTCGTCATCGACGACCAGCACCACGGCGTGTGCTGCTCGCTCACGCTCCCGGCGCCGCGCACCGCCTTGCCGAAGATCCTGCCGATCCTCGAGCGCGACGGCTTGGTGATGCAGCCGGTCCCGGAGCGCGGCACGCCTGAGTATGAACGCTTCCGCGCCCTGATGGTCGGGGCCATGCGCCGGCCGCGGATCGAACTGCGGGTCACGGTGGACCGCGTCAACTTCGGCTCGGCGCGCTCCATCTTCCGTGCGGCGCGGCGTCGCGTGCGTCGCCGCAAGCGTCAGGCCCGTTACCGCCGTGGGCGTGAGCAGATCCGGCCACGGCATCGGGGGCGCCGATGATCCAGGCGCACCTCGACGAGATCGTGAACGTGGCGGCCCACCGCGCCGCGGCCGCGATCGCGCAAGCGAACCTTCCGGTGCGGACCGCGCCTGACCACCGCGCGCGCGAATCCGTGGTCAGGATCACGGAGCACGAGGTCGAGGACTACGGTTGGGCGCGCCACCACAAGGGCCAGGATGCGCGGCGCGCCGCCATGCGCCACCCGATCGAGGAGCGGATCGCGAGCGCGGTCGACGCGCTGGTCCAGGATCTGCGTACCAACGGCCGGCCGCAGCACTTCGTCGACCTGCAGCCGCAAGTCTGTGCCGGCTCGTCTCTGACCGTGCGCCATGTCGAGCATGGCATCAGCGTGCGCGCGTGGATCGGCCGCGACCGCGACGGCTCGCCGCGACTCACGATCGACTGGGCTGGCGGCGATGCCGCGGCCGTGTCGCCGAGACCACACCCGAACCAATCCTGAGGAACCAATGGGCAACGTTCACTTCTGCGTTTCCGAAGTCGAGGGCATCACGATCTGGGGCCAGTCCATGCAGGTCGCGCGCTCAACCAACCACGGCGCGAGCCAGGTGATCGCGAGCAGCGGCACGTCTCAGCAGACCACCCTGACCGCCGCCAAGCCCGCCACCTTCCCGGAGCCCGACTGCCGCAAGCGGGTCTGGGAGGTGACGAATCTGGGCACGACCGCGGTCTACGTGCTGTTCGGCGCGAACCCGACCGCGCTGGCGAACGGCACGGTCGGGAAGGTCGTGCCGGCGGGCGCGACGCGCTTCTTCTCGGTGTCGGCCTGGGACGAGAAGGCCGCGGTCATCGACGCGGCGTAGCGCGATGGCCACCACCACCGTAACGGTCGCGGCCAGCACGCACGGCGTCGCGTTCCGCCACGTCAACTTCAGCGTCGAGTCCTCGACGCCCAACGTTGGTGCCGCGTTCGAAGGCCGCGGCGAGTGGACGGTGTGGCGGGGCGGCACCGCGATCCTGAAGAAGCAGAACCGCGTGCGCTTCGCGTGGCGCGGCATGGACAAGGACGTGGTCCAGGTGCGCTACGTCGACCGGGCCGGGAACGCGGGTGCCTACAAGTACTACCGGTTCAGCGTGACGGGCTCGTACGCGTTCGAGCAGTACGTGGACTCGGTCAGTGGCGACAACGGCAACGCCGGCACCTCGAGCGGGGTGCCCGTCCAGACCATCGCGCAGGCCAAGGCCAACGTCGCGGCCAACCTGGTGGCGGGCGGTGTGCACTGCATCTGGCTGAAGGAAGCCCAGACGCACGCGTGCGGTGGCGCGTCGGCGTGGGCCGGGAGCGACTCGACGGCCGCGGTCATCCACATCCGGCGCTGGGGCACGAGCGGGGCGCGTCCTCTGGTCACGAGCAGCGGCGTCACGCTCTCGACGTGCGGCAAGAAGCAGGGCGTGATCTGGTGGGGCGTCAGCCTGCGCGGCGGCACCGGCCAGAACGGGTTCGGCGACGCGCTGAACTTCAACCGGACCGGTGCGGGTGCGCGCGAACCGCTCAACGCCGGCATGATCGACTGCGACGTCGAGGACTTCCACGACGGCGTGCAGGGCGAGGACGACACGCTCGACGGGACGAACCGCGCGACCGGCACGAACCAGTTCCTGATCCTGGAGAACGTCGCGTTCGCGAACCAGTGGGAGTACCACCTGTACGGCGCGAACTACATGCGGCACGCGCTAGTCCGGAGCGTGACGCTCGGCGGTCACTCGCAAGCCTGGACGAACCCGTGGCGCGTCGCGTCGTGGGAGGACTCGTACGTCGAAGGCGTGCTGTTCAACGGCGCGCACAACGGCTCGATGCGCTTCCCGAGCTACCTGGGCTCGGACTCCGCAACCCGGCGCCTCACGATCGCGGACCAGGACTACCGCGGGACCGACAGCACGCTGTCTGGCATCTCGTTCAGCGCGATCAGCGGGACTGGCACGGGCTACATCGAGGATGTGGAGGTCACGTGCGGTCGGTTTGACCTGTCGAGTGTCAGGTTCTCGCTGAACGCCGTCGGCGGCACGAACAACGTCGACGTGAAGCGCTTCATGGTGCGGCGCTGCACGCTGCAGCGGTCGATCGTGCTTGGCGCACAGGCCAGCGGCGGCACCTACGACGACCTGGTGTTCCGGAACAACATCTGGATCGGCGAGGCATGGGCCGGCGACGTCCAGGGCCTGACGTTCACGGGGCCCGAGGACCGGTTCGTGGCTGGCGGCGTCACGTTCGTGGGGAACGTCGGCTACTGGCCAGACCCGGGCAACGACGGTGATCGTCCGCTGCTGTCAAGTGGCGACGAATGGACCCGTGCGACGCTGTCCAGCAAGCTCGCCCTCTGCGACTACAACATGTGCGCGAAGGTGGACGACGTCATCACCTACGTCGCCCGCCACTCGGACTCGCCCTGGCTCAGCGACGTCGGAGCGTGGCAAGCCGCAACTCCGCATGACGACAACACGACGGAGCAGCGTAGCACCACACTGAACCTGACGAACAACGGGCTCGCCGGGCTCGTCGATGCGCGGCCGACGGCATCTGGGCCGATGGCGAACACCGGCCAGCCGAGCACCTACGAGGTTGACGCGGACGGCAAGGTCTGTGACGCGAACCCGGACCGGGGTCCGTTCGAGTACTCGGCCACGACGCTCGACGAACCGGACGCGCCGGTGCCGCCGGTCGACGCGGTGCCGGCCGGCACGCTGGCGCTCGGCCTGGGGTTGGGGCTGTGATTCCGCGTCCTCGTCCGCCCCTCTCGTTCACGGCCTGCCCATGGTGCGGGAGCGACAACACGCGCCGCGACCCGCTGGAGCCTGACCGCACGCTCTGCAACGAGTGCGGGCACCGGCGGCGCCTCGTGCACCGTGCGGATGTCACGCAGGACGTGGCGCGTGAGCGGCAGGTCTACGCCGGGACTCGTCCATCGTGCTTCCCGATGCACAGCGAGCCGTGCGGCTACCAGGTCGGGGCGCCGCCGCCGGTGTTCGCGCTG
This sequence comes from Planctomycetota bacterium, assembly GCA_049276695.1. Taxonomy (GTDB): domain Bacteria; phylum Planctomycetota; class UBA1135; order UBA1135; family UBA2386; genus UBA2386. Next base: position 12,571 of record JBASWX010000063.1, read on the forward strand.
GCCGACTTCAGCGGCGCTGCGCGCCAGTGAAGCCATGAAGAACACGATCCACGAGCCGCTGCGCCGCCTCGCCGTTCCGATCTCGAGCCTGAAGCCAGACCCGGCGAACCCCAGGAAGCACTCCGAGAAGAACCTGGCCGCGATCAAGGCGAGCCTGACGAAGTTCGGCCAGCGCAAGCCGATCGTCGTGCAGAAGGCCGGGATGATCGTGCGCGCCGGCAACGGCACGATGATGGCCGCGAAGGCGCTCGGCTGGACCGAGATCGCGGCCGTGATCATCGACGACGACGACGCGACCGCGCGTCAGTTCGCGGTCGCGGACAACCGTGCGGCCGAGCTCGCGGAGTGGGACCAGGACATCCTGACGCTCGAGCGCGCGGAGTTCCCGGACCTCGACGTGCTGTTCGACGACCCACTCGATGACCTGGAGGACGAGGAGGAGAAGCCCGAGCCGTGGTCGAGCCAGCCCGTCACCGGCGTCTGGCTGCTCGCGGTCACGACCGACGAGGCCCTGGCGGAACGCGCGATCGAGTGGCTCGAGCAGCAGGGCCTGAAGGTGAGCCGCAGTGCACATCGACAACAGTGACGAGCGGCAGAAGCTGCTGATCCGCCGGCGGCTCGGCGAGGCGCTGCCTGGCGCGGCCGTGCTCGACTGCTTCAGCGGCACAGGGCAGATGGCCGCGCAGGCGTGGGCCGGCCGCCGCGTCGTGCGCATCGACAAGAAGCGGCTGCCCGGGATCGATCACGTCGGCGACAACGAGAAGCTCGCGCCGAAGCTCGCGGCCAGCGGCGCGTTCGGGATCCTGGACCTCGACGCCTACTCGAACCCGTGGCGCCTGATGCAGCTCGTCGCGCAGGCGCTGCCGCCTGGGCGCTACGGCTTCGCGATCACGTGCGGGATGCGGCGCACGCTGGCGCACGGCCGCGACCGCTGGGCATGCGACCTGATCGGGATCCCGCGGTGCGGCGCGAACCTGCTCGCGTTCTACGACGAGGTCGTGTCGCTGGCTTTGCACCGCACCGGCATGGCGATCGAGTCGGCCGAATGGCTCGCGCCTTCGAAGCGGGGCCTGACCGTCCGGTACTTCGGAGTGCTGGCCAGAAAAACCGTCGCCGTAAAGCCTGATCCCGAGCCGTAATCCGGAGTATCGACGCCGTAAGCTAGTGCTATAGATTGACTTGTGGCGATCATGCCGGTAGGATCTCGGCACGTGGACGCGGCTACTTCGCCGCGGTCACGGCCAAGGGTGGCGCCGGCGGCCCGAACGGCCGGCACAGGACGAAAGACGATGGCGCACGAGTTCGAGAGTGGTTTCGTGGTTCGCGAAGGTGTGGTCTGCTCGGCGTGCGCACTGTGCCGCGGCGCCGGACCTGACCGCCCGCGCCGTTCGGTGTTCGTCGCCCCGCATGGAGCCGCCCGCAACGTGCTCGCCGAGGCCCTGTCATGATCCATTACACTACGTGGGGTGTGGGGAGCAGAGCACCAGGTCTCGGCAGTGGCTCGTGCCGCATGACATGCGAGGACGCTAGCGAGATCGACGCCGTAGCTCGTTCGCTGGCTCGCCGCTCGCGCCTCTGCGTGTGCTCCGGCCCCCGCCTTGATAGCTCCGAGCAGGTGCGTGGTGAGATCGTCAGCCACACGTACCAGATGGCCTTTGGCCGCCCTTGTCGCGGTGGTGGCTACACTCCGGTGGCCGAGGTGTGGGTGGCGATCCCGAGGACCACGCGATGAGCCGCTGGCGCGTGGTCCCTGATCTGTTCGCGCCGCCGCCGCTGGCCATCATGCCCCTTCCCGCACTTCGTCAGCAAGGGTGGCGACCGGTGCGAGTGTGACTTGTGCGAGGCTGCCCGGGCGCGAACCACCGACCGCCGGCGGGGACCGGCGGCGCGATGCGGCGGCGTCACCGCCAACCGAGAGAGATCACGATGGCTGAGAAAACGATCATCGCGTGGACCGACAAGACGTTCAACGCGCTCTGGGGCTGCACGAAGGTCAGCGACGGCTGCAAGAACTGCTACGCCGCGACGCTGTCTGCGCGCTACGGCCACGACGTGTGGGGCCCGAAGAAGCCTCGCCGCACGTTCGGCCAGAAGCACTGGCTCGAGCCCGCGAAGTGGAACGCGGAGGCGCAGGCCGATGGGCAACGACTCCGTGTGTTCTGCGGCTCGATGTTCGATTGGGCGGAGGACCACCCGACGAACAACGCGACCAGGCCGAAGCTGTGGGAGACCATCCGGGCCAACCGTGCACTCGACTGGCAGTTGCTTACCAAGCGCCCCGAGAACATCGCGCGCATGCTGCCGCCCGACTGGTCGGCCGAGGCCTACCCGCACGTCTGGCTCGGCACGTCGATCGAGGACATGCGCGTCGCGAAGCGCGCGGACCACCTGCGCCAGGTCCCGGCGCGCGTCCGGTTCATCAGCTACGAACCGGCGCTCGGCCCGCTCGACTCGCTCAACCTCGCGGGCATCCATTGGGTGATCCAGGGCGGCGAGAGCGGGCCCGGCTACCGGCCGATGCCGATCGAGTGGCCACGCGCGATGCGCGCGGCGTGCGAGCGCGCTGGCGTCGCCTACTTCTTCAAGCAGTCGGCCAGCTACCGGACCGAGATGGGGATCGAGCTCGACGGCGAGATCGTGCGCAACTACCCGCCGCAGGAACTGCCCCGGCACCTCGTCGCGCCCTGATTCCTTCACCAACCTCCAACCAACGGGCGACCGCGGGCGGCCCACGACGGCCCGCACAGGACTGACCAACATGATGCTCCCGACGATCCACACGAACGGCACCGCGCACGGGCGCCTGCTCGACGACGCGCTCGGCGCCGCCGAGGCGATCCGCGACGCGATCGCCAAGCACGCCGCGATCGCGCCGAACGGCCGCGACTACTACCCGCAGGGACCGAACGCGATCGAGATCGCGCAGCGCGAACACGCGTCGCGCGCCTCGCTGCTGGTCGAGGCGCTGCTCGACCTGGAGCGCTACGTCGATGCGCTCGCGGACCTGGCGCCGCCGTCTTCGACGCCAACCGCGGCGCCTGCCGAGCAGCGCCAGGTGAGCGACTACGTGACGGTGCCGGCCGGGACCTACCTGTGCCGCGTCACCGAAGTGCGCCCCGGCACGACTCGCGCGGCCGACGAGCGCTGGTCCATGCGGCTGGTCGTGGCCGAGGGCGAGCACGTCGGCAAGCAGGCCGCGTGGGACTCGATCGTGTTCAGCACGCGCGGCCGCATTCGTGCCCGCATGGTGCTGCAGGCGCTGGGCCTGCCGGCCAGCGGCAAGGTGCAGGTCGAGCCGAAAGACCTCGAAGGCCGCACCGCGCTGGTCGAGATCCGGCCAGCCGAGTACCAAACGGCGGCCGGGGAGGTCGTGCGGCGCAACGAAGTGCCGTACGACGGATGGCGGGGGGCCGGGGCATGAGCGCGCAAGCAATCGCAGTCCGCATCCTGGCGCACGCCGACGCGGTGGCGGCCGAGTTCAACATCGAGGACGAGTTGCCGCATGCGTGGGCCACGATCCGGGCTGCTCTGCAGGTCGCGTGCTCCGTGATCGATGAGGACCGGGGCGCGCCCGAAGGCGCGCTAGCCGACCTGGAGCACGCGGGCCCGTGTCCGAAGTGCGGAAGCTCCGTGGTGCTTGACGCCGACCCGAGCATGCCGGCGACGTGCGAGGGCTGCGGACGCGACGTCGACTACGCGGAGGCAGGCGCGACGCGTTCGGCGCGGTGATCGAAGGGATCTTCGCGACCAAGGAAAGCGCCGACCGGAAGGCCGTCGAGGTGCGCGACTACTACGTCGCGATGGACCGCACGCCCTGGATCGACGCTGCTGGCTATCAGCACGCAGGCTGGGACTTCGACGTGCACGTCGAAGAGCACGAAGTGCGACCCTGACCGTTCAACAACCAACCTCCGGCGGACGCGGCCTCTGGACGCCATGAGCCCCCGTGCATACACATTCACGCCCGTGCCCGACCTTCGCCTACCTCGCGACCACGAGGCCGACCTGGTCGTAACCGACGCGCAGATGATCGCGGAGGTCAGCAGCCGAGAGCAGGGCGCCGATCGCTGGACCGAGCTCCGGGTGTGGCGCAGCGGCGCCGGGCTGTTCGTCGCGGAGCAGGTCGGGCGCACGATCGTGGACGGCGAACGCGATCGCTGCCGCGCGTGGGTGTGCCAGGACCACGCCGAGGTCGTGCACCGTCTGCGCCGCAAGTGGCTCGCGCTGAAGCTGTACCGGGCCGCCGGCATCGACGCGTCCGAGCGGATCGAGTAGGGCGCTAACTCTCGGAAAGCGAATGCCGAGTTCGGGAGACTCGGTGGCGCCATGACCGAGACCGATCCTCCTGCCCTGTCCCTTGTTGCCGATGCGCCGCCGGAGCTGCCCGAGCGCTTCCGCATGATCCGGACGAGCCTGCCCGACCTGCTCGCGACCATGCGGCACTACGCGGGCCCGGCCAACCAGGTGCTCGACACCGCGATCAAGGCGACGGCCGACCAGCAAGGCCAGGAGCACGCGGTGCGCCGCACCCCGCACTACGACGTGCTGCGCGCCTGGTGCGCCGAGCACCCGGACGAGGCCGCGCGCATTGTGCTGTGCGCGATCTACATCGCGAACGGCCGGTACGTCGCGCAGGAGGAGATCCCGCCGCCGGCGCCGCCCGAGGCCGTGCAGACGCCCGGCGACGCGCCCGTCGCTGCCGCGCCGGAGGCGAAGCCCGAGGGCTGATGCGTCGCCCCGACGATGCGCACTGCTGCAACGGGCACGACCTGACCGCGCCCGACGCGATCTACGTGCTGGCTGACGGCACCAAGGCCTGCCGGGCGTGCCGGCGCGCGACGTGGCGTCGTTGGCGGCGTCGGCACAAGCTCGTGCCGCTGCAGGGAGGGCTCCGCACACCGCTCGTGCCACCACCGATTCGAGGCGCGGCCAATGGCTAGTCGCAAGGGCTCGCCCAACATGACGCCCGAGCAGGAGCAGCAACTGCTGAACTACCTGCGTGGCGGCGTGCCACAGAGCGTGGCGGCCGAAGCTGTCGGGCTTCGCCCGCAGGCGATCAGCGTCAAGAAGCTGCGCAACTACAAGCACAACCGCCCATTCCTTCGACTGCTCGCACAGGCACGTGCGCAGGGCGCCATCTTGCTCCTCAAGAAGATCCGGGAGAGCCCAGATTGGCGCGCGCGCGCGTGGCAGCTCGAGCGCTCCTACCCGGAGCAGTTCGCGAGCGTCGAGTCACGCGTCAAGATCGCGATGCCGAAGGGCAGTGGGTCGAGCTCGGATGCGCGTGACGAGGCGTTGCTGCTCGCGATGGCCGCGACGCTCGGCCTGGTCGTGGCCGCGCCGCAGAGCGTTCCAGAGAAGCCGACGGAGGGCGAGACGAAGTGACGACCATCGCGGTCATGCAGGACATGCCGAAGCGCTGGCACCCGCTGCGCCTGCATCCTGCCCTGGATCGACTCTCGCGATCGACCGCGCGGTTCGACGTGATCGAAGCTGCAAGGCGTTGCCTGGCCGAGGGTACGTTGGTTGCGACGCCGACGGGGCCCCGGCCGATCGAATCACTGTGCGTAGGCGACCACGTGATCGGTTTCGATGGTGAGAAGCCGGTGGTGACCACGGTCACCAAGACATGGGACAACGGCGAACAGTCCGTTGTTGGCCTGTTCTCGCGAGACCGGTGCTACGTGGAGGCGACAGAGAACCATCGGCTTTGGGCAAGCAAGGCGCACTCGTTCGATCCAAGGAAGGCCAACGTCAAGACGAAGTTCAAGCGCATGACCGTCGACGCGCTGTCGAATCGGACACGGGTTGCCCGCGTCTACCTCGGCGACATGATTGCCGGCGGCCAGAAGCACGTTGAGCGCACGTACAGCCTCGGGGCCCTGTTGGGCGACGGGTGCTCTCGTGCCAACAAGACAACCACGGGAGTGCGTCAGCGCGTCCTGCACATCTCCAGCGAGGACGGCGCCGTGCCGGGCGCGATCGCCGCGGAACTAGGCTGCGCTTTCGATCGGGTACACGCCAGCAACTACACATGGGCTATCCGCGTCGGGCGCGGCGCGCTGGACGCGGTGCCGTTTTATCGACAGTGGTGCGCCGGTCGGTACGCGCACGAGAAGATTGTCGACTGGAATGAGGTGGATACCTGGGACCGCGAATCGTGCCTCGCACTACTGGCCGGAGTGATCGACACGGACGGATGCGTGCACTTCAAGACCGGCGGGCATTCTGAGGTCGTCGTACAGATCGGCATGCAGGCCAGGGCAGTAGTCGAGGCCTGCCAGAAGATCATCACGAAGTACTTCCAGGAGCGCTGCCAGATCAGTGTCGACAATCGCCAGCGCTACAAGAATGGGCCGGTTTACTGCCTCAAGAGCACCTCGAACGACTTGGCGCTACGACTGCTCGAGGCTCTTGGTCCGCACCTTCGAAAGAGGGGCGCGATCGACACGTCGAACCTGAAACGGAGCAACATTCGCAGCGATCGGATTGGCCTCCTGCCTCGTGGTGCGCGTCGATGCCGCACGTTCGACATCACGGTGGCCCTGCCGACCAACCTCTACGTGCTGCACGTCGGTGGCTTGGTCACAAGCAACTCGGGAAAAGACGAGTTCGCGAAGCGCAAGGGGATCATCGAGGCGCGCGCCATGAGCCAGCTCTACGGGCGTTGGTACGCGAAGTATTGCGCACCGACGCTGCGCCAGGCGCGTGACATCTATTGGGACGACCTGCGCGACATGTCGGCGCCGTTCTGGGAGCGCGAGCCGAACAAGACTGACCTGTGCATCTACCTGCGGGGTGGGGCCGAGATCTGGGTGTGCGGACTCGACAAGCCGCAGCGCATTGAGGGATCGCCGGTCAACCGCCTCGTCGTGACCGAGCTCGCGGACGTGAAGGACGGGGCGTGGGAGCGACACCTCCGGCCAGCGCTCGACACGGAGCAAGAGGGGTATCCAGCGGCGCGCGCCTGGCTCATGGGCGTGCCGCGGCCAGGTGCGCAGTTCGCGAAGCTCGCCAGGATGGCGAAGGACCCGACTGAGCCTGACTACGCGTACCATCACTGGACTAGCGAGGCGGTGCTGTCACGCGAGAAGATCGCGGCGGCGAAGCGCACGATGGATCCGCGCATCTACGCGCAGGAGTACCTCGCCCAACGCGTCGCGATGGACGGGCGCGCCTACTACCAGTTCAGCGACTCGTTGAACGTACGCGCGCTGGATTACCAGCCGCACCTGCCGCTGTTGTTCTGCTTCGACTTCAACCGAAGCCCAGGCGTCGCGGTCGTGGCACAGGAACAGGCGCTGTCAGGGTTGTTCGTCGCCCAGTGCCTGCGGTGCGGTGCTGAGGCTCCCGGCCTGTCAGGCGAGCCGTGCGCCAAGTGCCACAACCTGCTGCCTATGGAGACCTGCTCGTGCGCGATCGGTGAGGTCCACATCGAGACGGGCAGCAACACCACGATGGTGTGCGACAAGCTGTGCGCCGACTGGGGGCACCACAAGGGCCAAGTGCTTGTCTTCGGCGACGCGACCGGCGGGGCGAAGAAGTCGAGTAGTACCGAGGGATCCGACTGGGACCTGGTGAAGCGCTATCTCGCGCGCACGTTCCCGCAGGCAGCCTACGACGTCGACGCGTCCAACCCATCGCCGCGGGCGCGCGTCAACGCGGTGAACCTTCGGGCCTGTAACGCAGCTGGCGAGCGCCGCCTGTTCGTCGACCCGCGCCCTGGTCGCGCCCCGAACCTCGCGCGTGACCTGACCGAGCAGATGGTGATCGAGGGCACGACCGGCGAGCTCGACAAGGACTCGGACCTGACGCTCGGCCACGCCTCCGATGGTCTGGGCTACTGCATCCACAAGCTCTACCCGGCGGACTACGGCAACGAATCTTCGAACGAGGCAGCATGACCACGACCACGGACCTCCCGCCCGAGGCCACCAGGCCCTCGCGCATCGCACTCCCCACGTCTATCGGGAAGGACGCGCCGCTAGAGGATCGGCCCGACTGCGATCGGCCCGCCCTGAAGCGCATGCGCGAAATCTGGAAGCTGCCCGAACTGCTCGATGGCGGGACGCCGGCGATGCGGGCGGCCGGCGAGAAGGTCCTGGTGCGCGAGCAGGAGGAGACCGACGACGAGTTCAAGCGCCGCCTCGCGCGCGTCTGTCTCACGAACTACTACGGCGACACGGTCGCGCGGCACAGCGCGTTGCCGTTTGCCAAGCCGATCTCGTTCGAGCCGGCGCTGCCCGAGCGGCTGGCCTACCTCGAGCACGACGCCGATGGCTGCGGCCGGTCGATCACCGTGTTCTTCCGTGAAATCCTGCGCGAGGGCATCCACCGCGGCCTGACGCACGTGCTGGTCGACGTCGCGCCCGGCGCCGGCGAAACGCACGCGGACGTGCTGAAGCGGCGCCCCCTCCTGAGCCACATCGGGCCCGGAGCGCTACTCAGCGTCGAGGACGAGCCCGCGGCCGATGGCCAGGACCACGTCACGTACGCGCGATTCCGCCAGTCCAAGACCGATGCGGTGGGGCAGTTCGGCGAGAGGTCCCGCGACATCGTGAAGGTGATTCGGGCTGGCGGCGACTCGCCGGGCGAGGTCGTGGACTACGAGTTGACCAAGGACGGGTCGTGGCTCGCGGCCGCGCCGCAGGCCTACACGCGCGACTCGGTGCCGCTGTTCACGTTCTACGCGGACCAGATCGAGGAGTACGAGGGGCGGCCGGCCTACCGTGCGCTCGCCGAACTGAACCTCGTGCACTTCCAGAGCGACGCGGACCAGCGCCATGGCCTGAGCTACGGGCGGCGCGCCACCGTCGTGAAGACCGGCTGGAAGGAGCAGGTGAACCCGGCCGAGGCGTTGGCAAAGGGCGAGACGCCGAAGAAGCGAACCACGCTCGGCCATGGCCGCCAGATCATCAACCCCAACGACGCCGCGAAGGTGTTTCTGTTGGAGACGACGGGCGCGCCGTTGAAGGCTGGCGCCGAGGACCTGCGCGGACTCGAAGAACGCATGGAGCGGTTCGGCGCGGCCCAGATCAGCAAGGGCGGGGGGATCACGGCAACGAGCCGGAAGCTCGACGACAAGCGCGACACGTGCAACCTGGAGGCGTGGTGCACGCGCCTCGAGGACGTCGTGCTGCGGACGCTGCGCGCGGCCGCGGAGTGGGTCAAGATCGAGTTGCCGAAGGACCAGAAGGTCGTGATCGATCGGTCCTTCGCTGATGAAGCGCCGGCGAGCCAGGACGTGCCGCACGTGATCGCGCTGGGCGAGAAGAAGATGCTGTCGGTCGGGACCGTGCTCGCAGAACTGAAGGTGCGAGGCACGCTGCGCACGGTCACGGACCCGGACCAGGAGGTCGCGAAGCTGTTGGAGGAGGGCGAGCGGATGGGCGCGTTCTCGATGGAGCAGCTCGCGGGCAAGCTGAAGGGCGAGCGTGTGCCAGGTGGTGAAGAACCGAACGTAGGCGGCGAGCCGCCGGGCGACGGCTTCGTGGTGGGAGCGCGCGTGCGCGTGAAAGCTGGCAAGGCGCACGACGCCATGACGAAGGACGCGACTGGCACGATCAAGATCGTGCAGGGCGATACCTTCGGCGTGCTGTTCGACGGCATGACCACGATCCACAAGTGGTACACGGCCGACGAAC
>JBASWX010000064.1:0-4016 GCA_049276695.1 Planctomycetota bacterium
AGATCGATCGCGCGCGCGATCGCCGCCAGCATCGCCTTGACGTCGAAGGGCTTCTCGAGGAAGTCGATGCTGCCGAGCTTGATCGCCTTGACCGCCTCGGGAATGCGGGCCATGCCGCTGGTGAAGACGACGGGCAGGTTGCAGCCGCGGGCGTCCAGCGTCTGCAGCAGTTCGAGGCCGGTCGTATCGGGCAGGAACAGGTCGAGCACGAGGCAGCCGGGGCGGGCCGGGTCGATCGCGGCGAGCAGTTCCGCGCCGGTACCGTGGGTGGCGATGGCGAAGCCGCCGATCGCGGCCATGTTGCGGAACAGCGCCTGGATGGCCGGCTCGTCGTCGACCACGTGCACCAACGGCAGCGTCGCGCTCGCCGTGGGGCAGGCGGGGTTCGGCACCGCGAGGATCGTTGCTGGCATCGTGCGTCTCCTGGCGGGACACCTGGTCCCGCCGGCGGTGGCATCGGCCGTTGCCGGCCGGCAACTGGAGCCCAGGCGTCGGAATCCGCGACGGTGGTGCCCGGCGCCGGCGATGCGGGAGTCGCTGCTTGGCCGGGCGCCGCGGCGGCCGTAACGTCTTCGCCCCCGCATCGTGCCCCTGCCCCGCGTCACCATCATCGGCCGCCCCAACGTGGGCAAGTCGAGCCTGTTCAACCGTCTCGTCGGCCGGCGGGTCGCCATCGTCGAACCGACTGCCGGCGTGACCCGCGACCGCGTCTCGGCGCCGGTCCACCACGGCGACCGGACGTTCGAGTTGACCGACACCGGCGGCCTGGGGTTGGTCGACGAAGTCCTGCTCAAGGAGCACGTCGAGGCGCAGATCGAACTGGCGCTGGCGATCGCCGATGTCGTGCTGTTCGTCGTCGACGGCAAGGAAGGCCGCGTGCCCGGCGACGACCTGGTGGCGAGACGGCTGCGGCCGCTGGGCAAGCCGGTGCTGCTGGTCGCCAACAAGGTCGAGTCGTTCCACGAGGAGCTGGCGATGCCGGAGTGGCAACGGCTCGGTTTCGGCGATCCGCTGCCGGTCAGCGCCAAGGAGGGTTTCGGGGTCAGCGAACTGCTCGAGCGCGTCGCCGCGATGCTGCCGCCCAAGGGCGCCGACGAGGACGCGCCGGAAGGCGACGTGTTGCGCTTCGCGATCGTCGGCAAGCGCAACTCGGGCAAATCGACGCTGATCAACCACCTGGTCGGGGAGGATCGCGTGATCGTGTCGGAGATCCCGGGCACCACGCGCGATGCGGTCGACGTCGCCTTCGAGTTCGAGGGCAGGAAGCTGCTGGCGATCGACACCGCCGGCGTGCGCAAGAAGAAGAGCCTCGAGCACGCGATCGAGCTGTTCGCGCACACGCGCAGCAACGACAGCATCCGCCGCGCCGACGTCGTCGTGCACCTGTTCGACGTGCGCGAACCGATCAGCCAGGTCGACAAGGCGATCGCGACCTACTGCGTCGAACACCACAAGCCGGTGATCCTGGTCGGCAACAAGATCGACCTCGCGCCGGAGTTCGACCTGCAGCGTTGGGATGCCTACATCAAGCAGCAGCTGCCGGGCCTCGACCACGCGCCGGTGGCGTTCGTGTCGGCCAAGGAGGGTCTGAACGTCGAGGGCATGCTCGGGTTGTTGTTCGACCTGCGCCAGCAGACGCGGACCACGATGCCGACTGGCCGGCTCAATACGGTGCTGCAGGCGGCGAAGGACCGGCTGCTGCCGTCGGGGGGCGGGCACTTCCCGAAGCTGTTCTACGGCACCCAGACGGCGACCGAACCGGTGACCGTGCTGGTGTTCGTCAACGAGCCGCGGCTGTTCCGCGGCCAGTACGAACGGTACCTCGCGCAGGTGTTGCGCGACGCGTTCGGGTGCCACGAGGTGCCGATCCGGCTCGACTTCCGGCGCCGCCAGAAGGTCGTGCTCGAGGGCGGTTGAGCGGCGCGGTCAGCGCCGCCACAGCGCGGGGCTGAACAGCGCCAGCGCGGTCAGCAGTTCCAGGCGACCGAGCAGCATCTGGGCGATCGCAACGACCTTGGTCCACGCGCGCAGTTCGCCGAAACCGCCGAACGGCCCGACGTTCATCGTGCCGGCGAGCGGCGCTGCGGTGCCGCCGTGCGCGAGCACCTCCGCCGCGCTGGTCGGGTCGACCATCATCAACGCCGGGCCGCAGTTGCCGACCATGGTTGCGCTGGTGGTCAGCGCGGCGACGAAGTCGAGGCGCGCGTCGAACGAGATCACCAGGGCGCCGAGCGCGATCGTCAACAGCCACAGCAGCACGATCGCCAGCACCGACGAGATGACCGCCGCCGGCAGCGCTTCGTTGTCGAGCTTGATGCGCTCGACGCTCTTCGGCCGCACGAAGTGGCGGATCGTGTACGCGAGCAGCTTCAGGATCACCAGCAGGCGCACCTGCTTGAGGCCGCCGGCGGTGGAGCCGGTGCAGCCGCCGACGATCATCGCGCCGAACAGCAGCAGCAGCGCGGTGGCCGGCCAGGCCTGGAAGTCGGCGGTCGCGTAGCCTGTGGAGGTGAGCACGCTGATGCCGTTGAACGACGCCTCGCGCAACGCCGCCGTCAACGGCTTGCCGGCCCGCAGCAGCGCGACGGTGCAACCGCCGACCACGAGCCCGGTCACCAGCAGGTAGATCCGGAACTCGCCCGAGCGCACCAGTGCGCGCACCCCGCCGATGCCGTCGCGCAGGTGGGCGGCGACGAACGCGAGGCTGGTGCCGGCCAGGAACATGAACACCGTCAGCACGATTTCGCCGCCGAGGCTGTCGAAGTCGCGGATCGACGCGCGGGTCGAGTAGCCGCCGGTCGCCAGCGCGGTGAACGCGTGGCAGATCGCGTCGAACCAACGGTAGTCGCCGCACAGCACCAGCAGCAGGGCGCAGGCGGCGGTCAACACCGTGTACAGCGCGCCGATCAACCGCGCCTTCTCCAGCGCGCGCTGCTGGAACGACTCGGTGCCGACGCTGACCGACTCCGACGACAGCAGGTTCTTGCCGGTGACGCCCATCGCCGGCAGCAGGGCGACGAACACCAGCACGACGCCGATGCCGCCGATCCACTGCAGCAACGCCCGCCACAGCAGCAGGCTCGCTGGAGTCGCTTCGATCGCCGGGTTCGGCCCGCTGCCGAGCACGCTGGCGCCGGTGGTGGTGAGGCCGCTGACGCATTCGAACACCGCGTCGGCAGGGGACGGCAGCAGGCCCGACCACTGGAACGGGATCGCGCCGAGCAGGCCCGCGAGCAGCCACGACAGCCCGGCGATCGCGATGGCGTCCTTGCGGTAGACCTGGTCGGAGGCGCCGCGGCCCGCCAGCCACAGCAGTGCTCCGACCAGCGTGCCGATCCCGATGCTGGCCACGAAGCCGGCGCGCGGGCTGATCGTGGCGTGCGCTTCCTCGGTCAGCGCCAGCAGCAGCGGCGGCAGCTGCGCCAACACGAAGAAGGCCGCGAAGCCCGCCATCATGCGCGCGACCTGGCCGAGGTTCATGCGCCGGTTATCGCGAGGCGCTGGCGGTCGAGCAACGTCAGGCGCCGGATTCGAGCGCTGCCACCACTGCCTGCGCCGCGTCGTGCCCGATCACCGGTCCGAACTTGAACGCGTGCCCGCTGCAGGCGGCAATCGTGGTGCAGTGGCGCACGCGGTCGGTGGCGACCGAGAACCGCTGGTCCGCCGTCATCGTGTAGAGGCAGCGGTCGGGCGCCTGCGCGCGCAGCACGGGGACGGCGAAACGCTGCGCGGCGAGCTGCGACAGCGCCGCGGCGTCGATCGCGGGTGGCGTCGCATCGGGGTCGATGCCGGGGCCGGTCGTGCGATGCCGGGCCAGCTTGACGCCTTCGTTGGCGACCGCCGGCAGGCCGTAGACGAAGTCCTCGGCGGTGCGGCCGATGCGGGCCCAGACCGGGAACGTGCCAGCTGCGGTGGCCGCCGGCGGCGCCGCCAGTTCGAACCAGCCGACCTCCTGCCGCAGCACCACGAGTGGTGGGGCCGCGTCGGCGAGCTGGCTCGTCCAGGCGCCGCACGCG
>JBASWX010000065.1:0-3318 GCA_049276695.1 Planctomycetota bacterium
GCTCCGGGCGGTGGCGCCGAGAACGCAGCCCCCACCCAGAGCGTCGGCGACCGCGTGCTGTCGACGCTGGCGAAGAACCAGCCGCTGCTGACTCCCGAATGGGAGCGCTGGACCAAGAACCGCCGCGAAGTGCCGCTGGCGGGAACCTGGACGGTGACCGGCCACGAGACCGGACGCGGCGACCTGGTCGGCACTGCGACGATCACCCGCACCGACGCCGACGAGTACGACGTGGTGTGGAGCCTGTCGTTCACCGACGGCAGCAAGCAGACGCGGACTGGCAAGGGCCTGCTCTACGCCGGCTATTCCTGGCGCGGCCGCAGCCAGGAGGGCGGCGAGGGCGCGGCCTCCTGGCGCGAGGTGTTGCTGCTCGACGATGCGTGGCAGTTGCTGAAGGGTCGGCTGTTCACCGGCGCCTACGACGAGATCGGCGTCGACGTGACGCTGCAGCGCGATGCCGGCCGCAGCCGGGTGCTCGGGCTTGGCAACGCGGCGATCGCGGTGCCATCGACCGGCCATCGTCTCGACGTCTACGGCGAGGGCTTCGCGGCGAACGTCGTCGCCGCCGACTTCTTCCTCGGCGAAGGCCTGGCGGTGACCGCGATCGAACGCCGCTCCGACCGGCACGTCGTGCTGATCGTCGATGCCGCCGCGGGCACCGAGCTCGGCACCCGCACAGTCGCCGTGCGGACCGATCCGGACGGGGCCCCGGTCACGCTGTACGACACCGTCGACTACGTGCGCATCCGGCCGCTGCAAGGCCTGTCGCGGGTCGGCGGCGGCAAGCATCCCAAGCAGATCGAGCGCTTCGAAGCGTTCGCGGTGCACCGCGGCAAGGACGAGAAGCCGTACACCGCCGACGACGTCGACCTGTTCCAGGTGCGGCCGCAATGGGCGCTCGCCGAGTTCAAGGTGCGCGAGAACGACGACGACCTGACCTACATCGGCAGCATCGATGCGGTGACGGGCGTGTTCACGCCGAACGTCGACGGCCCCAACCCGGCGCGCAAGTGGCAGGCGAACAACGTCGGCGACGTGTTCGTGACCGCCGAGGTCGAACTCGAGGTCGCGGTGCGGCCCGAACCGAAGAAGCCGGCCGAGAAGCCAGCGGACAAGCCGGGCGAGCCGAAGCCCGGGGAAGCGAAACCGGCGGCGCCGCCCGCCGAACCGGCGGCGACAACGCCTGAACCGGCACCCCCCGCTGGTCCGCCGGTGCTCATCAAGAAGATGTTCCAGGCGCGCTCGCACCTGATCGTCACCGTGCCGCTGTACGTGCGCTGGAACGCGCTCGAGTGGGAGGATCGCTGACGTGCAGTTGCAGACGGTGCTGCACCGGCGTTTCCGCGGCGAACGCGGCACCGAGTTCGTGTACGTCGCGACCTCGGCGGCGATCCTCGGCCTCGACGCCAGCACCGGCGCGATCGTCGACGCCTTCGCGGTGCCCGGCGGCTGCGACGACGAAGCATGGCTCGCCGGCCAGCCCGACCGTGCGCTCGCCGAGGGTTCGCTGCACGATCTGGTCGACCTCGGCGTGATCCGCCCGGTCGGCGAAGGCCAGGCACCGCGCGCGCAGCTGCCGCCGATGCCGTTCCCGCTGGCGACACTGGTGCTCAACGTCACCAACAAGTGCAATCTCACTTGCACCTATTGCTACGAGTACGGCGAGGACCGGCTGACCGCGGGCGAGGGCAGCAAGGGCACCGGCAAGCCGAAGATGGACGACGACACCGCCCGGCAGTCGATCGACTTCCTGCTGCGTTCGTGCGGTGACCGGCCCCAGGTGTCGATCACGTTCTTCGGCGGCGAGACGCTGCTCAACTTCCCGGCGATCCGCGCCGCGGTCGAGTACGCCGAGCAGCGGGCGAGCGCGGTGCGCAAGCGCGTGCACTACTCGCTGACGACGAACGCCACCCTGCTGACCGACGAGGTGGTCGACTTCCTGACGCAGCACCGCTTCGGCATCACGGTGTCGATCGACGGCGACCAGCACGAACAGGACCGCCATCGCACGTTCGCGAAGGGCGCGGGCAGCTTCGAGGTGATCGCGCCGCGCATCCGCCACCTGATCGCGACCAACAAGGAACGCAAGGGCCGCTCGATCGGCGCGCGCGTGACGCTGACCAGTGGCGCCGCCCCGGCGCCGGCGACCTACCGGTTCCTGACCGGCGAACTCGGCTTCGACGAAGTCGGCTTCGCGCCGGTGACCGCCGGGCTCGGCCGCGACTACGCGCTCGGCGAGAAGGGTTACCAGAAGCTGCTGCGCGAGTTCGGCGAACTGGCGGACGACTACGTCGCGGCGGCGTGGCGCGGCGACAACCACGGCTTCGCCAACCTCGGCGACCTGCTGCGCGAACTGCACCAGGGCGTCAACAAGGCGCACCCGTGTGGTGCCGGGCTCGGCCTGCTCGGCGTGTCGACCGAAGGCGAACTCGGGCTGTGCCACCGCTTCGTCGAATCGAAGAGCCACGCGGTCGGCACCGTCGCGACCGGCATCGACGAAGCAGTGCGCACCAGCTTCCTGCAGCAGGCGCACGTCGACCAGAAGACCGACTGCACGCAGTGCTTCGCGCGCCCGCTGTGCGCCGGCGGCTGCTACCACGAGGCGCACGTGCGCTACGGCGACGCCACGGCTGCCAACCTGCACTACTGCGAGTGGATCCGCGGCTTCGTCGACCTCGGCCTGTCGACCTACGCCCGGATCATGGAACGCAATCCGAAGTTCTTCGCGAGGTTCGAAACGTCATGACCCACGATCCGAACGATCCGGTGCCGCAGCGGCCCGCTGTCCGCATCCTCGCCTGCAACCAGAAGGCGCGGCAGCTCGCCGCGCTGGTGCTGGCGCAGCGCGGCCAGGCCCGCGCGTTGAGCCAGGACCCGCCGCCGACGCAGTATCCGTACGGCTGCACGACGATCTTCGCGCCCGGCTGGGAGGTCGACTCGGCGAACGGCACGCACGGGCTGTGCCAGCCGATCGAGCGCGACCTGTACGACTGCTACCACACCTGCTACTGGCCGGCCCAGGTTCCCGACGGCGTCACCAACGCGCCGAAGTGGACCGCGTCGTGCGGCGCGCCGATGCAGGACTGGAAGTCGATCGACCTCGTGTTTCCGTAGCGCCATGGGCAAGCCTTTCCTCGCGCCGCTCGCCGGCGTCGTCTCGCTGATCCTCACCGCGGCGGCGCAGGATCCCACCCCGGCCCCGACTCCCGCTCCCGCTCCCGTTCCGGCTCCCACGCCCGCGCCGACGCCGACCGAGCAGCCGCCCCGCGAGACGCCGCCGGCGCCGGAGGCGCAGGAACCCGCACCCGCCAGCCCGCC
>JBASWX010000066.1:0-6040 GCA_049276695.1 Planctomycetota bacterium
GCGGAAGCACTGGTCGCCATCGGCGAGACGCCGCCGCCGGCCGACCTCCCGGCTCCCGAGCTGGCCGCCTGGACTGCGCTCGCCAACCTGCTGTTCCAACTCGAGGAGGCGCTGCACCGCGGATGAACGCGAACCTGCAGCGCCGCGACTTCCTGCGCACGGCGGCCTCGGCCGCCGGCGCACTGTGGTTCTTCGGCAGCCCCGACGGCGAACGGGTGCGACCGCACTTCGCACCGCGCGCGAAGCGTGTGCTGCACTTCGTGTTCAGCGGTGCGCCGTCACAGCACGACCTGTTCGATCCCAAGCCGGCGCTGCTCCGCCACCACGGCACCGACCTGCCGGACTCGGTGCGCCAGGGGCAGCGCATCACGACGATGACGTCGGGCCAGACCCGGCTGCTGCTCGCCGGCAGCTGCGCCAGCTTCCGCCGCCGCGGTGCGTCCGGCGCCTGGATCAGCGACCTGCTGCCGCACCTGGCCGGCGCCGCCGACCAGCTCGCAATCGTGCGTTCGATGGTCACCGACGCGATCAACCACGAGCCGGCGCTCAACCTGCTGCAGACCGGCAGCGAGCAGCCGGGCCGGCCGAGCCTCGGCGCGTGGCTGGCGTGGGCGCTCGGTGGGGAAGCGAGCGACCTGCCCGCATTCGTGGTGCTGCACTCGTCGTGGAGCGGGCCCAAGGTCGACCAGCCGCTGTACAGCCGGCTGTGGGGCGCCGGGTTCCTGCCGGCCCAGCACCAGGGTGTGCTGCTGCGCGGCAAGGGCGACCCCGTGCTGTTCCTGACCGATCCGCCCGGCATGACGCCGGCGGTGCGGGCCGGGCAGCTGCAGGCGCTGCGCGAACTGACCGGACTGGCGGTGGCGCGGCATGGCGACGACGAGGCGAACGCGCGCGCCGCCCAGACCGAGTTGGCGTTCCGGATGCAGAGCACCGTGCCGCGCCTCGTCGACCTCGCCGACGAGGCGCCGGCGGTGCTGCAGAGTTACGGCCCCGACGCGGCGCGGCCGGGCACCTTCGCCCGCAACCTGCTGCTCGCCCGCCGGCTGTTCGAACGCGGCGTGCGCGTGGTGCAGGTCTGGCACGGCGGCTGGGACCAGCACAAGGAACTGGAAGCCGACCTGCCCAAGCAGTGCCGCGACGTCGACCAGCCGATCGCCGCGGTGCTCGCCGACCTCGGCCGCCGCGGCCTGCTCGACGACACGCTGGTCGTCGGTGCCGCCGAGTTCGGCCGCACCGCCTACGCGCAGGGCGACCTGGCGGGCGGCTACGGGCGCGACCACCATCCGCGTTGCTTCACGACCTGGCTGGCAGGGGCGGGCGTGCGGGCCGGCCACCAGCACGGTGAGACCTGCGAACTCGGCTACAACATCGTGCGCGACCCGGTGCACGTGCACGACCTGAACGCGACCGTGCTGTGGTTGTGCGGCTTCGACCACGAACGGCTGACCTTCCGCCACCAGGGCCGCGACTTCCGGCTCACCGACGTGCACGGGCGCGTGGTGCGGGCCATGCTCGCCTGACCTGGGCCGGGGGGAGAATCGGCGACGACCGCACGCTTCCCGGCTGCCACGCTGTCCCGGTCGCTCGTCATGACCACTCTCGGCGTGCGGTCGCCGCCACCCACAGTGGCATCCGGGGCCGCAATCCCGACAAAAAAGCTCTGCAGCACCAGGAATGGCGGTCGTGGCAGTGTCGTGGGAGAGATTGCCGGGGCGGGTACTGCACACCGCTCCGCGAGGTATCGTCGCCGCCTCGCCCCCGTCGACCCCTTCGCCTTTCCTCATGCGAATCCACCCGTTGTCGGTGGCACTGCTCGCAGTGCCCGTCCTCGCGCAAGCCAACGCCGTCCCCGGTCTCGACATCCGGATGTGGGAGCTGACGGACATCTCCTACATGGGCCGCCGCGGCGCGCCGTACCCGAACGGCGAAGCCGGCTTCATGGTCGGCCACTCGTGGTGCAACGCCGGCAGCGTGAACCTGCCCTGGCAGTCGCAGAGCGGTGGTGTGATGGTCGACCAGTACCCGCGCATCGCGTTCCTGCTGGCGCGCGAGAGCGGCGGCCGCATGGTGCAGGTGACCTCGCAAGGCCACAGCAAGCACTCGCCGACTGCCTACAACTTCTCGAACGGGCCGTGCGCGCCGTGCACCGCCGGCGGCGGGTCGTTCTTCTACGTCGGCTGCTCCGACACCTACGGCAGCGGCATCAACCAGAGCCAGTACGCCCTCGGCCCGAACAACGAACTCAATCCCTGGCTCGGCACCTGGAACCCGCAGGGCAGCTACTTCGACCGCGGCGATCCCGCGGTGACCGGGCCGCAGGCAACCGACTCGGTGCGCTCGCTCACTTCCGCGCAGGTGGCCGCGTTCGACCCGGTCAAGAACCGCATGGTCGTGCGCGAGCCGGAACTGCTCGCCGGTGCGACCTACTACTCGCAGGTGCAGGCGGTCGTGCAGGGTGAGCCGGTGGCGGCCCGCGGCAACAACATCACCAACAAGCAGGTGTCGATCACCGGCACCGGCAGCGGCTGGTCGGCGGCGGCGGCCGGCCCCGACCAGACCGGCTCGGTGCTCACGCGCTGGCAGGGCGCGTCGACCTACACTGGTGGCAACGGCCAGGGCGACGGCCGCTTCGTCGTCGGCGTCAAGGCGACCGGTCCGGTCGGCGGCCTGTGGCACTACGAGTACGCGGTGCACAACGTCGACAACTTCCGCGGCGGCGCGTCGCTGCGCATCCCGATCGCGGCCGGGGCTTCGGTGCAGAACGCTGGCTTCCGCGACCTCGACACCGATCCGCTCAACGACTGGACCTTCGCGCAGTCGCCGACCGAGATCACGTTCACCGCGACCGGCACCAACGCGCTCGACTGGAACACCATCTACAACTGCTGGTTCGACTGCTCGATCCCGCCGGGCGCCGGCTCGGTGACGATCGACCAGGCGCGGCCGGGCACCGGCGCCCTGAACGTGCAGATCCTGGCGCAGGCGCCGAGCGGACTGACGTTCGCGAACAAGTTCGCGGTCGGCAGCGCGTGCGGCCAGTGCAGCGGCACCTTCTACCAGTACTTCGCGACCACCAACCTGTTCGACCTCGCCGGGCGCTCGATGACGATGAGCCTGAACGGCGGCGCCTACTCGGTGGTCGAGACGCCGGTCGGGTTCGTGCCGGCCGCTGGCACCAACCTCAACCTCGCGCTCAACACGCAGGCCTTCGTCGCGCTGCCGTTCGCGCTGCCGTTCCCCGGCGGTTCGACGACGCAGCTGCAGGTCAGTGCGGCCGGTTACGTGTCGCCCGGCAGCAACCCGAGCCAGGTGGCGGCGCAGATTCCGCAGTTCTTGAACGGCAACGCGCGCTGGGCCGCGGCCTGGGGCCTGCTCAACCCGACGCCGGCGAGCGCCAACAACGTCTGGTTCGACGCCAACCCGGCGCGCGCGATCCTGACCTGGAGCGGCGTGCCGTTCCTGTCGTCGGCGCTGCCGAACACCTTCCAGATCCAGTTCTATCCGAATGGCACCGTGCACGTGCTGTGGCAGACCATCGCGCCGACCACGTTCCCGCTGCTGACTGGCTGGTCGTCGGGCGGCGGCCACGCCGATCCGGGTTCGCGCGACCTGTCGGCGACGCTGTCCTCGCCGCACCAGCTGTGTGCGACCCCGTTCGACGGGCTGTCCCTCGACACCAGCGGGCTGCCGGTGCTAGGCACCACGATCCAGTGGCAGATCGGCGGCATCGTGCCGGCGACGGCGTGGGGCGTGCTGCTGCGCTCGCTGGACCAGGCGGTGCCGCCGGTCGACCTCGGGCCGATCGGCATGGCGGGTTGCTTCGCGCACGTCGTGGCGCCGGTCGCCACCGCGTTCCTCGCGCCCGGCGCGACCGTGCAGATCGGCGAGCCGATCCCGAACAGCGTGGCGCTGGTCGGGGTGACACTGGTCGGTCAGGCGGCGACCTACAACCCGCCGCTGACCGCGCTCGGGCTCGTCGCCAGCAACGGCATCGTGCTCGGCCTCGGCCTGTAGCCGCCCGGCTGAGTGCGCGCGACCATGAAGTCGATGTGGACGCTCGCGATCGCAGTCGGGGGCCTGGCCGTCGTCGCGGTGATCGCACTGGTCGTGCGGCAGCGGTCGGCGGAGCCCGTCGCCACGGGCCCCGCCGAGCCGGATCCGACGATCGGCCAGCCCGTTGCCGGCGCGAAGGTCTTCTTCCTCGGGCACAGCCTGGTGGGGCCGCACCTGCCGCAACTGGTCGAGTCGTTCGCGGTCGCGCGTGGCAAGGCGTGCGAAGTGCACGGCCAGCTCGGCTGGGGCACCATGCTCAGGCAGCACTGGGGCTGGGACGGCGCGATGGACGACGCCGCGCCGCCCGGCTTCCAGCGCGACAACCGCCCGCCGTTCTTTCTCGGCGAAGCCAAGGCGCAGCTCGACACCGGCAGCTACCAGGTGCTGGTCCTGACCGAGTCGAACGGGCACGTGCGCATCGGCGTGCGCGAGACCGTCGAGCACGCCACGCGCTTCGTCCGGCGGGCGCGCACCAAGAACCCCACGCTGCGCGCGTACGTTTACACGGGTTGGCTCGATCGCAAGGAGTTCGATTCGCCCGCCGCGTGGCGCGAGCGCACCCGCGCCGACCGCGCCTGGTGGGAGCGCGTCGCCGACGGCATCAACGCTGCGATCCCCGGGCCCGACGTCGGCGTGATCCCCGGCGGTGCGATCCTCGCGGCGGTGAGCGAGGCGGTCGAGCAGGGCCGCGTTCCGGGCGTCGCGCGCGACGAGGAGCTGTTCGCGGACTCCGTGCACCTCGGTCAGCTCGGGCTCTACGTCATCGCGCTGGCGCAGTACGCCGTGATCTTCCGCGACGACCCGACGGGCTTGCCGGACCGGACGCGGAGCGAGAGCGGCGAGTCCGCCCCGGTTCCGAGCGCCGTCGCCGCCTCGCTGCAGGCGCTGGTCTGGGAGCACCTGCGGTCCTGGCCGCGCGCCGCGATCGGGCACTAGGTCGTTCGAGAACCCGCTCGACCACGAAGTGCCCAGGGCTCGGGCGAGGGCCGGTGCACGACGTTGGGCCGAAGACGCGCGCTGCCCTGGAGCACACTGGCGGTGCTCGTCATGATCCGGGCCGGTGCGCACGGACCCTCGAGACCTGCACGGTGCCACGTTCGACCTCGCGGTGATCGGTGCCGGCATCCAGGGTGCCGCGATCGCGCGTGAAGCGGCCGTGCGCGGGCATGCGGTGCTGCTGGTCGACGCCCGCGACGTCGCTGCCGGCACCAGTTCACGCTCCTCGCGGCTGGTGCACGGCGGGCTGCGGTACCTGCAGCACGGGCATTGGGCGTTGGTGCGCGAAGCGCTGCACGAACGCGAACGGCTGCTGCGGCTGTGCCCGCACCTGGTGCGGCCGCTGCCGATGCTGATGCCGTTCTTCCGCGACACCGGTGTGCCGCGGTGGCGGCTGCGGCTCGGCATCTGGCTCTACTCGCGCCTCGCCGGACGCAGCACGTTGCCGCGGCCGCGCGCCCTGACGGCCGGCGAAGCGGCGGCGATGTTCCCCGGTCTGCGCACCGACGGGCTGCGCTCGGCGGTCGGGTTCTTCGACGCCGCGACGCGTGATTCGGCCCTGACCGTCGCCAATGCGATCGCCGCGCACGCGGCTGGCGCCAAGGTCGCGACGCATTGCGCGGTGGTCGGGTCGTCGCCGAAGGGCCTGCGCCTCGTCGATACCTTCACCGGGAACGAGGTCACGGTGGGGGCCAAGGTGGTCGTCAACGCCGCTGGGCCCGGCGCGGACGCGGTGCGGCGCATGCTGCGCATCGCTGGCGGTCCGCTGGTGCGCACGACGCGCGGCAGCCACCTGGTGCTCGACCCGCGACCCGGCGAGACGGCGCTGGCGGCGTTCCTGCCCGACGGCCGCATCCAGTTCGTGGTGCCGCACCGCGACGGCACGCTGTGTGGGACCACCGACGTCGACGACGCGCTCACGGGCGACGAGGGTGGGCCGCCGGCGGCTGACGTCGACTACCTGCTGGCTGCACTCGGCCAGCTGCTGGCC
>JBASWX010000067.1:0-8271 GCA_049276695.1 Planctomycetota bacterium
GCCCGCGACCGGTGGCGCCACGCAGGTCGCGCAGCGTCGCACTCGGCGTGCCGTCGCCGCCGTTGCCGCCGCCGCAGCGCCCGATGCCGCCCGCCTTCGCGTAGTTCGCGGATTGCAGGGTGTCGACGCGCGCGCCGTTGCCGCCGCGCACCGTCAGCGTGCCGGCGATCGTGACCTTGCCGCTGCACGCGAACACCATCGGGTTGGGGCCCTGGCCCACGACCGTGGTGCCCGACAGGATCGTCATGTCGCGGAAGTTGAAGACGCCGCCGTTGACCGAGAACGGCGGCCCGCTGACCGGCACGACCTGGGTGAACGAGGTGTTCAGCACCGTCTCGCTCGCCGTCGGCGCGTAGTCGCGCGTGGTCGGCGTGCCCTCGAACTGGAAGCCGGCCTGCAGCCAGCCGGGCCCGGCCTCGGCCTGGCATTCGGCGAACACCGCCGCGGCATCGAGCCGCGAGTCGGCGTCGAAGCGTTCGACGATGCCGTTCCACTGCTGCTGCCAGCTGTCCGCAGTCCGGAAGGTGCCGAACACCCGGTCGTAGGCGTTGGCGCCGGCGTTCGATTCGCCGGCGATGTCCTCGAGCGTCGGCTCGACGATCACCCGCACCTCGGCGTGGTTGGGCAGCACGCCGAGTGGCCGCAGCGTAAGGGTCGCGCCGGTGTCGTCGTTGCGTTCGAGTTCGACGTCGGCCGGGATCCAGCGGAACTGTCCCGCCGCGTCCGCCGCGTCGGAGTACTCCAGGAACACGCGGCCGCGCTGGCTCTCGTCGCGCAGCAGCGGATCGGTCTGTACCGCGACCGGCACGTTGCTGCGCTGCGGGTTGAGCGCCTGGTCGAACGACAGCCGCACTTCGAGCGGCGGCGCGCCGAACAGCGCCAGCGGCACCGCGTCGAGGCTCGTGGCGGTGCTCACCTGCAGGCCGGTGCGCGCGGGGCCGCCGGGCTTCGGATTGCGGAACAGCTGCGCTGGCTGGGTGCCGATCCGCGTCGTGAAGTCGAACGAGTACGGCACCGCGAGGCCCTTGCCGTTGCGGTCGCGCAGCACGGTGCCGTTGTCCGGGTCGCCACCGACCAGCTGCACCAGATAGCCGCGCCCGGGCCGCAGGCCACCGTTCTGCAGCGCGTCATCGGTGGGCAACCGCGGCACGAACCGCAGCTCCGCGCCGTCGTCGCTGACCCGGAACGTGCCGGCGACCCGCTCCTCGCTGGCTTCGCCCTCTACGTCGAGGGCCTGGAACGTCATCGTCGTCAGCGACGCCGAGTCGAGGTCGACTGCGTTGCTGAAGGTGACGTAGATCGGATCGTTGAGGTAGATCTCGCGACCGCCGGTCGGGTCCGTGCGCAGCACGACGAACTCGCCGCCGGTCTTCGCGGTGGTCGCCGGAGCGGTTCCGCTCGAACAACCGGCGAGCCAGAGCAGGGGGAACGGGCAAACGACGGCGATCGAGCGGCGAAGCGGCATGACGGGCACTCCGGGTGTGCGGACTTGCCGCGCCTAGCCGCGCCGCAGCGTCGCGGTAACGCCGCGAGCGGATCCGCCATTCGGGCGTGCTCCTCCGCACGCCTCAGCGTGCGGTCACGTCCGGCTGGTCGCAGGTCAGCGTCGGGTGCCGCTCCAGGCGGCGAGTTGCTGTTGCCAGCGGGTGACCTCGCTGCGCACGCGGCTCGGTGCCGTGCCGCCGACGACGTCGCGGCGGACGAGCACGGTGCGCGCGGCGAGCGCCTGCTTCAGGTCGACCTTCAGTTGCGGAAGCAGCCGCGTCTGTTCGACGCCGGGCAGGTCCTGCAGTTCGACGCCGAGTTCGATGGCGCGGTTGACCGCGGCGCCGACCACGTGGTGGGCGTCGCGGAACGGCACGCCGGCAGCGACCAGCAGGTCGGCGAGGTCGGTGGCGTTCAGGTAGCCGCGCTCGGCCTCCGTCGCGCACCGCGCGACGTCGAAGGTCGCGTGGCGGATCGCCAGCGTCGCGACCAGCAGGCACGCCTCGGTCTCGGCGAGCAGCGGGAACAGCGTCTCCTTGTCGGTCTGCAGGTCGCGGTTGTAGGCGAGCGGCAGGCCCTTCACGGTGCCGAGCAGGGCCTGCAGTGCACCGTGGGCCCGCGCGGCCTTGCCGCGCACGAGCTCCATTGCGTCGGGGTTGCGCTTCTGCGGCATCAGCGAGCTGCCGGTCGACACCGCGTCACCGAAGGTCAGGAAGCGCGCCTCCTGCGTCGCGAAGAAGATCGTGTCCTCGGCGAGTCGCGACAGGTGGGTGCACGCCATCGCGCAGGCGAACGCCAGCTCGCACAGGTGGTCGCGTTGTGCGGTTGCGTCGAGGCTGTTGTGGCTGGGGCCGCGTTGGAAGCCGAGGTCCTTGGCCAGCGCGTCGCGATCGACGCCGAGCACCGTGCCGGCGAGCGCGCCGCTGCCGAGCGGGCACTCGTCCATCCGGGAGCCGGCGGCCTGCAGCCGTTCGCGATCGCGGCCGAGCGCTTCGCAGTGGGCGAGCGCCCAGTGCCCGATGGTGATCGGCTGCGCGCGCTGCAGGTGCGTGTAGCCGGGCATCGGGGCGGCGTGGTGAGCGTCGGCCTTGGCGACCAGCTCGCTGCACAACGCGGCGACAGCGCCCGCGAGCGTCGCGATGCGTTCGCGCAGGTAGAGGCGCAGGTCGGTGGCGACCTGGTCGTTGCGCGAGCGGCCGGTGTGCATGCGCTTGCCGAGGTCGCCGCAGCGCGCCACCAGCTCGCGTTCGACCAGGCTGTGCACGTCTTCGGCCGGATCGTTCGCGGGCACCCCGGTGCGCCGCCACGTCGCTTCGAGATCGGCGACCGCGGCGTGCACGGCCGCCAGTTCGTCGGCGGTGAACACGCCGACCTTGGCGAGCGCCTTGCTCCACGCGCGGTTCACCCGCAGGTCGGCAAACGCCAGCACGTGGTCGACCGGCAGGCTCTTCTGGAACTGCTCGAAGAACGCATCGAGGCTGCCGTGGAAGCGGCCGCCCCACATCTGGCCGCCTGCTTGTTTGCCAGCCTTGGTCACTTGCCCGCCCCTGGCACGCCGTGCACCTTCGCGGCGACGGCGCCCGGCAGGCCGTACAGCTTGACGAAGCCGTACGAGTCGGCGTGGTCGAACTGCGCCGACTGGCCGAAGGTCGCGAGGTCCTCGCTGAACAGCGAGTACTTGCTGGTCGCCGACAGCGCCGTCGCGGTGCCCTTGTAGAGCCGCACGCGCACCTCGCCGGTGACGTTGCGCGTCGCCTGCGCGAGCAGCGCGTCGAGGGCTGTGCGGGTCGGGTGGAACCAGCGGCCGGTGTAGACCAGGTCGGCGTAGTCCGGCATCAGCTTCTCGCACAGCCGCAGCGTGTCGCGTTCCATCGTCAGCGCGCGCAGCGTGCGCGCGGCTTCGAGCACGATGGTGCCGCCGGGCGTCTCGTAGACGCCGCGCGACTTCATGCCGACCAGCCGGTTCTCGCAGATGTCGACGCGGCCGACGCCGTGCTTGCTGCCCAGGTCGTTGAGCCGCGCCAGCAGTGCCTCGGCCGGCAGCGCTTCGCCGTTGACTGCGACCGGCGCCCCGGCCTGGAAGCCGAGGGTGATCTCCAGCGGCTGGTCCGGGGCCTTGCGGGGATCGACGGTCAGCGTCCAGACGTCGTCGGGCGGCGCGTTGCCTGGGGACTCGAGCGCGCCGCCTTCGTGGCTGATGTGCCAGAGGTTCTTGTCGCGCGAGTAGATCTTGGTGCGCGACGCCGCGACCTGGATGCCGCGCGCGTCGGCGTAGTCGAGCGCGTCCTCGCGACTGCGGATGTTCCAGTGCCGCCAGGGCGCGATCACTTCGAGCTCGGGACCGAGCGCCTGGTAGGCGAGTTCGAAGCGCACCTGGTCGTTGCCCTTGCCGGTGCAGCCGTGCGCGACCGCGTCAGCGCCGATCGACTTCGCGTAGTCGACCTGGCCCTTGGCGAGGATCGGCCGCGCCATGCTGGTGCCGAGCAGGTAGCGGCCCTCGTAGACGGCGAGCGCCCGGACGCACGGCCACACGTAGTCGGTGAGCCAGGTGCGCTGCAGGTTCTCGACCTTGCACGACACGGCGCCGGAACGGCGTGCCTTCTCCTCGAGGCCGCGCAGTTCGTCGTCGCCCTGGCCGATGTCGCCGCAGTACGCGTGGACCTCGCAGTCGTGGTTCTCCTTCAGCCACGGCACGATGATCGAGGTGTCGAGGCCGCCGGAGTAGGCGAGAACGATCTTCTTCTTGCTCATGTCTTCCCGTTTCAGGGCGTTCCGTTCCGGATCAACAGGGCGAGGATCGCCTTCTGCACGTGCAGCCGGTTCTCGGCGATGTCGTAGACGATGCTGCGGGGGCCATCCATGACCTCCTGCGTGACCTCCTTGCCGCGGTGCGCCGGCAGGCAGTGCATGAACAGCGCGTCCGGCCGGGCGCGCGCCATCAGTGCTTCGTCGACCTGGTAGGACGCGAAGATGCCGTTGCGCTCTTCGATCTCGTCTTCCTGCCCCATGCTGGCCCAGACGTCGGTGTAGATCGCGTCGGCACCTTCGGCCGCGGCGTCGCGATCGTCGAGGATCGTGACCTCTGCACCGGTGCTGCGGGCGACGCTGCGCGCCTCCTCGACGACGCGCGCGTGCGGCGCGTAGCCCGCCGGCGAGCAGACCCGGATGTGGGTGCCGAGCTTCACCGCCGTGTGGATCAGCGCGTGGCAGGTGTTGTTGCCGTCGCCGATGAACGCGAGCGTGCGGCCTTTCACCGCACCCCACTTCTCGGTCAGCGTGAAGAAGTCGGACAGCGCCTGGCAGGGGTGCACGAAGTCGGACAGCCCGTTGATCACCGGGATGCGCGCCGCCTGCGCCAGTTCCTCGAGTGCCTTGTGCTTGTAGGTGCGGGCGACGATGCAGTGCACCCAGCGTTCGAAGTTCTTGGCGATGTCCTTCACCGACTCGCGCGAACCGATTCGCGCGTCGCGGTGGTCCATGAACACTGCGGTGCCGCCGAGGTCCTGCATGCCGATGTCGAAGGTGAAGCGCGTGCGCAGCGAGTCCTTCTCGAAGATCATCGCCAGCCGCTTGTGCCGCAGCACGTCGGTGTGCTGCTCACGGTTGGCCTTGAGGCTGCGCGCGGTCGCGAAGATGCGCTCGATGTCGGCGGTGGGCATCGCCGAGGTGCAGAGCAGGTCCTTCTGCGACAGCGGCGCGAGATCGAGGTTGGGCGGCTTCTTCACGGCTTCTCCTGCTGATTGCCGGGAACGGCGGCGAGCGTGTCGCGCAGGATGCGCAGGCCCTGCTGCACCTGGGCCTGGGTGATCACGAACGGCGGCACGATGCGCAGCACGTCGGTCGCGGTGCAGTTGACGATCAGGCCGTTCTGGTAGAGCGCCTTCTGCACGACCTCGGCGGAGTGGTGCAGGCGCAGGCCCTGGATCAGGCCGCGCCCGCGCAGTTCGCGCACGATCTTGAAGTCGCGCTGCAGCGCTTGCATCCCTTCGCGCAGCTGGTGGCCGCGCTCCTGCACGTCGCCGAGCAGGCCGCGTTCGACCTCGTCGAGGAACACCAGCGCGGCGCGACAGACCAGCGGGCCGCCGGCGAAGGTCGAGCCGTGCTCGCCCTTGGCGAAGGTGTCGGCGAGCGGTGCGGTGACGAGGCAGGCGCCCATCGGCAACCCGGCGGCGATCGGCTTCGCCAGCGTCACCACATCGGGCGTCACACCCGCGTGCTGCGCGGCGAGGAAGCGGCCGGTGCGACCGCAGCCGCTCTGGATCTCGTCGTGGACCAGCAGCGTGCCCGACGCGGTGCACAGTTCGCGCGCCGCGCGCAGGAAACCGGCCGACAGCTCGCGGATGCCGCCCTCGCCCTGGATCGGTTCGAGCACCAGGGCCGCCGGCTTGTCGTTCGCCAGTGCCTGGCGCAGCGCGTCGACGTCCTCCGGTGGCACCCAGGTCACCTTCTGCAGTGGCTGGAAGGGCTTCCGGTACTTCTCGTTCCAGGTCAGCGAGAGCGCGCCGAGCGAGCGGCCGTGGAAGCCGCCCTCCAGCGCCACGAACGACGTGCGTTCGGGCGTGCCGCGCACAGCCATCGCCTTGCGCGCCAGCTTGAGCGCACACTCGACCGCCTCGGTCCCCGAGTTGGTGAAGAACGCGGCCGCCATGTCGGTGAGCCGGCACAGCCGCGTTGCGACCTGCTCGGTGTACGGATGGCGGAACAGGTTGCTCAGGTGCACGACCTTGCCGACCTGGTCGCGCAGGGCGGCCGCCAGTTCCTGGTGGCCGTGGCCGAGCGCCGAGACGGCGATGCCGGCCAGGAAGTCGAGGAACTCGCGGCCAGTGCTGTCCTGCAGCACGGCGCCGTGCCCGCTGACGAACACTTCGTCGGCGCGGGCGTAGGTCTTCATCAGGCCTTCATCCATCTCAGGTCTCCAGGTCCGCCGCGGCGGTGGTGGTCGTGGTGAACGCGGTGCCGCTGTTGGCGCGCAGGGCCGCGAGCACCGCGTCGGGAGCGTTGGCCGGCGCGATCTTGATCAGCGCCCGCGGGTTGTCGCGCAGCGCCGCCAGCGCGGCGTCGAGCTTCGGCAGCATGCCGCCCTTGGCGACGCCGGTCGCGACGAGGCGTTCGCAGTCGGTGGGCGTCAGTCGAGGCAGGCGCTGGCCCTGTGCGTCGAGCACGCCGGGCACGTCGGTCAGGAACAGCAGCGCGTCGCAGTGCAAGGCCCGGCACAGCGGGCCGGCGGCGTGGTCGGCGTTGAGGTTGAAGAACGGCTCGTCGTCGGCGCCGGTCGTGCCGGGCGCCACGGTCGCGATCACCGGCACCTGGCCGGTCGACAGCAGCGTCTGCACCAGGTGCGGATCGACGAGGTCGATTGCGCCGACGAAGCCGAGGTCGGCGCCGGGCTTGCTGAGCTTCTGCGCGGTGAAGGTGCCGCCGTCGGCGCCGCACAGCCCGACAGCCGGGACGCGGCAGCGCTGCAGCGAGCGCACCAGCGTCTTGTTGACGAGGCCAGCGAGCACCATCAGCACGACCTCGGCGGTCCTGGCGTCGGTGACGCGCAACCCGTCGTGGTACTGCTCGGCGATGCCGAGAGCCTTGCCGAGCGTGCGGATCTGGTTGCCGCCGCCGTGCACGACGACCAGTTCGTGGCCCTCGGTGCGCGCCCGCGCGATGGCCTGCGCCAGCGCCTGCCGCGGTGCCGTGTTCTCCAGCTGCGCACCGCCGATCTTGAGCAGGATCCTCACGCCAGCCCCTCGCCCTCGGGCAGGCCGAGCATCAGGTTCATGTTCTGCAGCGCCTGGCCCGACGCGCCCTTCACCAGGTTGTCGATCGCCGAGGTGATGACGACCAGCGGGCCGCTCGCGGTGACCGCGATGTGGCATTGGTTCGTGTGTTGCACGGCGCGCAACTCGGGCTGGCCCTGCGGGAACACGCGCACGAACGGCTCGGCGGCGTAACGATCGTGCAGGCAGGCGCGGATCGCGTCGGCGCCGCCGCCGGTCCTGGGTGTCACGTAGATCGTCGACAGGATGCCACGGAACACCGGCAGCAGGTGCGGCGTGAACACGATGCGGTCGGTGCCCGCTTCCTGCCAGATCTCGGGCGCGTGCCGGTGGCTGCCGACACCGTAGGCACAGAAGTTCTCGTGTACGTTGCCGAAGTGGCTGCGCTCGCTGAGGGCCTTGCCCGCACCCGAGGTGCCGCTCGCGCTGTCGGCGACGACCGCGGCCGCCGGGTCGAGCAATCCCGCCGCCACCAGCGGCAGCAGCGGCAGCAGGATCGAGGTCGGGTAACAGCCCGGGTTGGCGACGAGGTCCGCCTTCTGCACGGCCTTGCGCCGGTGCTCGGTCAGGCCGTAGACCGCCCGAGCCAGCAGTTCGGGCGCGGGGTGCGCGCTGCCATAGGTGCGCTGGTAGGCGGCCGGATCGCGCATCCGGAAGTCCGCCGACAGGTCGACGACCTTCTTGCCCTTCGCCAGGGCGGCCTGCGCGATCGCCGCGGCGGCGCCGTGCGGCGTGCAGAGGAACACGCCGTCGACGCTGCCGAGGCGCCCGAGATCGAGCGCGTCGATCACCGGATCGCCGGGGAATGCCGGCGGCTCGGGCAACGCCCCGACCCGCGCCGTCATCACGACGGTGGCGCGCAGCTGGCGATGGTGGGCGAGCAGGTCGAGCAGTTCGCGGCCGGTGTAGCCGGAAGCGCCGACGATCGCGCAGGTCTTCATGCGTGCTCCTTGCGTTGCGCGCCGAGCTGGCGGACCAGGCCGCGGGCCCGGCCGGCGTCGGCGCACACCGCCAGCAC
>JBASWX010000068.1:0-9019 GCA_049276695.1 Planctomycetota bacterium
CATGGCTTCGCCGCGGCGCTGGCTCGTGCTCGTCGGGCTCGCCTTCGCCACGATCGTGCCGCTGGCGGTGATGGCGGTGCTGCCGGCGACGGTCGCACGCGGCACCGGAGCCACGCAGTACTGGAACGGCGAGGCCCTCGTGCCGGTGCCCGACCCGGCGTTCGCGATCGACGTGCTGGTGGCGTGGCTCTCAGCATGGCTCGTGTTCTGGCAGGCGATGGCCTTCGTGCGTCCGTCGCGGAAGGCCGCTCGCCTGACGGCGACCACGCCGGTGACCGACGACGCACTGCTGGCCCGCATCGCCGGCTTCGCGGCGCGGCTGGCGATCCCGCCGCCGCGCGTGCTGCAGCACCGCGATGAACACGGGCCCGCGGTCGCGGCGTGGGCATTCGGCGGCCTCGTGCCCACGATCGTGATCGACGAGGGTGTGTGCCTGCGGCTGCCGCGCGAACAGGCCGACGCGGTGATCGCGCATGAACTCGGCCACGTCGCGCGCCACCACGCCGCGCGCTTCCTGTTCGCCGCCCTGGCGGTGGCGTTCGCCACGATGCTGGTCAGCGGCGTGGTCCACGTCGGCATCGCGGTCGTCTGGTTGCTCGCTTGCCGCACCGTCGTGTTCGTCCATGTCATGCAACGCGAAGAGTTCGCCGCCGACCGGCTCGCCGCGGAATCGGTCGGTGCACGGGCGATGGCTGACGCACTCGACAACACGCACGCCGCCAACCAGCAACACGCGACGCACCCGTTCCTTCATGCCCTGCTGACCCATCCGCATCGCGACGAACGGTTGCTGGCGTTGGGCCGGCCGGCGAACAAGGCCTCGGGACTCCGTGCCCGCCGCGCACGGGACGCCGCCGCTGTCCTCGCGATCGCCGCGCTCGGCGGCAGTGTGCTGCTCGGCGTCGCCGGTCACGTCGCCGTGCCGATCGTGCTGCTGCTGCTCGTCGCCGTCACGCCGGCCGTGCTGATGTTGCTGATGCTGCCGTTCGCACAGCTGCGTTCGCTGCGCGCCCTCGGGGTCGCGATCCCGAACGCACGCGTGGTCATTCGCTGGGCGCTGCTGCTGACCGGCGTCGTCCTGCTGTTCGAAGTCGGCATCCGACCAGCGGGACCCGACCCATGGTTGCTCGTGCCGCTCGCGTGCCTGCTCGCCGTGTTCCTGTTCGGACGGTGCGAGCGCAACGCCCGCGTCCGCCTCGGCAGGTACGCGCGCGCCCTCGACTTCGCCGCGTGGCGGGCCGAGTACGACCGGCTGCCGGAACGCGTGCGGCAGCGTCCCGACCTGTGGCTGCTGCGCTGCGAGGTCGCGTGGCGGGACGGGCCGCCTGCCGCCGCGTTCGCCGCGATGGATGCACTGCTCGCACGATGGCCGCGCTACCACTTCGCGCGCTTCACCCGCCTCGCGTGGCTGCGCAACGATCCGCAGGCATCGCTGCTGGAAGCACGCGACCTCGCCGCGCGCCTGCCCGACCATCCGTTGGTGCGGCTGGCGCTGGCGGCGTCCTTGCGTCGCGCCGGTCAGGCCGATGCGGCATGGCCGTTGGTGCAGGAGGCGCTGCGGCGCGAACCGCACATCGGCACCCACCACGCCCTGGCAGCGCGCATCGCGATCGCCCGCGGCGACCTGCCCGCCGCACGTGCGTTGGTCGCCACCGCCGAACGGCTCGCCGTTGGCGATGCGCACGTGTTGCTGGCCGCGCTGGACCTGGCGGTCGCCGAAGGTAGGACGGACGCACCGGAACGGCTGGCGGCGTTGCAGGCCCGGCTGCCGCGTGAACCGTTCCTGCACCTCGAGGTCGACGTGCAGGCGCTGGCGCGGCGACTCGACGAACGCTCGGCGCCGACCAATCGCTGACCCACCGCCGCCGGGCGTGGTAATCGTGTGCGCATGGCGCTGCTCGCTCTGGTCGTCGCACTGCTGCCCCAGGGCGAGGCCGCGCCATCGCCGGACACGCCCGCCACCCACTGGACCTACGTCGCACCGGTCCGCCCGCAGCCGCCGCGCGCCGACGTGCATCCGATCGACGCGTTCCTGCTGCCGAAGCTCGCCGCCGCCGGACTCACGCCGGCGCCCGAGGCCAACCGCGCAACACTGCTGCGCCGGCTCAGCTTCGACCTGATCGGGCTGCCGCCGACCATTGCCGAGCTCGACGCGTTCCTCGCGAACAACGCACCCGATGCGTACGAACGCGAAGTCGACCGGCTGCTGGCGTCGCCGCACTTCGGCGAACGCCTGGCGACGCCGTGGCTCGACCTCGCGCGCTACGCCGACACCAACGGCTTCAACTTCGACTCGCCGCGCGCGATCTGGAAGTGGCGCGACTGGCTGATCGACGCCTTCAACCGCGACCTGCCGTTCGACCGCTTCACGGTGTTGCAGCTCGCCGGCGATCTCATGCCGGACGCCGGCGACGAGGGCC
Source organism: Planctomycetota bacterium (assembly GCA_049276695.1). Lineage (GTDB taxonomy): Bacteria > Planctomycetota > UBA1135 > UBA1135 > UBA2386 > UBA2386. The sequence continues at coordinate 2,421 of JBASWX010000068.1, forward strand.
GCATCGCAACAGGGTTCCACCGCAACACGCCGCTCAACGACGAGGGCGGTGTCGATGCCGACGAAGCGCGCTGGTTCCGGCTGCTCGACCGCGCGACGACGACGGCGACCGTGTGGCTCGGCGCGACGCTGGCGTGCGCGCAGTGCCACGACCACAAGTACGACCCGATCCGCCAGCGCGACTTCTACGCGCTGGTCGCGTTCTTCGAGCCCGCCGCCGAGCAGACGCTCGAGCTGCCGACCGCGCAGCAAGCCGCAGCGCGCGAGGCGCTGCGGGCGCGGGTTCGCGAGCTGAAGGCGGACGGGGCGCCGGCCAAGGAGGTCGCCGCAGCCGAGAAGAAAGCGAAGGAGGCTCCGATCGACAGCACGTTGGTGCTGGCCGAGCGAGCCGACGTCGCCGCCGCGACCGCGCTGCACCCGACCGGCGCCTTCGACAGCCGCGGCGGGGTCGTGCAGGCCGACGTGCCGCAAGCGCTCGGTCCACCGTGGCCCGCCGACGCGCCGCGCAACCGGCTCGGTCTCGCGCAGTGGCTGACGCGGCCCGACCACCCGCTGGTCGCGCGCGTGCAGGTGAACCGGCTGTGGGCGCTGCTGTTCGGCCGCCCACTGGTCGCGAGCGCCGAGGACTTCGGCATCAAGATGACGCCGCCCGAGCACCGCGAACTGCTCGACTGGCTCGCGACCGAGTTCGTGCGCGTGGGCTGGTCGCAGAAGGCGCTGCTGCGCACGCTCATCACCTCCGCGGCCTACCGCCGCAGCGCCGCGACCTCCGACGCCGACCGCGAACGCGATCCGCACAACCGCCTGCTGGCACGCGGCCCGCGTTTCCGCCTCACCGCCGAGCAGGTGCGCGACGGCCAGCTCGTTGCCGCCGGTCTGCTGGTCGACACGACCTTTGGCCCGCCGGTGTTCCCGCTGCAGGCCGACACCAGCGGCGTGATCCCGACCAACAAGACCGACACGCGCTGGCGGCCGAGCGGGGGCGCCGATCGCCATCGCCGCGCCATCTACACGTTCTGGCGGCGCACGGCGACGTTCGTGCAGTTCGCCACCTTCGACGCGCCGTCGCGCGAGCAGTGCACGGTGCTGCGCCAACACACCAACACGCCACTGCAGGCGCTTTCGGGCCTCAACGATCCGGCGGCGTGGGCCGCGGCGCAGGAGCTCGGCTCACGCATGGTGGCTGTCGCTGGCGACGACCGCGCCCGGCTGGCGTTCGGCTTCCGTGCCTGCACGTCGCGCGAGCCCGACGCGCGCGAACTCGACCGTCTCGCCGCAGCGCTGCTCGCCGAGTCCCCGGACCTGCGCTGGTCGCTCGTCGCCAACGCGCTGCTCAACCTCGACGAGGCGCTGACGCGATGAACGGCGCCCGCGACCCGCTGCCGCCGACGCGGCGCCAGTTCCTCGGCCAGCTCGGGCTCGGACCGATCGCGCTGTCGGCGCTGCTCGCGGACGAACGACGGCCCAGCTCCGGGATCGCGCCGCGCGCAAGGAACGTGATCTGGCTGTTCATGGCCGGCGCACCGTCGCAGCTCGACCTGTTCGAACCCAAGCCGGTGCTGCAGCGCCACCACGGCGAGGTCGTGCCCGCCGAGCTGATCGCCGGCCAGCGCTTCGCGTTCCTGAAGGGGCAGCCGCGCCTGCTCGGCTCGCCGTTCCGGTTCGCGGCGCGCGGCCAGTGTGGCGCGCTAGTGTCCGAACTGCTGCCGCACCTGGCGACGATCGTCGACAAGGTCGCGTTCGTGCGTTCGCTGCACACCGAGCAGTTCAACCACGGTCCGGCGCAGGTGTTCATGAACACCGGCCACGACGTCGTCGGCCGGCCGAGCGCTGGCTCATGGGTACACCACGGGCTCGGCAGCGAAGCCCGCGACCTGCCCGGCTTCGTCGTGCTGGTCTCCGGCAAGGTCGATCCCGGTGCTGGCTCGTCGTGCTGGTCGGCGGGCTTCCTGCCCTCTACGCACCAGGGCGTCGAGCTGCGCACCAAGGGCGAGCCGGTGCCGTGCGTGCGTGACCCGCTCGGCGTCGACCGCGAGGCGCGCGCCCGCAGCATCGAACTGATCGGCGATCTCAACCGCGACCGCTTCGCCGCGCTGGGCGACCCCGAGATCGCCGCCCGCACCGCCGCCTACGAATTGGCGTTCCGGATGCAGGCGAGCGTGCCCGAACTGGTCGACGTCGCCAGCGAGCCGCCGGAGGTACACGCGCTGTACGGCACCGAGCCCGGCAAGAACGCGTTCGCCAACAACTGCCTGCTCGCGCGCCGCCTGGTCGAGCGCGGCGTGCGCTTCGTGCAGCTCTACCACCGCGGCTGGGACCACCACGGCAGCGACGCCAGCGACGACATCCTGCACGGGCTGCCCAACATGTGCGCGCAGACCGACCGGGCCGCCGCCGCCCTGGTGCTCGACCTCGAACGCCGCGGCCTGCTCGACGAAACGCTGGTCGTCTGGGGCGGGGAGTTCGGGCGCACGCCGATGCAGGAAGTGCGCGACGCGAACTTCCTCGGCCGCGACCACCACGGCAAGTCGTTCACCATCTGGCTCGCCGGCGGCGGCATCCGGCCCGGCATCTCGCTCGGTGCCACCGACGAACTCGGCTACCACGTCACGCAGGACCCGGTGCACGTGAACGACCTGCACGCGACCATGCTCCATCTGCTCGGCCTCGACCACGAGCGGCTGACCTTCCGCTTCCAGGGCCGCGACTACCGGCTGACCGACGTCGGCGGCAAGGTGATCCGGCCGCTACTGGCCTGACTCCAGTCTGGGCAGGATCTTGACGATGAACTAGCCACTACTGGCATGTTGACGCGGTATTCACCGTCAAGTAGTCATTAGTGGCACTTTCATGGCACCCCGAGAGCAACCGGCGGACAACCTGGTACTGGCGGGCCTCGGCCGGCAGCTCGCCGCGCACCGGGTTGCCCGCAACCGGACCCAGGCGCAGCTCGCGCAGGAAGCCGGCGTCTCGCTGCGGACCGTGATCCGGCTCGAGTCCGGAGCCTCGACCCAGCTCACCAACCTGATCCGGGTGCTGCGGGCGCTCGACCTGCTCGCCAACTTCCAGAAGCTGGTGCCGGCACCGCTGGCGAGTCCCCTCGCGCAACTGCAGGCGAAGGCCAAGGAACGCAAGCGCGCCAGCCGCCGCGCTGCCGTGGCGCGCGAAGCTCCACCCGCGAGCGCATGGAAGTGGGGCGACCAACGCGACGGCAAGCGCGAGGGTGATCGGTGACCGTCGCCGAGGTCCGCATCTGGGGACGCACGATCGGCGCCGCGGCGGTCGACGATCCCGGCCAGTTCGCGACCTTCGAGTTCACGCCGGAGTTCGTGCGCAGCGGCATCCAGATGGCGCCGCTGGCGATGCCGCTCGCCGAGCGGGTGTGGCAGTTCCCCGAGCTGCCGCGCGCGACCTTCCACGGCCTGCCCGGCCTGCTCGCCGACTCGCTGCCCGACAAGTTCGGCAACGCAGTGATCGACGCCTGGCTCGCGGCGCAAGGCCGGCTGCCCGGCGACATCGATGCCGTCGAGCGGCTCTGCTACACCGGCACGCGCGGCATGGGTGCGCTGGAGTTCCGGCCGGCGCGCGGACCGCAGGCGCGCACCGCCCAGCCGTTGCGCATCGACGCCCTGGTCGAACTGGCGGGCGAGGTGCTGCGCAACCGCGAGGCGCTGCAGGCGTCGTTCGCCGATCCGCAGAAGGAGCACGCGCTGCGCGAGATCCTACGCGTCGGCGCCTCGGCCGGCGGCGCCCGCGCCAAGGCGGTCATCGCCTGGAACCCGACGACCAACGAAGTGCGTTCCGGGCAGGTGCAGGCGCCCGCCGGCTTCGAGTACTGGCTGCTCAAGTTCGACGGCGTCGGCGGCACCGACGCCCACGACCTCACCGCATCCCGCGGCTACGGCGCGATCGAGTTCGCCTACTCGCAGATGGCGAGGGCAGCCGGGCTGCGCATGAGCGAGTGCCGACTGTTCGAGGAGAACGGGCGGCGGCACTTCATGACCCGCCGCTTCGATCGTCTGCCCGATGGCGGCAAGCTGCACGTGCAGTCGCTCGGTGCGCTCGCACACTTCGACTTCAACGCGCCGGGCGCGCACTCGTACGAACAGGCGCTGGTGGTGATCCGGCGCCTCGGCCTGCCGATGGACGACGTCGAAGAACTGTTCCGGCGCATGGTGTTCAACGTCGTCGCCCGCAACCAGGACGACCACGTCAAGAACATCGCGTTCCTGATGGACCAGCAGGGCCGATGGACTCTGGCGCCCGCGTACGACGTCAACTTCAGCTTCAATCCGGACGGCGGCTGGACGCGGCAGCACCAGATGACGCTCGCCGGCAAGGCGGACAAGTTCACGGTCGACGACCTGCGCGCGGTGGCGAAGACCGCGGCGATGAAGCGCGGCCGCGCCGAGACGATGCTTGCCGAGGTCACGGCGGCGGTGCGCCGGTGGCGCGAGTTCGCAACGAGCGCCGATGTGCCGGCCGACCGCAGCGCCGCGATCGGCGGCACGCACCGGCTCGCCTGGTGAACTCAGCGGATCAGGCCGCCGAGCGGTGTCGAGACGTGCAGCGGGGGGCCGGGCATCGACACCCCGTGCAGCCACGCCTCGGCGTACTGCAGCGAGGGCGACGGCGGCAGCGTCAGGTTCCAGTCGAACTCTCCGAGCGCGTTGCTGACCCCGAACGCGTGCACGAACCAGTCCGGGTTCGCGCCGACGAACGACTGTTCGGCGATCAGGGGCGACGTGAACGGCACGGCGCTCAGCGACACGACCGCGATCGCCAGCGTCGCCGGCAGGTGTTGCGAACGCAGCGCCGACGTGCCGCCGGGCGTCCACTGCCGCACGAGCCAGCGCAGCGTCGCCAGCGGCGTCGTCGCGTACGCGCAGGTGATGCCGCCTGGCGTCTGCGTTCCCGACACGGTCAGCGTGGTGGCTGGCGTGCACGCGATCGAAGCGCCGGCGACCGTCGGCCAGCCGGGAATCAGCACGGAATCGGCGATGGTCGCCGTGCACGGCACGCCGCTGTAGTCGGACAGAGCGACCGCCGGCCCGGATTGGCTCGCGAAGGTCACCGTCTGCACCTGGATACGCTCCGCGCGCAGCTTGAAGGCAGACAGCCCGATGCCCGGCGCACTGCCCTGGGGGATTCCAAGCGGCGTAGTGACGTAGCCGCCCCAGAACGTGCTGTCGACCAGCACCACGCTTCCTTGCGATCCGGACGCCGACCCCACCGCCGACCCCGCCACCGCCGTGACCGTGCATCTCGCAACGAGCAAGACGCCACCCCACGTCAGGATGCCCTGGCAGGTGCACTCTTCGAGGTGCGCGTCTCGGCAACTGATCACGCCGTACGAAGGGTAGGGGTATCCGGGCGCGTAGGCCTGCAAGACGTCAAAGCCAACCATCCGAAACGGTTGCGCCGCGCTGATGCCGATGACGGTGAGTAACGCCGGTGCCGTTGTCCCCAGGAAAAAACGGATCGTCGCGCGCTGCGGCGCCACGAGCGTGAGGTGGCGCTGTGCCGCGCTGAACGGGTCGTAGGTGCCGGGCGCAACGACGAGCACCGCACCGTCGGGCGCACTCGCGACCGCGTTCGCAAGCGCGGCGCCGCCGCCGGAGACCGGGATGATCTGCGCGCCGAGACCAGTAGCGGCGAACGGGAACATGACGACGAGCAACAGTCGATTCATGGCGGGAAGGCTCGAATCAGCGACGGATCGGGACGCGCCGGCCGTCTGCCGCGCCCTGGTAGGCAGCATAGACGATGCGCACTACCTCGAGGCCGAGTTCGCCGTCGGCGCCCGCGGCAGCGGGCCCACCGCGCAGTTCGTCGGCGACCGCCTGCACCAGCCCCTGCTGCCCCGACGACACGTCCTCGTCGGGGATCGGCGTCGACCAGCCCGCCTGACCGTGCACCTTCTCCATCACGTACTCGTTGCCGAACGTACCGTCGCGCACTGCGTAGGCGCGCAGCGCGTCGACCGGCGACAGCGCGCACTCGCAGCGGTGGTCGCTGGCGAGCACCGTCAGATGGCTCTGCATGCCGCCGAGCATCGTGTCGGCGCCGTGCGCGATGCCGCGCGAGCCGTCGTCGAAGTGCAGCACGCAGGAGCCCCAGTTCTCGACGCCGTTCCAGCCCGTCGCCACGTCGCTCGGCGCACCCACCGAACTCGCCGCGACACCGACGTCGGCGACCTCGCCGGTCACTGCGGTGACGAGCGTCGGCCGGCCGCGCAAGCGCAGCCCTTCCTGCCGCTTCAGCCACACCATCGCGCCGATCGGGTGCGCGCCGAGCCGCAGCAGCGCACCGCCACCGACGTGCCGCCAGTCGCGCGCGTAGACCGAATGCGAACCGGAGTGGCTCTCCCAGCCGCGCATCTCCAGGATCACGCCCTTCGCGGCTGCGCCGAGTGCCGCGGCGCGCACCACCGCCGGCGCGAACAGCCAGTTCTCGCCGTAGAACAACCGCACGCCGCGCGCTGCGCATGCCGCGACCATCGCCTGGGCGTCGGCGACCGCGCGCGCCAGCATCTCGGAACGCGGCGTCGCCGCGACCGCAGCCGCCGTCGCGTTCGCCGCGAGCCCCTGGCCGCAGAAC
>JBASWX010000069.1:0-6673 GCA_049276695.1 Planctomycetota bacterium
GCCATGTTCGTCGTGTCAGCCGACGCGAACACGTCCGCAGCGGCGCCTTCGCGGAGCTGCAGCACCAGCTGCGGCGTGCCGGCGAAACTGCACTGCACGTCGACCCCGGGGTTGGCAGCCTCGAACGCCAGTTCGATCGCCGCAAACGGCGCTGCCAGCGACGACGCAGCGAACACCAGCAGCGGCCGCGGTGCACTCGCGGACCTGGCACCGCCGCACCCGGCGAACGCCACCGCCGCCCACGCCCACCAACCTGCGGTCCGCGTTCGCTTCACGGCGCCTCGGCGGCGACGGCCGGCGCCACGCGCACGGCTCACGACACGGCCACCGGCATCTGGTCCCACGTCCGCCCCTCGAGCAACCGACCCGCTCGCTTCTTGTTCCTCCCGCCCCATTGCTTGAAGAAGAACTGCACCCCAGCCTTCCGACACTGGTCGCGCAGATCGGTCGCCCACGCCGCAGCCATCGGTCGCGCTTGCGGCCCCGATTCGCCACCGACGATCGCCCAGTCGATCTCGCGCAGGTCCAGGCCCGGCAGCGGCCCGAGCAGTGGTTCCAGCGACAGGAACTTCAGCACCGCCCCCGTCGCGCGCAGGTCGTCGATGCGATGCCGGTAGCCATCGCTCTCGACGCTGACGCCCATCCAGATGTTCGGCGCCCACTCGATGTGCGCATCCATCTCCGCCAGCCGCTCGGACCGCTTCGTCAGCACCTGGAAGGTGTGCCAGTGCGCGCGTCGCATCACGTCGAAGACCCGCAGCAGATACTCGCGCGGCACGTCCTGGTGGAACAGGTCGCTCATCGAGTTCACGAAGATCGTCTGCGGCTTCTTCCAGCGCAGCGGCAACTCGAGCATGTGCGGTTGCAGCGTGAGCCGGAACCCGTGGCGATAGTTGGCCTGTCCCATCGCGTGCAACCGCTCAGCCATGCGCTCGGCGTAGCAGAACTTGCAGCCCGGGCTGACCTTCGTGCACCCCGTCACCGGGTTCCATGTCGACTCGGTCCACTCGATTCCAGATCCCTGTGCCATCAGTCGACTCCCCTGGTGAGCAGGTGGTTGGCGATCTTGATCGCGATCGGCGCTCCCTTCTCGTTGCCGGCGGCAAAGCACAGCAGGTAGAGCGGGCTGTTCGAGGAATTGCACAGCACGCGCGGTTTGTCCGAGACCGCGAAGAAGACGGAGCGAAGGCGCTCGACAAAGTAGCGGCCGATGCTCTCGGTACTCGCCTGCTTCACCGTCTCCTCCTCCACGCCGAACAGCGTGGTCGTCTTCCGCACCTTGTAGAACTCATCGAACCAAGCCTTGGTGCCCAGCAGTCTGTCCAGGCAGCGACGCCATGAATCGGGGATGTCGCCCGACTTCTTCAGGAGCCGATTCACGCCGATGCCCAGTGGAAACAGGATCCACGTGTCGATCGCCTTGGTCTTGGCAACCGCCACGATGGTCTCCCACTCCACCTGCATCCCGTACGGATCCAGGAACAGGACCGCGCGCGCCGAGCGCCAGTTCTTGCTGCAGATCTTCTGGATCTCGCTGTTGGCGTCGCCCCTGCGGACATCGATGCCATCCGCCAACTCGGGGAACTCGTCCTTGAGTGCCTCGAGCAGCCCGCACCTTTGCTCGCTGCTCTCGATGAACAGGTAGCGATCGAAACGCGGCTGATTCTTCAATGCGATCCGCGCAGACCCATCGAGCAAGGCCTGCGGTTCCGCCGCGGCGAGGTCGGGAAACAGCAGGTCCTTCTTCGATGTGCCATCTCCCTGCCGTGCTTCGCGGTAGCCGGTGCCGGCGAACGCATCGATGTACGCCTTGCGGAACGGATCATCTTTGGATGGCTTGTCCTGCAGCGCCGTCGTGTAGGCCCGGAGGTAGCCCGCGATCACTTCGAGCTTCGTGTCGGTCCAGCCGCCGCCGAACCGATGAGCCTTGCCACCTGACCGCTTCATCATCTCAACCGCCTCGAACGGGCGCACGGTAGTGGGTGAGAACCAACTCAGCAAGGCAGGCACGCCGGTTGCCAGTCGCTGCAGTCAGCGCTGCTCAGCGCCGACGCGGGCGCTGTTGGAAACGACGCGCTGGCTGCGCAAGCAAGGCGTGGCCGGCGTGCAGCGCTGGGCCACCTGGGTCCTGACCACGCCGTAGGCGATCGGCGGATGCGCGATCGCGTCAGTGACCGTCAGCGGCGCTTGGTGCCCAGGCGCAGCACCATGCCGAGGAAGAACATGTGCTCGCCGTGCACGTCCTCGTCGACGCGGATCGACGGCCGGTTCTCGTTGTCGACGAACGAGTACCACGCGTGCAGCGACAGCGCGTCGCTCCAGTGCCAGTACAGCTCGGCGCCGCCGCCGAAGAAGAACTCCTTGTCGGACGCGAACCCGGTCTCGTCGAGCAGGCGCGAGTACTGACCGATCGCGAACGGCGTCAGCGTCGCCGAGGTGCCGAGATTCAGGCGCAGCCGGGCCTGCACGTCGCCCCACTGGTTGCCGAGCGGGCGCTGGCCCTCGGTGTTCTGCAGGCGGTCGGTCTCGTCGTGCCAACCGCCCTGCGCGAAGATCTCCCAGCAGGCGTTGTCGGATGCCGGGATGTACCAGTCGAGATGGCCGCGCACGCGCCACACCGCCGACGGCAGCTCGGTGGCGAAACCAGTGGTGCCGAACGTGCCGCGGCTGTCGTTCCACTCGCGCTCGCCGACCAGCGTGAACACGTAACCCTCGCGCGGCAGGCCGCGGCGCCGGTCCATCTGCGCGGTCGACTGCTCGAGGTAGAGGCGCCCGCCGTAGGCGGCGTAGTCGTCGGGGATCGTGAACGTCGCCGGCGTCAGGGCCGAGCGCTGGAAGCCGAGCTGCCGGTAGTACGGACCGAGCTCGATGTACAGGCCCTGCGCCTCGCGGCCGAAGCCGATGTAGCCCTCGTAGTCGTCGCCGTCGTAGAAGCCGTTCTTGGCGAGCTTGCCGTCGCGGTAGAAGCCGTCGCGATAGAACATCCACGGCCGCGCGCGCACTTCGAACCGCGTCACCGTGTCGTCGCCGATCAGCTTGCCGTCGGTGAAGGCGCCGAACAGGCCGTCGCGACCGGCGTAGGCCTCGAGCGTGCCGCGCCGCGAACTGAACGCCTCGTCGCGGTACCACAGCTTGCCGTCCCAACTGGTCTCGTCGTCGAGACCGACCGAGCGGTCGCCGTTGTCGGCGACGGTGCCGATCGCGCCGGCTTCGAGCTGGAACACCGACGCGAACGGCAGCACCGGGTTGCGCACCTCGGTGAAGTCGGTGAACGACTGGGCGGGCAATGGTGCGCCGGCAGCGGCGAGGAGGAGGCAGCGGAGGGGTCGGTTCATGATCTCGAGGGCCCGCTCGGACGGGCCGGTCACTTCACTTCTTCGCGCTTCCTGGACCGCTCCTGCGCGGCGGCGACCAGCGGGTGGGCCGCGTCGAGCACGATCACCGAGTACGGATGGTCGGCGTACTGGTTCGCGCGCTCCTCGATCCGGATCGCACCGCGGTGGCGCAGTTCGTTGACCAGCGCGCGGCGCTCGGGGTGCACCAGGCCGCTGAAGTGCTGGCTCATCGGCCCCTTCAGGAACGGCGACAGCCACACTTCGGAACTGCCGTGGCGGACCTGCGAGCGCAGGATCAGGTCGACGCACTGCTGCAGCCGTTCGCTCAGCTCGCCGTCGGCCGGGGGTTCGTCGGTGCGCCAGGTCACCGGAATGTGGCCGACGATGTTGGGGCGGCCGCGGCCGTTGCGATCGAGGCGTTCGTCGCCGTGGCCGTTCGGCCCTTGGTGCCCATTGCCGTTGTTGCCGTTGCCGTTGCCGTTGATCCCCGGCAGCGCCGCCGGCGCCGGTTCGGGCCGCGCCGCGCCAGCCGGCAGGTCGATCGGCGGCAACGCCGCCGGCCGCACTTCGGCGCCGATCAGGTCGAGCGCGTTCCAGAAGCGCTCGGCCCCCACCCGCATGCGCAGGTCGCCGCTGGTGCTGTCGGGGATCGCGACGACGCGCAATTCGCGGTTCTCCTCGAGCACCTGGCGCGCGATCGGGATGAAGTCGCGGTCACCGGAGACGATCACGACCGCGTCGATGTCGGGCCGCCGGTACAGCACCCGGCAGACATCGCACGCGAGCTGCACGTCGGCCGAGTTCTTGCCGGCATGCCCGGTCAGCACGTACTGCGGGTCGAAGCCCATCAACGCGAGGTCGTGCGCGACCTCCATGCCGGGGTAGGTGTCGAACGCCGCGTAGCTGCGGCCGAGCACCATCGGCGCCTTGTCGGCGTGCAGCCGCGCCTTCAGGTGCTCCAGGATGCCGAGGCACAGGTCGCGGATGCGCTGGCCGCCCAGCTCCTCCCGGTTCTTGAGCGACAGGAACAGGTTCTCGAAATCGACGAAGACGGCGGCATGCATGTGGGCACAGTTCAGGCGGACAGTGGGACGGCCGGGCGGGCGCCGTCACAGTGGAATGCAGGCAGTCGGAGAACCGTCAGGTCGGCGGCACCGGCGAGTCGTGCACCGGCGCCGGTTCGGCGGCTGCCGGCGGCGTCGGCAGCGTGAAGGTCAGTTGCACCGGCGTCGGCGCGAAGCTGTCGCCGTTGCCGAGCACCGCGTCGTCGTCGGCGAGATAGGTGTAGGCGGCGAGGCCTTCCTCGTAGCGGCGCATCAGCAGCGCCGACTCGCGCAGGTTGACCTTGCCGGTGCGCACCGCCTGCTCGAGGCGGTTGCGCATGCGGCGGATCAGGTCCTGCTTGTCGTACTGCACGTAGCTCAGCACCTCGGTGACCGAGTCGCCCTCGATCACGCGCTCGATGCGGTAGCCGTGCTGTTCGTCCATCGAGATGTGGATCGCGTTGGTGTCGCCGAACAGGTTGTGCAGGTCGCCGAGGATCTCCTGGTAGGCGCCGACCAGGAACATCGCCAGGTAGTACGGCTTGCCCGGCGTCACCGGGTGCACCTCGAGCACGTTCTTGACGTCGCGCAGGTCGATGAACTTGTCGACCTTGCCGTCGCTGTCGCACGTGAGGTCGGCGAGGATCGCGCGCCGCGACGGCCGTTCGTTGAGCCGGTGGATCGGCATCGTCGGGAACAGCTGCTTGACCGCCCAGCAGTCGGGTGCTGACTGGAACACCGAGAAGTTGCAGTAGTAGGTGTCGGCGAGCGCGCGCTCGAGACCCTGCAGCTCGTCGGGCACGTAGTCGAGCGTGTTGACGATCAACCGGATCTTGTCGCAGATCGCCCAGAACAGGTTCTCGGCGATCGCGCGCCCCTTCAGGTCGAGGTAGCCGAGGTTGAACAGGCTGATCGCCTCTTCCTTCAGCTGCAGCGCGTCGTGGTAGCTCTCCTGGAAGTTCTTCAGCGACACTTCCTTCAAGATCTGCACCATGTTGGCGATCGTGCTGTCCTCGTGCTTCTCGGCGCTGGGCGGCACGCCGACGTCTTGGCGCGACACGCCGAGCACGTCGTACACCAGCACCGCGTGGTGCGCGGTCAGCGCGCGGCCGGACTCGCTGATGATGTCCGGGTGGGCGATGCCCTTTTCGTCGCACGCCTGCTGCACCGCGAACACGACGTCGTTCGCGTACTCCTGCAGCGAGTAGTTCGCCGACGAATGGAAGTTGGTCTGCGAGCCGTCGTAGTCGACCGCCAGCCCGCCGCCGACGTCGAGGAACTTCAGCCCGGCGCCGAGGTCGTGCAGCTCGGTGTAGAAGCGCGTCGCCTCCTTCAGCGCGTCCTTGATCGCGCGGATCGCGGTGATCTGGCTGCCGATGTGGAAGTGCAGCAGCTCGAGGCAGTCGAGCATGCCGACCTCCTTCAGCTTCTCGACCACCTGCACGATCTCCGCGGCAGTGAGGCCGAACTTGCTCTTCTCGCCGCCCGACTCCTGCCACTTGCCGGCCCCGCGGCTCGCCAGCTTGGCGCGCACGCCGATGTGCGGCCGCAGGTCGAAGCGCTTGCTCACCTGCAGCACCGTCTCCAGTTCCTCGAAGCGGTCGACGACGATGATCGTGTACATGCCCATCTTCTGGGCGAGCATCGCGGTCTCGATGTAGCTGACGTCCTTGTAGCCGTTGCAGACGATCAGCCCGTCCGGGTTGGTCATGTGCGCGAGCACGACCAGCAGTTCGGGCTTGCTGCCGGCCTCGAGCCCGAGCGCGTGGTCCTTGCCGAACTCGACCAGTTCCTCGACGACGTCGCGCTGCTGGTTGACCTTGATCGGGAACACCGGCCGGTAGCGGCCCTTGTAGCCGCACTCGTCGACCGCCTTCTTGAACGCGCCGCCGAGCGCCTGCACGCGCAGCTGCAGGATGTCGGAGATGCGCAGCAGCACCGGCAGCTCGATGCCGCGGTTGCGCAGGTCCTCGACCAGCTCCGGCAGCGAGAACTTCGGCCCGTTCTTGCCCATCGGCTGCACGATCAGGTCGCCACGATCGCTGATCGCATACGACTCACCTCCCCAGGCCGCGAGCTGGTAGAGCTCGACACTGTCGCGGATCGTCCAGGCCCGAAGGTCCTTCTGCGGTGCACTCAATGCGGGAAACTCCGAAGTCGCGGACCGGACCGCGCACCACACCTCGTGATGCCCGCGCACCGGTTGCCGCGTGGCGGGGATTGAACCACGAGCGACGCCGAACATGCAGGACCTGGCCGCGCATTTTTTCGCGGCGCGCCGACGCGGTTCGTCGC
>JBASWX010000070.1:0-1778 GCA_049276695.1 Planctomycetota bacterium
GGCTGAGTCAGGGCGCGAGACTGTCCGCGCCGTTCACAGCACGACGACGATGCCGCCGTGGCTGAACGTCAGTGGCACGGCTGCCGGGCTCGCGCCATCGAACTGCGCCCACTGCGTGTAGACCACCGCGCCGGTCAGCAGCGGATCGTTCGGGATCGCGAGTGTGGTGCCAGCGCCGCCAAACCCGCCGGTGGGAGTGATCGACGTGGGCGTGAACACGTCGGGCGCGACCAGCAGCGCGCAGCCGCCGCCGAGGTCGAGTGGCAGCGGGCCGAGCGACGAGACGTTGCGCGACAGCCCGAACAGGAAGCCACCGACCGTGTTGACCAGGGTCTGTTGCGCGAGCACGACGATCGCGCCGCCGGGTGTCGCGGTGCCGAGCGACGCCAGCGTCGGCGCCGGGGCACCGGGAGCGGCGCAGCCCGTACCGAACGGCACCAGGTCGGGCGGTGCGAACACCAGCCGGAATGCGCAGCCGTTGCCCGTGAAGCCGGTCGCCAGCGCACCGGGCGCGTAGGCGAAGTTCACCGCGCGCGGCACGCCGGCGCCGCTGGTGGAGCCGAGATAGACACCGGGTGCCGCGATGTGAGCGATGATGTCGACGACGATGCCCTGTCCGGGCTGCCAAGCGAACGGCTGATCGAGGTCGAACTCGACCCACTGGTTGACCGGGGCCGCGGCCGTGCCGCCGCCGACCAGCAGCGTGTTGGACAGATCGCGCTGCAGCCGCTGGTCGGGCAGGTTGATCGCCCAGTCGGGGCCGAGGGTCGTTGCGGTCGTGGCGCCGGCACGCAGTTCGAATCGGCTATAGATCGCCTGGCCGGCGAGCGACAGTCCGATGCGCGTGACGAGGCCGGGCGCGAGGCTGTGCGCGGCGAGGAAGGTGTCGGCGCACAGCCACTGCGTTCGCACGGTCTGGCCGCTGCTGCCGCCGCCGGGCGTGTAGAACGGGAACGCGATCTGCGGCGGACTGGCGAGCGTCGAGTTCGGGAAGTCGATGGTCTGTGCGGCCAGCGGCGCAGCGAGGACGCTGATCGCGACGAAGGGAAGGAGAGCTTGCTCGTTCATGGTGGGGAGTGCGTTTGCGGTAGGGGCGTGGCTGGGCACTCAGTGCGGCATCGCGGCGATTGGCGCGGCAACGGTGGTGGGGTCGAATGTGCGGATGGCGATGCGGCCGTCGGGCCCGTTCGCGGCGTAGAACAGGAGGTGCCGGCGCCACGCCAGCATGCGCACGTGCCGGACGGCGAACGGCAGCTCAGCGACCAGCCGTCGCCAGCCGTCGGCCTCGCTCCACGACCACAGCGACGGGTCGGCGGTGAAGCGCTGGCCGTCCATCGTGCCGCCGCCGGCGACGTAGATGCGGTCGCCGATCACCGCGACCTGCGGCGAGACCCACGGTGCCGGCAGGCCCAGCGTCGACCAGGTGCCGGTCGCGAAGTCGAAGACGTCGGCTGGACCGGCAGGCTCGAACTCCTCGCCGAGGCCACCGAGCAGGACCAGCCGGTCGCCGAGCAGTGCAGCGCCGAACGAGCGGCGCGGCCGCGGCAGCGTGATGTCGGACGGCACGAAGGTCGGATCCTCGGCGGCGGGATCGCAGACCAGCACGTCCCGCGGCGGCGCGCCGCCGCCGTCACCGCCGGGCACGAAGTCGATGCCGCCCAGCACCCACAGCTTGCCGCGGTGGTGGATCGCCTGGCACTGCGTGCGCGGCGAGGGCAACGACGCGAACGGTTCGGCCAGGCCGGCCTTCTCGTTCCAGTGCCACGCGGTGGTCAGGC
>JBASWX010000071.1:0-7861 GCA_049276695.1 Planctomycetota bacterium
CTGTGGGAACACGGCGTGCTGCCGATGCTGGGGGCATGGCAGCAACTGGTCGGCGACCAGCCGGCGTTCGCCGCCGCGCGCGACCGGCTGCTCGGCTACGGCGGCCGCGTGCGCATCGGGCTGTGGCTCGACGATGGCACGCTGTTCGAACAGGGCATCGTGCGCGGAGCACTGGTGCTGCACGGCGACGGGCGCACCGACCTGGCGGCGCTGGCCGGCGACCTGCGGCGCCTGCAGGACGCCGTGCCCGGCGAGTGGCAGACCCTGGACCTCGGCGGCAGCAAGCACGAACTGCGCGTCGAAGGCGACGATGCGATGACTGCCGCGGCGGTGGTCGACGGGCGCGTGCAGATCGTGATCGGCCCGCGGTCGACCTTCGCCGACAGCCTGGCGGCGGCGCGCGCGTTCGCGGCCAGCGAACCGGCGAAGCCAGTGCCGCCGAACAGCCCGGCGTGGCGACAACGGGTCGACGTTCCCGCACTGGTCGCACTGGCGCGGGCCGATGCGCCGAACGAGAGCGAACTGCTCGACGCGCTCGGCCTGCCCTCGCTCGGCGCCCTGACCCTGACCATCGGCACTGCCGGCCCGCACGTGCAGGCCGAGCTCGCAGCACCCTTCCCCGACGGGCCGAAGGGTCTGTTCCGCGCACTGTGCCCGGAGGCGACCACGGTCTCCGATCTGCAGCGCCTGGCGCCGCCGGCGGGCAGCGCGTGGAAAGTCGGGCGCTTCGACTGGAGTGCGCTGTACGAGACCGTGCTCACGGCGGTGATCGCCGTAGGCCGCACGACCCGGGCCGAGATCGAGAAGGACATCCGCGACGAGACCGGCATCGACCTCGCTGCCGACCTGTTCGCGCACACCACCGACGAGGTGCTGTTCGTCGGCTCGCCGTTGCGTGGGCTCGACCGGCCGAAGGAGTTCACCTGGCTGCTGGCGGTGAAGCTGAAGGACCAGAAGGCGTTCGCGGCCGGGCTCGCGACGATGCTGGGCAAGATCAAGCCGCTGCTGTCGCGCGAGGAGACCCGCAAGGTCGGCGACGCGGAGGTGCAGCGTTACGGCAACATGCTCGGCTACGACGTCTGGTTCGCGACCGGCCACGGCCTGTTCGTGATGGCGGGCGGCCGCGACGCCGAGGACGAACTGACGGCGCTGCTGGCTGCCGCCGCGAAGCCGGTCACGGGCCCCGCAGAACCGGCGCCGGCGTTCGCGTCGGTGCGCCCCCACCTGCCGCCCGGCAACCACGGCCTCGCGCGCGGCGACCTCGACTCGGTGCTCGGCATGCCGCTCGAGTGGTGGTTCTCGGGACTCGAGGACCTGGTGCTGTTCGGCATCCCGGCCCAAGCGCCATCGGACCCGGAGGAACGCGAGGCCGTGCGCGCACTGCTGCAGCAGCACAACCTCGGAACGTTGCTGACCGCGACCGGCCACGCCGAACGCACGTGGCGCTGGCGCCTCTACTGGTGAAGGCTCCGCAGGCGCGGCCGGTCAGCGGCCGGCGGGCGCCGGGTTGGCCGGGCGCACCGCGCTGACGTTCGCGAAGAACTCGAGGATCGCGGCGCTGGCGTCGAACGGGAACGGCGTGTCGGCGAGCAGCCGCTGCTTCTCGGTCGAACCCGGCCACGCGTGGCCGCCGCCCTCCAGCGTGATGACGCGCACCGGCAACGTCGTCCTGCCGCCCTTGCCGATCGCATAGGTGTCGACGCGCACCTTGCCGTGCGCGCGCGCGTCGGGGTAGCCGACGAGTTCGTTGCGTTCGACGTAGTAGTCGATCGCCGCCTGCACCGAGGCATCGGTGCGGTCGCCGGCGCGACCGAGCGACGAACGCGGCCTGCCACCCTCGTACGGCACGTGCTGGTCGCCGCTGCCGTGCACCAGCAACGCCGCGATCGGGCTCTGCGCGTCGACCGCGGTGAAGTTCATCGCGCCGGACACCACCGCGATGCCGGCGAACACGTCCGCCGCCTCGCGCGCCAGCCGGTGGCACATCATGCCGCCGTTGCTGTGGCCGGCCGCGAACACCCGTGCCGCATCGATCGGCACGCGGCGCTGGACGTCGGTGACCACCGCGCGCAGGAAGCCGACGTCGTCGACCTCGTGGTCCGCCGCGTAGACGGCGATGCCGCCGGAGTTCCAGGTCAGCAGCTTGCCGCGCAGCGGCCCGGTGCCGTCGGGGAACACCACGACGTAGCCGGCGCGCGTGCCGAGCGTCGCCAGATCGGTCGCCGCACGCGCCTGTTCGCCGCTGCCGCCACCGCCGTGCAGCACCAGCAGCAACGGCAGGCCGACGATGTTCGCCGCGTGCGGCGGCACGTGCAGCCAGTAGCGGCGGTCGCGGCCGCCGTGCTCGATCGCCACCGCCTCGGCGGTGCCGGCGACTTCCGGCGAGCGCACCGCCTCGCGCACCGCCTGCTGGATGCGCGCCAAGTGCGGCAACACGCGCTGCACGCGGTCCCGCACTGCGAACACGCCAGCGACGCCGAGGTCCAGGTCGAGCCACGGCGTGAAGCCGAACGCGCCGGGATCGCTGACCCGCGTGCCGCCCCCGGCGATCGGCGTGATCCACGTGCCGAGGCCGTAACGCACGCGTTCGGCATCGAAGCCGACCGGCTTCACCTCGACGTGGTCCGGAACCTGGTCGCGGAACATCGCCGCCACGCTCGCCTCGCTCAGCACCCGCCTGCCCTCGAACTCACCCTTGCCGGCGAGCATGCGCAGGAAGCGCGTGTAGTCCTCCAGCGTCGAGACCGCGCCACCCGCCACCGACGGCAGCGGCGTGGTGCCGGCGTCGCCGCCGATCGGCAGCAGCGTGCCGAACTTCGTCGCCACCATGCCGACGGGCGCGGCGATGCGTTCGGCGAACAGGTCGTGCCAGCGTTTGCCGGTCACGCGTTCGGCCGCGATCGCCGCGATCTGGAAGCCGACGCCGCTGTAGCGGAACGCCGTGCCCGGCTGCTCGCGCAGCGGCGCATCGGCCGCCGCCGCGGCGAACTTCGCGCTGTCCCAGCCCCGCATGCCGCCGCCGAGCCGCGCTCCGACGCCCGCCGTGCACGACAGGCACTGGCGCAGGGTCACCGTTCGCTTGTCGGCGCGATCGAACTCGGTCAGGTAGCGCGCCACCGGCACGTCGAGATCGAGCTTGCCCTCGTCGACCAGCGTCAGGATCGTCGCGGTGGCAAGCCACTTGCTCGCCGACGCGATCGGCAGCACCGTGTCGGGCAGGAAACCCGCGTAAACGCTCAGGTGGATCGGCTCGCCGTCGCGCAGCACCGACAGGCCCGCCCCGTCCAGCCCGAGCTGTTCGACCACCCTCGCGGTGACCGCGGAAACCGCCGGCAGCACCGGCTCTTGCGCCGCAACGCGGCTGGCGAGGGAAGCGAGGGCGAGGACCAGGAGCGGGGTCGTCGTGCGCATGGCCATTCTTATCGGTTCAATCCCCGCGGGGGACGAAGGCAACCACGTCGGGAGGCCCGGGACAACGGTGCGACGACCGCTGCGCTCTTTGCCGCCCTTCGAGGAACCGGCATGAACGTCCGCCGAACCGTCCGCCTGTTCGTCCTCGCCCTGGTCGCCGCCTCGCTCGGAGCCTGCCACTTCCACGGCGGCCACGGGCACTGCCACAGCTGGGGCTTCACCCACTACGTGCCGCGCGACCACTACCACTGCCGCTGATTCTGCGCACCACAGCAGCGGGCTCACCGCCGCAGAGGCCTACCATCCGGCGATGCGAGCCTCCTCCTGCATCCGCGCCGGCGCGCTGCTCGCCGGCCTCGGCGTCCTGCTCGGCGCCTTCGCTGCCCATGGCCTGAAGGAACGCCTGACCGCGACCGCGCTGGTGACCTTCGAAACCGGCGTGCGCTACCAGCTCTACCACGCGCTCGGCCTGCTCGCCTGCGGTGCCCTCGGGGCGCGCGGCGCGCGCACCGGCCCCGCCGCCGTCTGCTTCGCCGCAGGCATTGCGCTGTTCAGCGGTTCGCTCTACCTGCTCGCGGCGCTCGACGTGAAGTGGCTCGGTGCGGTGACCCCGTTCGGCGGCGTGCTGTTCCTGGTCGGCTGGGCGCTGCTCGCCTGGCGCGGCCTGCCGCCCGCCCAGGTCTTTGAGGCCCCGCGCGGCGCGGCCTAGACTGCGGCCCCATGCGCGTGACGATCGAATACTGCGTCGTTTGAGACTACCTGCCCAAGGCGACCAGTCTGGCCGCCGCGATCAAGAAGGCCTTCCCGAAGGCGCAGGTCGACACCAACCCCGGCGGCCGCGGCGACTTCGTCGTGAAGGCGGACGGCAAGCTGCTGTGGGACAAGCGGAAGCGCAGTGACGATGCCTTCCCGGAACACCGCGACATCCTGAGCCAGCTGCCGAAGGCCTAGCGTGGTCGCGAGCACGCCGCGAACGCGCGCGATCGTCGTGACGCCGGCCGGGCGCGGCAGCCGCAGCGGCAACCGCGTGACCGCCCTGCGCTGGGCGGCGATCCTGCGCCGGAACGGCCTGCAGGCGCGGGTGCGCGAGGCGTGGCAGGGCGAACCGTGCGAACTGCTGATCGCAGTGCACGCGGTGAAGACCGCCGCCAGCGTCGCCGCAGCAGCAGCCGCGCTGCCCGGCCTGCGCATCGTCGTGCTGCTCGCCGGCACCGACGTCTATCCCACGTTCGAACCGACGCCCGCCGTCTCGCGGGTGCTCGAACGCGCCAACGCGCTGGTCGCCCTGCAGCCGCACGCGGCGACGGTGCTGCCCGCCCCGCTGCGCCCGAAGGTCCGCACCATCGTGCAGTCGGCGACCGCGGCCCCCGCCGCCCGCGCCGCCATCTTCCGCGCCTGCGTGCTGGCACACCTGCGGCCGGTCAAGGACCCGTTGCTGCCGATCACGGCCCTCGCCCACGTTCCCCGAAGGCACCCGCTGGAGCTCGTGCTCGCCGGCCGGGCGCTGACCCAGGAACTCGCCGACGCCGTGCGCGCCGCCGCCGCCCGCGATCCGCGCATCCGCTGGCTCGGCCCGCTGCGGCACCGGGCAGCGCGCGAACTGCTGGCCTCGAGCCACGTCTGCATCGTGCCGTCGGCCGCCGAGGGCGGCGCCAACGTCGTCTCGGAGGCGATCGCCGCCGGCACGCCCGTGCTGGCGACCGCGATCCCCGGCAACCTCGGCCTGCTCGGAGCCGACTGGCCCGCCACCTTCCCGGTCGGCGACGAGAAAAAGCTCGCGCAGTTGGTGGAGCGCGCGGCGACCGACGAACGCTGGCGGCGCGAACTGGAACAGCGGCTGCAAGCATTGCGGCCGCAGGTCGATCCGGCGCGCGAACGCGCGGCCTGGCAGCTCCTGCTCGCCGACCTCGGCCTGCGCACCTGACGCCGCGCACGAGAAAACCGCGGCGAGTCTGCCCCCGGTCCCCCACTTGTCTTCTGCGGCCGTTCGTGCCGCACAAGGAGTGAGCCCCCCCATGACACAGCCTGTTTCCTCGCCAGCGGCCCGCGATTCCCTGCGGCGGCTGGCCACCCCCCACGCGATCGACTTCGGCACCCGCCTGCTGCACCGCGGCAGCGGCGGCACGATCCCCTTCCGTGACTTCCTCGCCGTCGCCCGCGATTACGTCAGCCAGCGGCCCGACCAGACTGCGATCTACCTCGCGGCGTTGGTCGCGCTCGACATGGCGACCAGCGAGAGTGACGCGGAGCCGGGTCCGTGCGCGGTCGCGCCGTCGCCGAACTGACCCGCGTCGCGCGACGCGGGCCGCCGTTCACGCGATCAGTTCGTGGATCGGCTGCGCACCCTCGGTGCCGACCAGCCGCTGCGCCAGCCCGGCGTGGAAGTACGCGAGCCGGTTCGGGTCGAGCCCCATCTGCGTCAGGATCGTCGCGTGCAGGTGCTTGACGTGGAACGGCTTCTCGACCGCCTTGTAGCCGAGTTCGTCGGTGGCCCCGATCGCGATGCCCGGCTTGATGCCGCCGCCGGCGAGCCACATCGTGAAGCCCGCGGAGTCGTGGTCGCGCCCGGTGCCCTCGGCGTACTCGGCGGTCGGCTGCCGGCCGAACTCGCCGCCCCACACGACGATCGTCGATTCCAGCAGCCCGCGCTGCTTGAGGTCGGTCAGCAGCGCCGCGATCGGGCGGTCGGTGGCGCCGGCGTGCTTCTCGTGGTTGAGCACGAGGTCGCCGTGCGCGTCCCAGTTGTGGTCGTTGTGGTTGCCGCCCGAGTAGATCTGCACGAAGCGCACGCCGCGTTCGACCAGCCGCCGCGCCAGCAGGCACTTGCGGCCGAAGTCCTCGGTCCGCGGATCGTCGAGCCCATACAGCGTGCGCGTCGCCGCGTTCTCGGCGCCCATGTCGATCGCCTCGGGCGCGTGCGCCTGCATCCGGAACGCCAGCTCGTAGCTCTGGATGCGCGCCGCCAGGTTGCTGTCGTCGGCGCGCGGCGCGAAGTGCGCTTCGTTCTGCGCCTTCAACGCATCGAGCAGCCGCCGCTGCTCGGCCCGCGTCATGCCCTCGGGCAGTTCCAGGTCGAGGATCGGCTCGCCCTGCGGCCGCAGCACCGTGCCCTGGAACACCGCCGGCATGTAGCCGCTGTTCCAGTTCTTGGCGCCCGAGATCGGCCCGCCGGTCTGGTCGAGCATCACGACGAAGCCGGGCAGGTTCTGGTTCTCGGTGCCGAGCCCGTAGTTGACCCACGAGCCGAGGCACGGCGCGCCCGACAGGATGCGGCCGCTGTTCATCATCAGCATCGCCGAGCCGTGCAGCGGCGACTCCGCGTACATGCTGTGCAGAAACGCAACGTCGTCGACGCAGCGCGCGAGGTGCGGGAACAGGTCGCTGACGTAGCGGCCGCACTGGCCGTACTGGCGGAAGTTCCACTTCGGCCCGACCACGCGCCCCTTGTTCTTGCTGCCGCCGCGGCCCTTGGTCGCGATGTCGATCGTCTTGCCATCGAGCGGGTACAGCTTCGGCTTGTAGTCGAAGGTGTCGACCTGGCTCGGACCGCCGTACATGAACAGGAAGATGCACGCCTTCGCCTTCGGCGGATGGTGCGGCGGCCGGCACTGCAGCGTCGCCGGCTGCTTCTCCCGCGGGTCGTCGTGGAAGAAGCCGTCGCGGCCGAGCACATCGACGAGGCCAAGCCCGGTGAAGCCAGCCCCCGCCTGCCACAGGAACTCGCGGCGCGTGCGGCCGCAGAAGGTGTTGGCGGGCTCGGACGGCATGGTCCGGGAAGCCTCGCGCCACGCGGCGTTTTCCGCAAGGCGGGACACGCTGCCGGGGGCGGCCGTCACTGAGACTCGCCGGGGCGCTGTAGACTTCGCACGGTGCAGCCGTGCAAGGCCCTGCCGTGAGTGGTTTGTCCCCGATGCGACGTGCCGTCATCGGCAGCCTCGCGGTCGCGGCGGCCTTCGTTGGCGGATTGATCGCCTTCCTCGGACCGCATGGTGCCTCGCCGGTCGCGTCGCGTGGGCCGGAAGCTCACGCCGAGGAGTCGGTGCGGTCTGCCACGCCGCTGGCCCGCGGCGACGAGCCTGCGGAACTGCGCGCTGTCGATCGTGAGCCGGCCAGTTCGCCCATCCTCGATCAGTTCGACGAGCAACATCGGGAAGCAGTGAGCCACGTCCTCGGCGAGCCTCGCACGGTGGTCGTCACGTGTCTGGTGTTACGTGTCGATCGCATCGGGAGGCGGTCGCGGACGGGAATGGTCCGCTTGCTGTCGCGCGAGACGTCGGAAGCAACCGGACTGAAGAAGGGCGACGTGATCGAGGCGTACCACACCCCAGACTCATTTTCGACAGTTTGCCGGACAGCCCCCAGGGATCTCGCGGGTTTGGCGGCCGCGCCGGGATCGTTGGCACTACACGACCGCCTCGGCGGTTGAATGCGCGGGCCCGAGAGCGGTGAC
>JBASWX010000072.1:0-10551 GCA_049276695.1 Planctomycetota bacterium
TGGCGCCGTACTGCAAGGCCGGCGAGCAGATCGCGGTGCGCGGCGGCGCCCTGTGGGTCGACTTCACCGGCGGGGTCGCCCGCTCGAAACTGACCTCCGCGGTGCTCGACCGCGCGGTCGGCGGCACCGTCACGCTGCGCAACAGCAGGACCATCGCCGCGATCGCAGCGATGCCGGGCTGATCAGCGGCCGGCCGGAGCGGCGAGCCCGTCGCGCAGCGCCTTCTCCATGCCCTTCTGCACCTGGTCGCCGAGCTGGCGCGCCGCCTGTTCGAATGCCTTCTCCATCTGTGCCGGCGTCATGCCGAGCATCGCCTGCATCGTGTCGTTCATGCTGATGCGCCACTGCGCGTCCTCGCGGCGCAGCGCCATCGGCAGCTCCTTGCCGTCGACGGTCACCCCCACCGTCGCCCGCCCGCCCTCGACCTTGGTGGTGCCGATCCGGTAACCGTTCGCGAGCCCTTCGGCGTCGAAGCTGACGCTCTTGTCGCCGCGTTCGTCGGCGACCATGCAGCCGCGCGCCGTCGCGTCGTCACCGTCGCGGATCGCGCCGAGGAAGCGCTCGACGGTGGCGCCCGGGGTGCCGGCCTTCTGGCCGCAGGCTCCGAGCAGGGACAGGCCGATCGCCAGGACGACGCACGCGAAGCACCGCAGGTGTGGCATGCGCCGTGCATCGGCAACCGCGGCACGCCGCCGTGCCGACCGGCGACCGCCGTGCGTCCGCACCCGCCTCGCACCGGTGGCACCGGGCAGCGGGTGGCCTCGTTCCTGGACTGCTTGCCGCGGCGTCCGGCGCCGCGATCAGGCCTCGACCTGCGAGACGATCGCCTTCTTCTGCCCGAGCGGGTTGCCGAAGCGGTCGGTCGCCGGCGTCGCCACCGGTTCGTACAGCATGGTGCGGCGCTGCGGCACGTAGCCGGCATCCTTGATGTGCCGCTCGATCTCGGGGATCGACGTCGGGTGCGCGCAGCCGGCCGAGCTGACGACGTTCTCCTCGAGCATCGCCGAGCCGAAGTCGTCGGCGCCCATCGCCAGCCCGATCTGGCAGGTCTTCATGCCCTGCGTGACGAAGCTCGACTGGATGTGCTGCACGTTCTGCAGGTACAGCCGCGCCAGGCTCAGCGTGCGCAGGTACTCGGCGACCGTCGCCTTCTGCCCGCCGCGCGCCGCGAGCATCGTCGGGCCCAGCGCGGTGTTCTCGGGCTGGAACGTCCATGGGATGAAGGCAGTGAACACGCCGCCGGTCTCGGCCTGCAGCTCGCGGATGCGCGTCATGTGTTCGACGCGCTCGGCGTCGGTCTCGACGTGACCGAACATCATCGTCGCGGTGCCCCGGCCGCCGAGTGCGCTCCACTGCCGGAACACCTCGAGCCACTCCGCGGTCGTCGCCTTCTTCGGCGCGATGATCGCGCGCACCCGTTCGACCAGGATCTCGGCGCCGCCGCCGGGGATCGAGCCGAGCCCCGCGGCCTTCAGGTCGACCAGCACGTCGCGCACCGGCCGTTTCTCGAGCTTGGACAGGTGGGTGATCTCGGGCGGGCTCATGCCGTGGATCCACACCTGCGGGTAACGCTGCTTCAGGTCGGTGAACAGGGCCGCGTACCAGTCGGTCTTCAACCGCGGATGGTGGCCGCCCTGCAGCAGCACCTGGATGCCGCCCTTCGCGAGCAGTTCCTCGACCTTCTGGTAGATGACCTCGCGCGGCAGCACGTAGGCGTCGGCGTCGCCGGGCGAACGGTAGAACGCGCAGAAGCCGCAGTCGGTGACGCAGACGTTGGTCGGGTTGAGGTTGCGGTCGACGATGTAGGTGACGCGCACGCTGCCGTCGCTCTGCGGCGGGTTCAGCCGCAGCCGCACGTCGTTGGCGAGCAGACCGAGCGACGGCTGGTCGAGACCGCGGTAGAGCGCGAGCGCCTGCCCGGCGGACAGCGCGCCCCCGGCGAGGGCCTGCTGGCCGGCATCGCGCAGCAGGATCGGATCGACGGTCGGACCGGACTTCATCGGAGGGGCAGGGTAGACAGTGGGCCCGGCGCGGCAAAGGGCGAGCAGCGCGAACGGCCGGGCCGGCGGGGAATTGCCGGCGCCGACACCCGGGCGAGGTTACGTTCCGCCGGGAGCTGGCTAGCTCCTCTGCCATGAAGGTCCGCCTGCCCGTCGTGTGCGTCTGCCTGCTCGGCTGCCTGCCCTGGTGCATGGTCAGCGCCTGCAGCAAGACCTCGTCCCGCACCACCACCACTGCCCTCGGCGCGGCAACGATCGGGCCCGACGGTGGCGTGATCGCGATTGACAGCGGCGCCCAGGCCGGACTGCGGTTGACGATTCCGCCGGGCGCGGTCGCAGAACCGACGCTGTTCGCCGTGCTCGACGCGGCGTTGGTGCTCGAACCGGCAGCGCCGGTCTCGCTAGTCCCCCCGATCAGCCGACCGGTCGTGTTCGAGCCGCGCGAACTGCGGCTCGCCGAACTGGCCACGCTGCGGCTGCCGTACTCGATCGCCAACGTCACTGCCACGAGCCCCGGCAACGTGCGCGTCCGCCAGCAGCGCAACGGCAACGTCATCGACCACGAACCGCAGGCGATCGACGCGCGCGACGGTTGGATCGAGGTCCCCGTGCGCACGCTGTCGCAGTTCCAGGTCGTCCGCGGGCCGGTCGCCGAGAACGTGGCGTCGTACTGGCAATCCGTGGACACCCAGGTCGCACTCGCCGATGGGCGCACGTTCGCGGTCGAGTCGGTGCCGGCGGCATCGCCGTTCGCGGCGCCGGCCGGCGTGCGCTGGCGGCTGACCGGCCCCGACGAGGAGGATCTGCTCTACTTCGACGGCATCGATCTGCTCGGGCGCGAATCGATCCGGGAGGACTGGCGCGAGCAGTGGAACGACCGCTACCCGGTGTGGACCAACATCACGCAGGCGCCGCCCGCCAGCGGCGCCACGTTCACCACCCGCGTCAGCCGACCGATCGCGGCGCTGCCGATCGGCGGCCAGATCACCGTCTACGGCGTGTGGTCATGGGCCGAACCGCGGACCGTCGCCGGCCAGCGCCTGCTCGACGTCGCGCGCCTGCGCATCACGCTGGCGTGGCAGCGCGCCGACCTCGGCGTCGGCCAGCGCGAGTACGTGTTCTGGTTCGCGCCCGGCATCGGCCTGCTGGCGTTCTCCAAAGACGGCGTCACCTGGGACCGCCTCGCGTTCTGATCTGATCGCGATCGTGGATCAGTAGAACTTGGTGACGAGCCCGTAGGTGTAGGTCTCGGTGCTACCGGTCGGCGCCAGGCTGCCCGACGCGTAGACGCGGCGAACCGGCAGCGGCGTCACGTACGGAGCGACGATGTGGTGCATCGCCGCGTTCGAGGTGGTGAGACCGAACGGATTGGCGGCGGCGTCGAAGCCCCAGATCTGCGAGTAGAGGGTGATGCCGTGGTAGGCCGGCGCCGGCACGAACGGGATCGTGTTCGTGCCGGTGCCGGTCGCACTGGCGATCACCAGCGACGACAGGATGATGTCGGAGTACACCGTGCACGACGTGCCCGGCAGCGTCGCCGGCAAGGGGATGCCGAGGAACGAAGTCTTGTCGGCGCCCATGCAGAAGAAGGTGAGGCCGTTCGGCTCGAGGTTGGTGCCATTGACCGTCATCGTCGCCGTCCCGGACGGCCAACTCATCGTCTGCGCGGCGGCGGCTCCCATCGGATTGGTCTGGCCAGTCGACACGCAGCCGGTGCCGAAGCGGCCGAGGGCAATCGGGGGATTGGTCGGCCCGGTCGTCGTCGACGCCGCACCCGACACGGCGTCGTAGACGATGTTGCCGGTGTTGGTCTTCGCGGTGATCTGCACTTCCCAGCAAAGTGACGCCCCGCCACCGAGGAACACGAACGGCACGTCGAACGGGTAGTCGAGCACGAACTGGCCCGGCAGGTTGGATGGGTCGCTCACCACGTGCGTGTAGGTCCGGTTGAAGACGACCTGGATCTTGTCAGGGCCGTGGTTGTTGTCGAAGGTCGTGCTCATTCCGGTCGCCGGCGTCACCGCGGTCGACATCCAGGCGTCCATCGTGATCGAGTGCACCGGGTACGCGGTCGGGTTCCAGTTGTGCCGGAACGCCATCCCGGTGATGACCATCAGCGGCACGTCGTCGTGGATCTGGCTGTAGCGGAACGGCACGGTCGTGATGCCGAACGGATAGACGTTGTTGGCCGGCCCCTCCGCGCCACCGAAGTGCACTGGGCTGTAGTTCTGCGCCAACAGGACGGTCGAGGACAACGCGACACAGAGCGATCGCACGAGCATGGAGTGCCTCCGGGGGAAGGCCCGCCGATTCGCGGGCATGGCAGGACGATAGGCTGCAGCGTAGGCACAGCGGCGGTCGCAGGGCAGACCCTTCACCTGTGCCGTTGTTGTCCGGGGCGTTGCGGCGCGGCGGCAATACGAAGCCATCCTGCGATGCGAGCCGCCGTCGTCATCGCCCGCCCGGCCCGGCGCTCACCTGCCGGAGGACGCCGAGGCCCCGCGCGGTCAGAACTCGAACAGCACCCGGACCCCGGCGACGCCCTTCACCGCGTCGGCCCGCACCACGCCGAACGCGCCCTCGTGGCGGGCGACGTACTTGAGCACCAGCCGTTCGTTGTCGACGCACTTGGGCGGCGTCGTGCCGCTCATGTTCTTCATCTTCAGCCAATGGCGCGCGATCTCGGCGTCGGTCATGCCGAGCACCACCTTGAGGAAGATCGTCTGCTCGGCGGTCGTGCCTTCGCGCGCATACGGCCGCGCATCGACGCCCGCCGGCCACTGCGACATCTCCTTCAGGAACAGCTTCTTGACGATCGAGCGGGCCGCCTCGGCATCGGCACTGCAGGCATTGCTGCTGTGCACGACGACCACGAAGCCGTGCTTGGCCTTGCCCTGCCAGGGCAAGGGCGCGGCGAGGACGAGAGCCACCAGGAACGCGAGCTTGCACATGGCATCCTCTCAGAAGCTGATCGACCAGCTGATGTTCACGTAGTCGACGGTGTCGTCGGTGTTCGGCAGGTTGCCGTGGTGCACGTCGAGGCGCAGCCGGACCGACGGGTTCGGATCGAACGACAAGCCGACGACGTGCTCGGTCGCGATGCCGAGCGGGGCGACGGGGCCCAGCGGCGAGACGTCGGAACCGGCGTCGTAGAAGTCGAAGCGGTAGGTGAGGCCCCAGCACGGACAGACGAACCACGTCCACTCGCTCGATGCGGCGCGCTGGTCGACGAAGCCGTCTTCGGCCGAGTAGTACAGCTCGGTCTTCGCGATCAGGTCACCCTTGCGCAGGTCGAAGTCGAGGCCGCCGAGCTGGTAGTCGCGACCGGCGAAGAAGTCGCCGGCGAACGGCGCCTGCAGGATGCCGAAGTTGGTCAGCGGCGACGCCGCCGGCTGGCGCGTGCCCTGGCCGTAGTTCGCGGCGACGGTGAGGCCCCAGTCGGCGAACACGTAGCCGATGCGGGCGCCACCGATCGCGTCGTCGGCGCTGTCGTCCTCGACGCCAAAGTAGGCGTCGCAGTCGAGCCAGTCCTCGCCGAGCACCAGCTTGCCCGACGCGCGCACGCCTTCGACGACCTGCGGATAGAGCGTGTTGCCGAGGAAGTAGCGCGTGTGCAGGCTGGCCTGCGCGATCTGCCGCGCCGGGATGAAGTACTCGCGGTTGGTGGTGCCGTGCGGCGAACCGACGATGCCGCCGCGCAGCGTCAGCCGGTCGCCGTGCCGCCATTCCGCGTACAGCCGCGACAGGAACGTGCGCGCGGTCGTCGATTCGTCCGCAGTGAACGTCGGGTCGCCAGCCGTGGTCGGCGTCGCCGGGTTGTCGAGCAGCGCGCCGTTGAAGGTGTAGAAGCCGGGCACCGCGAACGCCGACCAGTGGTCGTCGAGCTCGGCCTTCACGAACAGTTCGACCAGGCTGACCATGTGGCCGACTTCGTCGTCGGCTTCGCCGTGGATCCAGGTGAACAGCGACGACAGCTCGCCGCCGAGGTCGAGGCTCTTCGCGCTGAAGGCCCCGACCAACGCGCGGTCGCCGAGACGCTCGCCGTGCTTGCTCTGCGTGTCCTCGAGTTCGGTGACGCGCTTCTTCAGCGCTTCGAGTTCCTGCGCCTCGTTCTGAGCGGCGACGGAGGTGGCCAGCAGGCCGACAACAACCGCGAGGACCGGGATCTTCATGGGCATCGAGGGGGACGAGACGCCGTCGCCATCGACCGTTCGCATGCCCCGCCTTGAGACGGGGTCCGTGGTTCTCCGACCGTCTGCCGGGCTCAGACGACGGCCAGCGGATCGCGATCGCTGCGCGCTACGCGCACGGCGAGGTCCTTGCCGAACGCTCGGAGCAGGCGGGCCCGCAGCACCGGCAGGAAGCCGCGCTCGGTGTTGGCATGCCCGGCAAGCACGACGGACGCTCCCGCGGCAACCGCGGCCAGCGTGTCGTGGTGCGACAGTTCGCCGGTCACGAACACGTCGGCAGCGACGCCGCGCAGCACCGCACCCCCCGCCCCGGCCGCGACTGCAATGGTCCGGACCCGGGCCGCCGCGCGCGCCGGCCGTGCGACCTGCAGCCAGCGCACGCCGAACGTGCGCTTGCAACGCTGCACCAGCGAGCGGAACGGGATGAACGTCGCCGCAGTCGCAACCCGCCCGAACTCGCCATCGCCGCACGGCCGCACTTCTTCGGGCGCCTCGCCGCCGAGCAGCCGTTCGACCAGCCAGTCGGCGAGCCCGCCCGGCGCGGCATCGAGCGCGGTGTGCGGCGAGTGCACGGCGACGCCCGCCGTCGCCAGTCGCAGCAGCGAACGCTGCCGGCTGTCGGCGGCCGACAGACTCTTCAAGCCCTGGAAGATCGGCGGGTGGTAGGCGACCACGAGATCGGCGCGCGTCGCGATCGCCTCGGCGACAACGGCCTCGGTCAGATCGATCGCGAGCAGTACGCGGGCGACGGGCCGGGCCCGGCGGTGCGGCTGCAACAGCACGCCGACGTTGTCCCATTCGGCTGCCAGCTCGAGCGGCGCGATCTCGTGCAGGATATCGACGACCTCGGCGAATGACGGCGCGGCCATGGTCGCCTACGACGCTCCGGCGCTGACCACCGCGAGCCGGTCGGGGTGCAGGTGCCGTTCGGCGGCCTCGCGCACCTGATCGGCGGTGATCGCGCGCACGAGGTCCGGGTAACGCTGCAGGAAGTCGAAGCCGAGGCCGAAGCGCCGCGCGCGGATCGCGTAGGCGGCGAGGTTGCTGTTGCGCTCGAGGCCGAACACGAAGCTGCCAGTGAGGTAGTCCTTGACGTCCTGCAGCTCCTGCGCGCTGACCGGCTCGCTGCGGATGCGGTGGATCTCGTCGAGGAAGCCGTCGATCGCGCGCTGCCGGTGCTCGGGCGAGGTGCCGATGTAGGCGGTGAAGGTGCCCGGCTCCTCGCCAGCGCTGCCGGTGATGCCGGCGTTGACCGCGTAGCAGAGGCCCTGCTCGTCGCGCAGCTTGCGCGCGCAGCGCGACGTGAAGCCCGGCCCGGTGCCGAGCACGTGGTCCATCACCGACAGCACGTAGTAGTCGGGGTGCGTGCGGCGGATGCCGAGGTGACCGAGGAACACGTGCACCTGTTCGCGCGCCATCGGCACGTGCGCGTCGCGGCCGGCCGCCGCGAGGCCGACGTCGGGCGGCGGCGTGTGCACCGCCGGCTTCTTGCGGAAGTCGCGGAACACCTTCGCCAGACGATCGAGCATCTTCTCGGGTTCGTCCGGGCCCGCCGCGGCGACGTAACCGCCGGCCGGCCGGAACCAATCGGCGTGGAACGCGCGCAGGTCCTTCGGCTTCAGCCGCGCGACGCTCTTCGCGGTGCCCTGCGTCGGCCGGCCCAGCGGGTGCTCGCCGTAGATCTCCTTGCGGAAGCGGCGCGAGGCGACCGCGCGCGGGTCGTCCTCCTCGGCCTTGATCTCGGTCAGCACCTCGGCCTGCACGCGCCGCACCTCGCGCCCCGGGAACTCCGGCTCGAGCACCAGTTCGCGCAGCAGGCCCAGCGCCGCCTTCTGTTCGGTCGCGGGGCACATCACGACGCCGCCGCGGTGGTTGCAGTCGAGCATCGCGCCGATGCGTTCGGCGGCGGCGGCCAGTTCGAGCGCGTCGTGGTGCGCGGTGCCCTCGTCGAGGCACTCGCCCGCCAGGTGCAGCAGGCCGGGCTGGTCCTTGGGCTCGTCGCCGGGCCGCACGTCGAGCGAGACGGCGCACGCGAACGTCGGCACGCCGGGGTTGTGCACCGCGAGCAGCGTGAGGCCCGACGGCAATTCGCGCTCGGCAATCGACAGCCGGATCGGAACGCTCATGCGCGCTTGCCCTTCTTGCTGGCGGCGGCGCGCTTGCCGTTCTTGCCGGCCTTGCGCCCGCCGCCATTCCTGGCTGCTCCCGGGATCGCCCAGATCACCGCGGCGCGGTCGAAGTCGAAGTACTTGGCGGCGACTGCCCGCAGCTCCTTGCCGGTGATCGACTCGTAGGTCGGCAGCACGGTCGCGAGCGTGCGGTAGCCATCGGGCGTGCCCGCTTCGAAGCGCGCCAGCTTCATCGCCGAATCGAGCACCGCTTCGTCCTGGAACAGGAACGACGCGCGGATCTGCGCCTGGATGCGCACCAGGTCCTTCTTGGCGACGCCCTCGTCGATCAGCGCGCGCACCTCCTCGCGCACCGCCTGCTCGACCGTCGCCGGGGCGACGCCGTCGCGCAGCTCGCACAGCACCAGCAGTGCCCCCGGGTGCTGGCGCGTCTCGTTGACGACGTTGACGTCGGTGACCAGCTCCTCGTCGCGCACCAGCCGCCGGTAGAGCCGGCTGTTCTTGCTGTTGCCAAGGTCGTGCGCCAGCAGGTCGAGCGCGTAGTCGTCGCGTTCGCCCATGCGGCAGGTCGGGAAGCCGATGCACAGGCGCGTCACCGAGTGCGGCGTGCGCACCACGGCGCGCCGTTCGCCCGCCGGCGGCGGCTCGGCGAGCGGCTCCTCGCGTTCGGCGGCGCGCGGCAACGGGCCGAACAGGTCGCGGATGCGCTGCGCGGCCTGCTTCTTGTCGATCGCACCGACGACCACCAGGAAGGCGCGATTCGGGCCGTAGTGGCGCGCATAGTAGTCGCGCATGCCCTGCACCGGCAGACGCTCGAGGTCCTGGCGGTAGCCGATCACCGGGTGGTGGTACGGGTGCACCTGGAACAGCAGCGACTCCGCCGCCTGGTACAGCGGCCGCCACGGATCGTCCTCGCCCATCGCCAGTTCCTCGAGCACGACGTTCTTCTCGCTGGCGAACTCGTGCGGGTCGAGCAGACAGTCGCGCATCCGGCTGGCCTCGATCTCCAGCGCCTGCTCCCAGCGGTCGGCGGCGAGCGTGAAGTAGTAGGCGGTGCCGTCGTTGTCGGTGAACGCGTTGTTGCTGCCTCCCATCTTGGCGGTGGTCAGGTCGATCTGGCCCTTCGCGTAGTGCTTCGTGCCCTTGAACATCATGTGTTCGAGGAAGTGCGACACGCCGGTCTGGCCAGTGTGTTCGTCGCGGGAGCCGACCCGGTACCACAGCACCGAGGCAACCACCGGCAGCGGGCCCTTCTCGACCAGCAGCGCCTTGAAGCCGTTGTCGAGTTCCACCACCTCGACGTCGGGCAGCAGGTTCATCGTCGTCGTCGTCATCTCAGCCATCCCCTCGCTGGTCGTGTCGTTGCCCGTGTCGCTGGCCGTGTCGCTGAGCGGTGGCGAACGCGTTCGCCGGCGCCGTCGCCGTCGCCGTCGCCGTTGGCGCATGGGCGGCCGCGCGCAGGCCGTCGACCTCGTGCCGCTGCAGGAACCGCCACTCGCCCGGCGACAGCCCGTGCAGCGTCAGCTCGCCGATGCGGATGCGTTTCAGCTCGATCACCGGGTAGCCGAGCTTGGCGAACACGCGGCGGATCTCGCGGTTCTTGCCCTCACGCAGCGTGACCTTCATGAACGTGCTGTCCTTGCCGGTGCGCTCGACCTTGACGTTCATGCCGGTCGTCGGCCCCTCGCTGAGCCACACGCCGCCGCGCGCCTTGTCGATGTCGCGCTGCTCGATGCGGCCGCGCAGTTCGACCGCGTACAGCTTCGGCACGCCGAAGCGCGGGTGCGTCAGCTCGAACGCGAAGTTGCCGTCGTTGGTCAGCAGGATCAGGCCCTCGCTGTCGAGGTCGAGGCGGCCGACCGTGAACAACCGGCCCTTCACCGTCGGCAGGAAGTCGATCACGCGCTTCTTCTGCTCGTGGCGCGCGTTGGTGCAGACGACGCCTTTCGGCTTGTTGAACAACACGTAGGTCGAGCGCTCGGGCCGCACGCGGCTGCCGTCGAAGCGCACGTCGTCCTGTTCCGGATCGATGCGCACGCCGAGCTCGGTCACCAGCTCGCCGTTGACCTCGACGCGGCCGCCGCGGATCAGGCCGTCGGCGGCGCGGCGGCTGCACACGCCGCTCATCGCCAGGAAGTGGTTGAGCCGGACCTTGCCGTCCTTGCTCACCGGCTCCGGCGGTGCTGCCGGCGTGACGACGAGGCCCTGGGCGCGGCGACGGCTGGTGCGCAC
>JBASWX010000073.1:0-1703 GCA_049276695.1 Planctomycetota bacterium
GGCGCGCACGGTGATCGCCGACCACGACGAGGCGCTGACGGGCTTGCTCGCCAGCATCGGCCAGCGCCGCATCACGGTGCGCGCGCCCGACGGCCGGTTGCTCGAGCCGGGCGGGCAACTGCTGTTCGACTTCGCGGCGGCGGCGGCGAGTACGGCGGGCGAGACGTTGTCGCTGCGTTCGCCCCAGGACTGGTTCGCGATTGGCGTCGACGCCGAGGCCGCGGGCCGGCTCGACGATGCGGTCCGTGCCTACGAACGGGCGTTGCCCGGCGGCGGCGTCGAGACCCACTTCAACCTCGGCAACTGCTACTACGCCATGCGCCGGCGGCCCGAGGCCTCGGCCCGGTTCGCCGCCGCGGTCGCGCGCGCGCCGGAGTACGCAGAGGCGTGGAACAACCTCGGCATCGTGCGCGGCGAACTCGGCGACCGCCCCGGCGCGATCGAGGCGCTGCGGCAGGCGCTCGAGCTGGTGCCGCACTATGCCGATGCGCACTACAACCTCGCCGAGGCGCTGGCCGTGGTCGGCGACCTCGACGGCGCGCGCGCGCACTGGCGCGCCTACCTGACGTTCGATCCGAACAGCCGCTGGGCCGACCAGGTCCGGCGCCGGTTGCAGGCGAACGAGGGTACCTAGCGCCGCCGCGGCTCACTTGCCGCGCAGCGAGTCCTCGAGCGCGGCGATCGCGGGCAGCAGGTCCTGCGGATCGTCGAGCGCCTTGCGGAACAGGTCGCCGTACTTCTGCACGCGCGGCGGCATCGTGTGGATCGTGAACAGCCGCGGCGACAGGTCGGCGCGTTCGAGTTCGTCCCACTGCAGCGGTGCTGACACCGAGGCCCCGCGCACCGGCCGCACCGAGTACGCCGGCACGATCGTCTGGCTCCGCCGGTTCTGCAGGAAGTCGAGGTAGACCTTGCCCTCGCGCTGGTCGGGCAGCCGCTCGACGGTGGCGATGTCCGGCAGCTCGCGCACCAGCACGCGCGCGACCGCTTCGCAGAACATGCGCGAGTGGTCGTAGGTGTAGCCGGGCCGCAGCGGCACGAAGACGTGCATGCCGTTCTTGCCCGAGGTCTTCAGCAAGGGCCGCAGTCCGATCCCGCGCAGCAGCTTGCCGGCGGCGCGCGCGATGCGCACCACGTGCGGGAACGGGGCCTCCTTCGGATCGAGGTCGAGCACCGCGAAGTCGGGGTTGTCGGGCGTGGCGACGCGCGACAGCCACGGATGCAGGTCGATGCTGCCGAGGTTGACGACGTAGAGCAGCGTGTCGAGGTCGTCGACGACGTGGTGCGGCACCATGACGCCGTCGTTCGGGATCGGCGCGGTGCGCACCCACGCGGGCGTGCCCTCCTTCGCCTCGCGCTGGTAGAACGACTTGCCGTCGATGCCGTCGGGGAAACGGTTCAGGTGCAGCGGCCGGTCGCGCAGGTGGGGGAGCAGCACCTCGGCGATCGCCTGGTAGTAGGCGAGCATGTCGCCCTTGGTGAAGCCCTCGGCGGGCCAATACACCTTGTCGAGGTTGCTCGGCTGCCAGCGTGGAACGGTGCGCGGCGCAGTCTTCTTGCGCGCCGCAGGTGCGATCGCCGCGCCGCCGGTCGCCGCTTGCACCGGAATGCGCACCCAAGCCGAACCCGGCCCGCTGGCGTAGGCGCTCGTCGCCCGCTTGCCGATCGCGGCCGGCAGCCCGGCGTCGCCGATCGCAGCCAGC
>JBASWX010000074.1:0-8688 GCA_049276695.1 Planctomycetota bacterium
CACCCAAGCCGGCCGAAGGTGAGCAGCCGGCAGCGGAAGCCGGCAAGCCAGCGGAGCCCGCGGCGGCGCCGGGGGCCGCGGCTGACGCGGCGAAGCCGGAGGCGGCGGGCGACGAAACGAAGGACGAGAAGGAGAAGGCGAAGCCCAAGCCCAAGCGCCTCGAATGGCAGGAACAGCGCGACTGGCGCGATGGACAATCGGCGCGGCTCGGCGTCGAGGGCGCCGCGGCGGCGCAGTACGTGTCGCGCAAGATCAAGGTCGAGACCGCGCGCACGATGGTGCTCGAGTTCGACGGCGGCGAGGCGGCGAAGGTCTGGCTGAACGGTGCCGTGGTCGGCGAGTTCGCACCCGCGCCCGAACCGAAGGAGGCGCCGAAACCGGCGACGAAGCCGCAGGAGCCAGGTGAGTTCGACGAGGAGGCGTTCTTCGCGATGCGCGAAGGGCGCGGCGACAAGGAAGGCAGGAAGCTGCGGGTGGGCCTGCGCGCCGGCGACAACCACCTGGTGGTGAAGCTGGTCGGCAAGGGCCAGGCACCGCGAACCGCGCGCGGCGGCCCTGGTGGGGCGATGCCGCCGCCGGAAGCCGCGGCGATGGCGATGGCGGCCGAAGCCGACGGCGGCGACGAGGGCATGGCGTTCCCGTTCGCGATGATGCAACGCGGCGGCGGCGGCGGCCTGTCGTTCACCTGCACGCTGCAGGCGGAAGGCGACGACCTGCTCGACTTCGAGACGCTGTCGGCGCTGCGCATCGAGGCGGCGACGCCGCCGGCACCGCCCGTCGCCGAGGCCAACGCGACGCTGGCGTCGACGGCACCGGTGGCCGCTCCCGCTCCCGCGCCGGTTTCTCCGACCCCGGCGAAGACCCTCGACGACGACGAACTGAAGAAGCCGAAGACGCCCGCCGAGTTCCGCCAGCGCGCGATCCGTCGCTGGTTCCGCACCCGCATCGACGTCGCCGGCCGCGTCCTGTTCGAGGAACTCGAACGCGTCAAGGCCGAGAAGCGCCGCGTCGAAGCGAAGCTGCCGTCGGCGCTGGTGATGGAGGAACTGAAGCAGCGGCGCGAGACGCACCTGTTCGTGCGCGGCGACTACCGCAAGAAGAGCGACAAGGTCACCGCCGGCACGCCGGCCGCGCTGCCGCCGATGCCGGCCGACCTGCCGAAGAACCGGCTCGGGCTCGCGAAGTGGCTCGTCGCCAAGGACCACCCGCTGACCGCGCGCGTGACCGTGAACCGCTTCTGGCAGCAGATCTTCGGCCTCGGCCTCGTGCGCACCGCCGACGACTTCGGCATCCGCGGCATGCCGCCGAGCCACCCCGAACTGCTCGACTGGCTCGCCTGCGAGTTCGTGTCGTCGGGCTGGAAGGTGAAGCACTTGCACCGGCTGTTGGTGCTGTCGGCGACCTACCGCCAGGCCAGCACCGGCTCGCCCGAAGCATGGGCCGCCGATCCCGACAACGTGCTGCTCGCGCGCGGCCCGCGGCAGCGGCTCGCCGCCGAGATGGTGCGCGACCAGGCGCTCGCGGTCTCGGGCCTGCTGCTGCAGAAGGTCGGCGGCGAGAGCGTGAAGCCGTTCCAACCGGCAGGTCTCTGGAAGTCGATGCTCGGCGCCGGCGATTGGAAGGCCGACCCGGCCGAGAAGGCGAACCGGCGCGGCCTCTACGTCTACTGGAAGCGCGGCGTGCCGTACCCGTCGTTCACGATCTTCGACGCGGCGAAGCGCGAGACCTGCGCGGTGACGCGCACCAAGACCACGACGCCGCTGCAGGCGCTGGTGACGTTGAACGACCCGGTGCAGGTCGAGGCCGGCAAGGCGCTCGGGCTGCGCATGCACAAGGAAGGCGGCAAGGACGACGACGCTCGCCTTGCGTACGGCTTCCGGCTGGTGACGTCGCGCAAGCCCGACGACCAGGAACTCGCGGTGCTGAAGTCGCTGCTCGCCGACCAGCGCGCGCACTTCGCCAAGGACGTCGCCGCGGCGAAGAAGGTGCTCGGCATCGAAGACAAGAAGCCTGCCGCGCGCAGCGGCAAGCCGGCGGCCGGCAAGGCCGAGGCCAAGACCGAAGGCAAGCCCGACGCGAAGATCGAAGAGCCCGCAGCGAAGCCGGCGGCGAAGCCTGAACCGAAGCCCGCCGCCGAGCCGCCCGCCGCAGCGCCGGACGCCAAACCGGCCGAAGCGAAGCCGTCCACGGCAGCGGAACCCGTCGCCGCGAAGCCTGAGGCGAAGCCAGCCGCGACCCCGCCCGAGCCGAAGGCCGACGACAGGCCGGCGACGCCACCGAAACCCGGCGGCAAGGAACCGGAACTGCCGCCCGCCGAAGCAGCCGCCTGGGCGCAGCTCGGCTGCACGCTGCTCAACCTCGAAGCCGCGATCCGCCGCGGGTGACGCAGTTCCCCGCAGCGCTCCGCCGAACGACAAGTGCGCCTGGTGGAGCGGATCGCGGCGATCCTGGCGAGCATCCTTCTTCGCCGCAGTGGGTGCGGCGAGCGTGTCCGTCTCGCCACCGACGAGCCGCGAGCAGTGCCCGCTCGGCGATCAGACCGGCAGCCCGAGTTCCCGCGCGGCGTGGTTCTGCGCACGGTCCAGGCTGACGAAACGCGTGAGCGGTTCCTCGGCGTGAAACCACTGGGCTGTGCGCAGGTGGATGAGGTCGAGCGAACGCGGCAGCACCGCCGCGGGCATTGCGGCAGGCAAGCACAGATCGAGCGTGACCTCGCGGAGACGCAGCACCTCCATCGTGGCGCGCATCGCATCGCTCATCGCCAGGTACTGATCGGCGGAGATCGCCTTCTCCCGGACGAGGCGCACCAGGTTCCGCTGCACCTCGAGTACGAGCACGACGCTCGACATCAGGTGCGCGCCGCGCAGCTCGGTTTCGAGCTGACGGGACTGCTCGCCGCGCACCAGGACCGAAAAGTACGCGGAGGCGTCGAGGTAGAGGCGCGCCTTCATGACTGCTGGGGCTTCTCCAGCGAGTCCACCCGGTCGTCCTCGATCAGCCGCCAGGCACTGGCGGGCAGTGGCACATCCAGGACCGGCTTGATGTTCGCCTTCCCATACCGACTGCCTTGCCAGACGTGGCTCGTCTCCACGGCGCTCAGCTTCGCCCACGGGCGGCGGTGTTTGGTGATCACGATCGGCTCACCCTGCACCGCCTCCTCGATGTAGCCAGAGAGGTTGCGCTTCAGATCGTTGATCGAGACCGTCTTCATGGCCAGATCTTCGGAGAATCTGGCCCGTTTCTCAAGTGGCCGGGGCGCCAGCGGCCGGTCCCGCCGGGCCAAGCTTCGATGGCGCTGCGCCGGCCGGGCCCGTCGGGGGCTCCGGCGTCACAGTCTGCCCGGCCCCAAGCGGGCAGCGAAGCTCGGCCGCGGCCATACGACGGGTCGGCGATTGGCGGCTTGCCGCCGCACCGGCAGGATGGTGGGCGAGATGAAACCGATGCTGCGAACGCACCTCGACACGGCGGCAGTGTTCCTTCTTGCCGGCGGGCTCCTGGCACAGGCCCCTGGCCTGGAGCGGATGTACCGGTGGCTA
The DNA here is from genome assembly GCA_049276695.1 of Planctomycetota bacterium. Taxonomy (GTDB): domain Bacteria; phylum Planctomycetota; class UBA1135; order UBA1135; family UBA2386; genus UBA2386. The sequence continues at coordinate 3,537 of JBASWX010000074.1, forward strand.
CCGGCTCAGGGCCCATGCGTGGTGTCGGTGGTCGGCGATGTGAACGGCGATGGACTCGTCGACGTGGTCTTCGGGCCCAACCGGTCGACGGGTGATGTCTGGCTCGGTGGCGACGCCAGGTTGCAGCGACACCCGCAGGCGATGCCGTACTACGCCGAGTACGCGCGGGCCCTCGTGCTCGCCGACTTCGACGGCGACGGCGACCTCGATGTCGCCATGGCCAACGAGGTGCCGGCCTACTCCTCGTCGTCGGGCATGGTGCGTGTGCTGCGCAACGACGGCACCGGTCGCTTCGTCGCCAGCGGACCCGGCACTCCGCTCCCCAGCCCCACGACGGTGCTGGCCGCGGCGGACATGGACACGGACGGCGATGTGGATCTGGTGGTGGGCCGCGCCGTCTGGCGCAACAACGGCACCGGCTCGTTCCAGGCGAACGCCTTCGTGTTCACGAGCCCTGGGTCGTACGACGCCACCAATGCGGTGACCCTCGCCGATCTCGATGGCGATGGCGATGCAGATGCGTACTTCAGCAACCTCTTCCAGCCTGGATACCTGCCGACGACGCCCCCGCTCAGCCAGGACCGCGTGTACCGCAACGACGGACAAGGTGTGTTCACCGAGGTCGCGGCACCGAGCGTGGTAAACGGTCAAACCACTCTGCACACCCGGGCATGCGACTTCGACCTCGATGGCGATCTCGATCTCGCGCAAGTGACCCGCTCCGGCGCGCTCACGCACGCGTGGCGCCTGTTGCGCAACGATGGCGCGCTGGCCTTCTCGCAGGTGTGGTGGCAATCGCTGGCGAGCAACTCGCGTATCGAGGTGGCGTCCTGGAACCTCGATGGCCGTCCGGACGTGGCCATCTACACAGGCGCGTACCTGCTGGCCCTCGTACAGCTCTGGCCGTTGAACTTCGCGCCGGCAAGCTTGCCCACCGCGACGGTGGCCTCGCCCTTGCTGCTCGATTTCGATCAGGATCAGGACACCGACTACGTCGAGTTTCCGACCGTCGGCAACACCGACCTTCGACTGGTGCGCAACGTCGGCAATTCCTGGGTGCCGGCACCGGCAATGCCATCGACGGCTCTGCCGCAGCAGTGGTACTTCGACATGGCCGATGTGAACGGGGACGGCGCGTTGGACATCGTCTGGGCGCCGACGACAGCCAGCACCGGTCGCATCCTCCTGGGCGACGGCGACGGCGCGTTCACTGCTGCGGCAGCCGGCGATTTCGGCCTGCAAGGCATCAGCCCCGGTGACCTGGAGTGCGGCGACATCGATGGCGACGGCGACCCGGACATCCTGTTCGGGGCCTACCAATCGCCCGTCGTCAATCCGCCGACGTCGCGCCTGTTCCGCAACGTCAACGGCCTCTTCGTCAACGTGCCCTTCCCTGCGGTGTACGGCCAGTTCGTCCGACTGAGTGATCTCGACGGGGATGCCGATCTGGACGCCGTGCTCGTCGGCTACGGCACGATCACGGTGGCCACCAACGATGGCAGCGGTTCGTTCCAGAGTGTGCCCGGCAGCGTGCCGTTCAACGCCTACGACCCGAAGTTCGCGCACCTCGCGGACTTCGACGGCGACGGTGATCCCGATCTGATCGTGGAGTACGGGTCCTCCGGGACGGGCACCTGGCTGTTCCGCAACATCGGCAATGCGATGTTCCAGGCGAATGCGACCACGCTGCCGTTCGGCCTGCAGTGCGCGACGGATCTCGATGGCGACGGCGACGTCGACCTGCTCGGCGCTTCGGCCGCAGGCACACCGATGCTGCTGCATCGCAACACCGGCTCCGGGACGTTCGTCACCCAGCCATTCCCTGCGCTGCCGGGCGTCGGCCTGCCAGGCTCGCCGTTCCTGGACCGCAAGATCCTGCCCGAGGATCTCGACCACGATGGTCGCATCGACCTCGTGGTGGCCGATCCCTGGGGCCAGTGGCAAGGAACAGGGCAGTCGATGATCCTGTGGAACCAGGGCTGGCCGAACTTCACCGCGGTTCCGTCGAGCGAGTTGCCGGTCTCCGGCCTGCCCAGCGGGTTCTTCGACTTCGACACGGACGGCGACCGCGACCTCGTGCTGGTCGCCTGGCAGCCTACGTTCGTGCGCTCGATCCACCGCCACCTGGCTCCACGCTCGCTGCCGCGGATCGGGCACCTTCTCGACCTCGACGTGCGCGGCCGTGCGGCAGAGCCGTTCATCCTGGGCTTCGCCCTCGCGCGCACCTGGTTGAGCATCCCGGGCTACGGCGCGCTGCGGCTCGAGCCAGGGTCGCTGCAGATCGCGGCGCTGGGTGCGTTCGATGCTGCCGGCCAGGCAGCGTTCTCGGCGGCCGTTCCCAATGCGCCGTCGCTGGTCGGCCTCGCCCTGCATTGGCAAGCCTTGTCCGGAGCCACGCCACGACTGGGCAACCTGCTGACGACGCAATTGCAGGCGCATTGATCGTTCGCAGCCGTGGTGCCGTCGTCGGTGAAACAAGGCCGCTCCGCGCCCGGTCGCCGCGGATTGCACTACACTCTTCCCCCTACGACCCGCCTCGATCTCCTGCCATGACCCCGCACGACGTGCTGTGCCGCCGCGCCTTCCTCGGCCGTTCCGCGTTCGGATTCGGCGGCCTCGCCGCGACGCTGCTCGCGCAGCGCGCGTCGCCGTTCTCGCCGCAGGACCCCGCCGCCGCCCCAGCCTGGCGCCTGCCCGGCACGCCGAAGGCCAAACGCGTCGTCGTGATCTTCCTGTCCGGCGGCCTCGCCCAGCACGACCTGTTCGACGAGAAGCCGCTGCTGGTCGAACGGCGCGGCGAAGAACTGCCGCCGTCGGTGCGCAAGGGCGAACGCATCACCGGCCTCACCGAGCGCCAGGGCGCACTGCCGGTCGTCGGCAGCAAGTTCGAGTTCACGAACTACGGCAAGTGCGGGCTGCGCATGTCGGAGCTGGTGCCGCACCTCGGCGAAGTCGCCGACGACCTGCTGCTGATCCGTTCGCTGCAGACCGACCACGTGCTGCACGAGGCCGCGAACACGATCCTGTTCACCGGCACGCCGCTGCTCGGCCGGCCGTCGTGGGGCGCGTGGACCTCGTACGCGCTCGGCGACGGCAAGGGCAACCTGCCGGAGTTCGTCGTGCTGCTCAGCAATCCGGACCCCGCGACGCCGCTGCACCCGCGGCTGTGGCACAACGGCTTCCTCGCCGGCCGCCATCAGGGCGTGCCGTTCCGTTCGGGCAAGGAGCCAGTGCTGTTCGTGCAGAATCCTCCCGGCGTCGACGACAAGGTGCGCGCGCGCCAGCTCGCCGCCCTGCAGGAACTCAACCGCCTCGAAGCCGCGCGCAGCGGCGACCCTGACGCCGAAGCACGGCTCGCCGCGTTCGAAGCGGCGGCCCGAATGCAGACCAGCGTGCCCGAGCTCGCCGACCTCGCGCAGGAATCCCAGGAGACCCTGGACGAGTACGGCGCCGAGCCCGGCAAGGACAGCTTCGCCAACAACTGCCTGCTGACCCGGCGGCTGCTCGAACGCGGCGTGCGCTTCGTGCAGCTGTGCGACGCCGGCTGGGACCACCACTTCAACATCCCGAAGGTGCTGCCCAAGAAGTGCGAGCAGGTCGACAAGCCGACCGCGGCGCTGATCCGCGATCTGAAGCGCCGGGGCCTGCTCGACGACACCATCGTGGTGTTCTGCGGCGAGTTCGGCCGCACCCCCTACTGCGAAGGCCCGCTGGCCTTCGACAGCTACGGCCGCGACCACAACAACCTGGCCTGCTCGGTGCTGGTCGCCGGGGGCGGTTTCCGTTCAGGCCATGCCCATGGCAAGACCGATGACTGGGGCTGGTCGGCCGCCGAGGACGTCGTGCACCTGCACGACCTGCACGCCACGATCCTGCAGCAACTCGGCATCGACCACCTCAACCTGACGGTGCGGGCGCAGGGTCGCGACTTCCGCTTGACCGATGTCGGCGGCAAGATTGTTCCCGGGCTCCTGGCCTGACGAACGAACGCGCGCGCGATGCAGGACGACGATCTGCTGGTCAACGTGACGGAGGTGGATGGCGCCAAGGTGCTGCCACCGTGCGTGATCCTCGGCCGTCTCGGGGTCGGCGGCATGGGCGCGGTCTACAAGGCGTTCCACCTCAACCTGAAGTGCGACGTCGCGGTCAAGGTGCTGAAGCCGCAACTGGTCGCCGACGACCCCAGCCTGGTCGAGCGCTTCGAACGCGAAGGTCGCGCCGCGGCCCGCATCAACAACCCCTACGTGATCGGGGTGCGGGACATCTGCGAGCACAGCGGACTCCACTACATCATCATGGAGTTCGTCGACGGCGAGAACGGCCGCTCGCGCGTCAAGCGCAAGGGCGCGCTGCCGGTCGGCGAAGCGCTGCAGATCGTCTACGAGGCGGCGCAAGGCCTCGACGCCGCGCACCGGATCGGCATCATCCACCGCGACATCAAGCCCGACAACTTGATGATCGGCAAGGAAGGCGTCAAGGTCGCCGACCTCGGCCTCGCCAAGGCGACGCTCGGCGGCGGCGGCAACTCGATGCTGTCGCAGCCCAACACCGTGATGGGCACTGCGGCCTACATGCCGCCCGAACAATGGGAGTCGGCGGCGACGACCGCGACCGACGTGTGGGCGCTCGGCGCCACGCTGTGGTACTTCCTGGCCGGCCGCGACGCGTTCACCGATCCGGAGGCGAACTACCTGCGCATCATGAAGAAGATCGTGATGCAGCCGTTCCCGGACATCAAAGCGGTGTGCCCGGACCTGCCCGACGACGTTGTCGCGCTGCTCGCGAAGATGACCGCGAAGGAGCTCCCGGACCGTTTCCAGGACGCCGAGCAGGTGGTCGACGCGATCGCACAGATGGCGACCAAGCGCACGTCGCTGCGCGTGCGCACCAAGATCGCACCGGCGCCGGAAGCGCCGACGATCGTCACGCCGGGGCCGGCGTTCAACATCGAGAAGATCAAGGACTGGATGCGCGAGGACGCGAACACGCGCGTCGAGCGCGCGCCGACGCCGCCGCGCGGCAACCGCACGCAGGCCCGGAAGCCGCCAGTACCCGCCCCCGAGCCCGAGCCGGCACCATCATGCCCCCCAAGAGCACGTGGTTCGAGCCGAAGTTGCGCAGCGGGCTGGTCGTACACACTCTGGAGTGAACG
>JBASWX010000075.1:0-28342 GCA_049276695.1 Planctomycetota bacterium
GTCCAGCCCACGGCGCCCGCGCCGGCGAACAGGCCGATGGCGCCGATGGCGAGGCCGACGCCGAGGCGCCGCGACCGGCGTTCGGCCAACGCGTCGGGTCTGGCACCCGGTGCTGGTAGCATCGCGGCCTCCATACCCGCCAGGCGGCGCGCTCGTCTACGCCAAACGGCACGGTGTGCCTACGCACAGCGGCCCGGGCCGCATCGCCCCGGGCACGGTCAGAATCGCTGCACCTTGCCGACCCCGACCCGATGGCCCGGATCGTCCTGATCGACGACGAGACCCGCCTGCAAGCGACGCTGGCCCGCTTCCTCGAGCAGCAGGGCCACCAGGTCGTGCGCGGCGCGAGCTTCCGCGAAGTCGAGGCGGGGCTGCACCCCGGCTGCTTCGAGGTGCTGGTCTCCGACATCGTGATGCCGGAGTTCAACGGCCTCGCGGTGCTGCGCGAGGTGGTGGAGGTGCGGCAGTGCCGCGAGCCGGTGATCCTGATCACCGGCGAACCGAGCCTGCAGACCGCGTCCGAGGCGGTGCGCACCGGCGCCTTCGACTACATCAGCAAGCCGGTCACCAAGGACAAGCTGCTGGAAGCGGTTGCGCGCGCGCTGCGGCACGTGCAGCTGTTGCGTGAACGCGACCAGGCGCGCGCCACCGAGATGCAGGTGCTGCGCAACCTGGCGGCGCTCGGCGAGTCGGCGTCGGTACTGACGCACGAGATCCGTACGCCGATCACCAGCCTGCGCCAGGCGCTGCGAGCGGTCGGCGACAGGCTCGGCGTCGACGACCGCGTGCTGATCGAGGAGTTCGTCGGCAACCTGAACAAGATCGAGCGGCTGCTCGGCCAGACGCTGTCGTTCGCGAAACCGCTGCGGTTGCAACGCCAGCAGTGCGAACTGCTGCCGCTGGTGCAGGACGCCGTGCGCGACGTCACGCGCCTGCCGGCGGCGGCCGGCATGGCGTTCGACGTGCAGGTGCCGGCGGCGCTGCGCTGCTCGCTCGACGCCCAGCTGTTCGGCGAAGTGCTGACCAACCTGCTGCGCAACGCCACCGAAGCCTGCAACGGCAACGGCCACGTCGCGATCGCCGCCGTCGAGGACGCCGGCCGGCTGCGGCTCGAGGTCGGGGACGATGGCCCAGGGGTGCCTGCGCACCTCGCCGAAGAAATCTTCCGCCCGTTCCGTAGTTCGAAGGAGTACGGGACGGGCATCGGCTTGGCCTTCTGCCGCAAGGTGATCGAGTCCCACGGCGGGACGATCGCCGTCGTGCCGCAGGCTGGCGCCGGTGCCTGCTTCCGGATCGACCTGCCACCGTTGCCGCCGGCGCCGCTGTCCGCGCCGGCGCCTGGAGCACCCCGATGAACGACCGACAACCTGTCTCCATCCTGCTGGTCGACGACCAGGCGATCGTGCGCGCGGCGTTCAAGTCGCTGCTCGAGCGCAATGGCCACTTCAAGGTCGTCGGCGACGCGCCCGACGCGCGGCGTGGCATCGATCTCGCGCGCGAACTGAAGCCCGACGTCGCGATCCTCGACATCCAGATGGCCGGCATGTCCGGCATCGACGCGGTCGGCCCGATCAAGAAGGTCTCGCCGAACACGCGGGTGCTGATGGCGTCGCAGCACGAGGGCATGAAGTTCGTGCAGCAGGCGCTGCAGTCCGGCGCCGACGGCTACCTGTCGAAGGACAGCGAGCCCGAGGAACTGGCGCTGGCGATCGACTCGATCCGGCGCGGCGACTCCTACCTGTCGCCGAAGGTCGCCAACGGCATCATGGCGCGCGCGGTGCGCGGCGAGACGGCGCCGCCGGGCGAGGCGAGTGCCTTGGCGGCGCTGACGCCGCGCGAACGCGAGGTGTTCCAGCTGCTGGCGCTCGGCAAGGCCAACAAGGAAGTGGCGGCCCAGCTCGGGCTGTCGCTCGGCACGGTCAAGAAGCACCGCGAGAACCTGCAGCGCAAACTCGACTGCCACTCGGCCGCAGAGCTGGCGCGGCTGGCGATCCGCGAGGGTCTGCTGACCGTCTGAGGTCGCGACCGCCGGCGGGGCGGAGTGCGGCGCGTCCGGCAGCCTCGCTACTGCCAGGTGCGGTTGTTGTTGGCGCGGTCGAGCGCGTTCTTGAGCAGCGACTGCGGGTAGCGGTGCGCGTTGCCGGGCGGCGTGTAGGGGTGCAGTGCGAGGCTCGCGACCGCCTGCTGCATCAGGCTCGCGATCGTCATCTGGCCGAGCGCCGGGTCGTTCAGCACGCAGGCCGGGTGCACGTAGCCGACCAGCACGTTGCAGTGCATCGCGGCGAGTTGTGCCGACAGCATGTAGGCCATGTTCCAGGAGTTGGCGTTCTGCAGCCAGCAGCGCCACTGCCACAGGCTCGCCGGGGCAACGTACTGGCCGCACTGGTTGACCAGGTGCAGGGCGGGCAGCGTCGGCAGGATGTTGAACTGCTGGATGCGGTGCAGGCCGTGGCAGTTGCGCCAGTAGCCGATCGTGCGCGCGTTGCACGGCAGGATCTGGGTGGCGGCGCCGAAGTCGCCGACCTGGACGTCGGCGCAGGCGCACACCTGGATCGCGTGCGTGGCGGCGGTGGTCGCGAGCCAGTTCGGCGGCAGCGTCAGTTCGACCGTGTAGCTGCCGGCGACGACGTTGTCGAAGCGGTACGCGCCGGCCGCGTCGGTGGTGGTCGGCGTCGTGGTGGTGCCGGTGACGAGGCGCACTTCCCAGTTGGCGAGCCCGGCTTCGCCCGGATCGCGCACGCCGTCGTGATCGGCGTCGTTGAAGACGCTGCCAGTGACGTCGCTACCGGAGCCGTCGCCGATGCGGAAGCTGCGGTACGAACGCACTGCGCAGCCGCCCAGCGTCGGGTGCAGGCCGCCGGCGAGCAGCCACGGGTTGGCGGGACCGTTGCTCAAGTCCCACGAGTTGCCGTACCAGGCCTTGAAGCGGCAGATCGAGAACGTCGGCGCCGAGAACGGCGCCAGCAGGAGGCTCTGGCCGACACCGTCGAGGCCGAGGCCGAATGTCGCCGGCGCCTGGTTGTTGGTGAACGGCAGCGACAGCGTGATGACGCCGGCGGTGTTGGTCACCGTGACGAAGCGGTCCAGCGGGTCGTTGGTCGACAGCACCTCGTCGATGCCGTCGATCGGGCTGTCGGTGACGTGCACGTAGTAGGTGCCCGAGGGCAGCGTCGGGTCGAACGCGAGGTAGACGTTCTCGTTCGGCGCCAGCGTCACGGTCTCGCCGAGCACCGTGTCGAAGCCGGTCGGCAGCGGCACGCCGGCGGCGGTGACCAGGTGCAGTGCGTAGGCGTTGTCGGAGCAGAACTGGGCGGTTGCCGAGGCCGAGAAAGCGGCGAGGGCGGCGGCGGCGAGGAGACCGGTGCGGAGCATGGGATTGCGGTTGTGGGACTCGGGGCGCGGCCTTCTTCCGGAACGCGCGCCGCCGGCACTGCCAGCGGCGACGAACGATAGCCTGCTGCGGCACGCCGCATCGCGCCGGGGCACCGGGTCGGCCGCGGCGTGGACGTGGTGGCGGTGGCACCGGGTCTTCGCGGCATCCCGGCGCGGGACTGCGGCGTCGCGGCTTGCGCCACTCCGTCCTTGCACCGCGGTCGTCCGCCGCTACGCACGGGGCCGTGCTGGAACAGGCCCTGCTCGAACTGGCGCTGTTGTTCGCGCTGTGCGTCGCCGTCGCGGTGACGTTCCACCGGCTGCGCCTGCCGCCGATCGTCGGCTTCCTGTTCGCCGGCGTGCTGGTCGGCCCGAACGCGATCGGCCTCGTGCACCACGAAGAGATGGTCCGCGAGCTGGCGGAAGTCGGCATCGTCGTGCTGCTGTTCGCGGTCGGCCTCGAGGTGCCGCTCGGCCAGATTGCGCGGCTGCGCCGCACGATCCTCGTCGGCGGCGGCGTCCAGGTGCTCGGCACCGTCGTGGCGGCGGCGGCGGTCGCCTGGGCGATCGGCATGCCGCTGGCGGGGGCGGTGTTCCTCGGCTTCCTGCTGAGCCTGTCGAGCACCGCGGCGTCGACCAAGATCCTCGTCGACAAGGGCGAACTGAGCGCGCCGCACGGCCGGCTGGTGCTCGGCATCAACATCGCGCAGGACCTCGCGGTGGTGCCGATGATCCTGCTGATCCCGCTGCTCGGCGCCGTTGCCGGCGGCGCCGGCGCCGAGGGTGCCAGCTCGCCGTGGACCTCGCTGCGCAACCTGGGACTGCTCGGCCTCGTGGTGCTGCTCGCGCGCTTGCTGGTGCGGCCGCTGCTCAACCTCGTCGCGCGCACGCGCAATCGCGAGCTGTTCGTGCTGTTCCTGGCGACCTGGTGCCTGTCGCTGGCGGTCGTCACCGCACACCTGGGGCTGTCGCTGGCGCTCGGTGCGTTCCTCGCCGGCATCCTGCTCGCCGACTCCGAGTGGCACAGCCAGGCGGCGGCCGAGATGGAGCCGTTCCGCGACGCGTTCGCGAGCCTGTTCTTCGTCTCGATCGGCATGCTGTTCGACTGGCGCACGGTGGTCGAGGCGCCCGGCACCGTTGCGATCTGTCTGGCGGCGGTGGTGGTCGGCAAGGCGCTGGTGGTGATGCTGGCGGCGCGGCAACTCGGACAGCCGGCGTGGGTGCGGCTGCGCGCGGCGCTGACGATGGCGCAGGTCGGCGAGTTCTCGTTCGTGCTGATCCAGCTCGGCGAACGCAGCAACCTGCTGGCGGGTCAGGCGGAGGAGGTGTTCCTGGTGGTCGCGGTGCTGTCGATCGCGATCACGCCGGCGCTGTACGCGCTCGGCAACCGGCTGGCGGCGCGCGCGCGTGCTTCGTCGGGCACGGTGGCGCGCGGCCACGGCGACGAGCTGGTCGACCACGCGATCGTCGTCGGCTTCGGCCCGACCGGGCGCGCGGTCGCTGCGGGTCTGCAGGCCGCCGGCATTCCGTTCGTGGTCGCCGAGATGAACGCGGCGACGGTGAAGGCCGAGAAGGCGAACGGGGTGCCGATCGTGCTCGGCGACGTCACGCGCACGTCGGTGCTCGATCACCTCGGCATCGCGCGCGCCCGGATCCTGGTGCTCGCGGTCAACGACACCGCGGCGACGTCGCGCATCGCGCAGTTGGCGACGCAGCGGGCGCCCGATCTGCACGTGCTGGCGCGCTCGGTCTACACCGCCGAGGTCGAGGGGCTGCGCAAGGCGGGCGCCCACGAAGTCGTGCCGCAGGAACTCGAAGCCTCGGTCGAGATCCTGGTCCGCGCGTTGCGCCGCTTCCTGGTGCCCGATGCCGAGATCGCGCGGCAGGTGGGCGAGGTGCGCCGCCGGTTCGGCTGCGAGCGGGCGAGCCCGCAGCAGGGCACCGCGGCGCCGGCGGTGCGCGACTTCGTGCCGGGCATCGGCTTCGCCGTGTTCCGGGTGCAACCGGGCGCGCCGGCCGCCGGGCGGTCGCTCGCCGACGCTGGCGTTCGGCGCCACACCGCCTGCAGCGTGGTCGCGGTGCGCCGCGACGGCCACAATCTGCCGGTGATCAACCCGGAGACCGAACTGGCGCCGGGCGACACCGTCGTCGTCGTCGGACCCGAGGCGCGGCTGGCCGACGCCGCGGCGATGTTCGCCGAGCCGGCGTTGCCGGCGAAGAGCGAGGGCGCATGAACACCACCCGTTGGACCATCGTCTTCCTGCTGGCGAGCGTGCCGTTGGCGATCCTGCTGGTGAAGCGGCGCTCGGCCGAGTCGGTCGCGGTGACCCGCTTCGCGACCTTCAACGTCGCGCTGAACCGGCCTGGGCCCGGCGAGCTGCTGCGCGAACTGACCGGCGGCGGCAGCGAACAGGGCAAGCAGCTCGCCGAGATCGTGCAGCGCGTGCAGCCGGACGTGCTGCTGCTGTGCGAACTGGACCGCGACGACGCCGGCGCCGCCGCGACGGTGTTCGCGCGCGAGTACCTCGGCAGGCCGCAAGCCGGGCTGCGCGCGATCGAGTTCCCGTACGTGTTCTGTCCACCCGTCAACACCGGCGAGAACTCGGGCCACGATCTCGATGGCGATGGCGTGAGCGGCCGGCCCGGCGATGCGTGGGGTTTCGGCGCCTTTCCCGGGCAGTACGGCATGGCACTGCTGTCGCGACACCCGATCCTGCTCGACCAGGTGCGCACGTTCCGGCTGTTGCCGTGGAGCGCGATGCCGGACGCGCTACAGCCGCCGGCGATGTGGAGCGAATCGCAGTGGCGGGCGCTGCGGCTGTCTTCGAAGACGCACGCCGACGTGCCGATCGGGATCGGCAACCGGATCGTACACGTGCTGTGCTCGCACCCGACGCCGCCGGTGTTCGACGGCGCGGAGGATCGCAACGGCTGCCGCAACCACGACGAGATCCGGTTCTGGGTCGACTACCTGACGCCGGACCAGGCCGGGTGGATCGTCGACGATGCCGGCGGCAAGGGCGGGCTGGCGGCCGGGGCGGCGTTCGTGCTGCTCGGCGACCTCAACTGCGATCCGCAGGACGGCGATGCGCGGCGCCAGGCACTGCACGCGCTGCTCGCGCATCCCGCGGTGCAGGATCCGCAGCCGCGCAGTGCTGGCGGCGACGAACAGAGCAAGCGGCAGTTTGGCGTCAACGCGACCCACGGCGGCGACCCGGCGCTCGACACCGGTGACTTCGACGACACGCACGGCGCGGGTCCCGGCAACCTGCGCGTCGACTACGTGCTGCCGGCCAAGGCGCTGAAGCTCGGGCGCAGCGGCGTGTTCTGGCCGGCGGAACGGGAGAGCGGCGCGCGGCTGGTGGGCGCCAGCGATCACCGCCTGGTGTGGGTCGACGTCGTCGAAGGAACCTGAACCGCGGCGTGGCCGGCGTTCGTTGCGCCGGTGGCGCCGCGTGCGGATAGTCCCGCCGTGAACTTCGGCGCCATCTCGCGTGTGCTCGCCGGCTTCGTCGTGTTCTTCACGCTGGTGCAGGCGGCGCCGCTGCTGCTGGCCTTGACCGAAGCTCCGTCGACCCGGGTGTCGGCGCCGTCCGGCTTCGCCGCCAGCATCGCGCTCGGTGCGTTGGCGGCGCTGCTGCTGTGGCTGGGCGGCCGGCGGGCGCCGGCCGGCTTCTACCGCAAGGAGACGCTGTGCGTCGCCGCGTTCGCGTGGGTCGTCGCCAGCGCGCTGGGTGCGGTGCCGTTCGAGTGGTCGGGGCTGCTGCCCGACGGCGCCGACGCGCTGTTCGAGAGCGTCAGCGGGCTGACGACCTGCGGCGGCACCGTGCTCGGTACCGCCGGCAACCCGACGCCGGAGCAGACGCCGGGCAGCATGCTGCTGTGGCGGGCGCTGCTGCAGTGGCTGGGCGGCATCGGCATCGTGCTGATCTTCGTGTCGCTGCTGCCGTCGGGCACCGCCAGCAAGCACCTGCTGATGGCCGAATCGGTCAGCGTCGGCAGCGAGGGTTACCAGCCGCGCGTACTGCACCAGGCGCGCTGGGTGATCGCGATCTACGTGCTGCTGACCGCGGCGTGCACGGCCGGCCTGCTGCTGCTCGGCGGCATGGGCTGGCTCGATGCGTCCTGCCACGCGTGCTCGGCGCTGGCGACCGGCGGCTACTCGACCAAGACTTCGGTCGCGGCGTTCGACAGCCTGGGCGCCGAGGTCGTGCTGACCGTGTTCATGTTCCTCGGCGGTTGCAGCTTCACGGTGATGGCGGGCGTGCTGCGCGAGGGCTGGACCGGCCTGCAGGGCATGCTGCGCACCGCCGAGTTCCGGCTGTACACCGCGTGCACGGGGCTCGTCATCGCACTGGTCACGCTCGATCTGGTGCGGGCTGGCATGGCGGTGCCGACCGCGCTGCGGCACGCGTCGTTCAACGTCGTCAGCATGCTGAGCTGCTGCGGCTTCGCGACCGCCGACTTCCACGCCTGGCCGCCGTTGTCGCTGCTCGTGATCTTCGCCTGCTGCCTGATCGGCGGCTGCTCCGGCTCGGCCGCCGGCGGCATGAAGCAGGTGCGGGTGCTGGTGTGCCTGCGGCTGTTCGCGTTCACGCTGCGCCGCTTCGTCAACCCGCGCCGCGTCGACCGGCTGACGCTGGACGGCGAAGTGTTGCAGGCTGCGACGGTCTCGTCGGTGCTCGCCGTGGTGCTGATGTGGCTCTGCACCGTGCTGGTCGGTGGCTGCGTGATCGCGGTCGACCAGCGGCTCAGCTTCCTGGGTGCGCTGTCGGCCAGCGCTTCCATGCTCGGCAACTGCGGTCCGGCCATGGCAACGGTCGATCCGCACGTGCTGGCGCAGGGGCTGCCGGCGCTGGGCCAGGGGGTCGCGGTGATCGGGCCGAACATCGGCCCGCTCGGCGGCTACGGCGACCTGGCCGGCTGGACCAAGCTGGTGCTGTGTTTCGAAATGGTGCTGGGCCGCCTGGAACTGCTGCCGCTGCTGGCGGTGCTGACGCCGTCGTTCTGGCGCCGTTGACGCAGCATTGATGCGGCCGCACGGCCGCAATTGTCGAAGAGGGGGCGAGCACTTCGTCGCGGGGGCGGCGAAGATCCCGGGGTCCGCTCAGCCCCTCTCTGCACGGAGTCGTCCGTTCCGTGACCACGTACCTGCTGTTCGGTTTGTTCGGCGCCACCCTTCTGGGCATCGCCAAGTACCACAAGCGCGCGTTGCCGATCGCGGTCGGCGGCTTGTGCTGCGTGTTGCTGACCAGGCTCACGTTGACCGACTTCTCGCTGGTGACGCACCTGCACCACGAGTGGCAGACGATCGTCAACCTCGGTGGGCTGCTGCTCGGCTTCGCGCTGCTCGCCAACTGGTTCGAGAAGAGCCGGCTGCCCGACAGGCTCACCGACATCCTGCCGGGCGGGCGTTGGGGCGCCTTCCTGCTGCTCGCGCTGGTCGCCGTGCTCTCGTCGGTGCTCGACAACATCGCGGCGGCGCTGATCGGTGGCGCGGCGGCGCTGACGCTGTTCAAGCGCAACGTGCACATCGGCTACCTGGCGGCGATCGTCGCGGCCAGCAACGCCGGCGGTGCCGGCTCGGTGATCGGCGACACCACGACGACGATGATCTGGCTGGCCGGCGTGTCGCCGCTCGACGTCGCCGAGGCCGCGCTCGGCGCGGTGGTGGCGCTGTGCTTCTTCGGCTTCTTCGCGGCGCGCCAGCAGCACGCGCTGCAGCCGCTGGTGCGCGGCAGCGAGGCCGCCAAGCCGGTCGATCTCGCGTGCGTCGGCATCGTCGCGCTGATCATCGGCGGGGCGATCTGGACCAACTTCGCGTTCGGCTTCCCGGCGGCTGGCGTCTGGGGCGCGATCCTGCTCGGCGCCTTGGTGCGCCAGCCCGACTGGAAGGTGATGCCGCCCGCGGCGACCGGCGCCTGCTTCCTGCTCAGCCTCGTGCTGTCGGCATCGATGATGCCGGTCGAGAAGCTGCCCGCGGCGTCCGAGTGGACGGCGCTGGGACTCGGCGTGGTGTCGGCGTTCTTCGACAACATCCCGCTGACGGCGCTGGCGATCCGCCAGGACGGCTACGACTGGGGCTACCTCGCGTTCTGCGTCGGCTACGGCGGTTCGATGCTGTGGTTCGGCAGCTCGGCCGGCGTCGCGATCTCGGGCCTGTTCCCCGAGGCGAAGTCGGCGAAGAACTGGCTGTTCGCCGGCTGGCACGTTGCGGTCGGTTACGTGCTCGGCTTCTTCGCCATGCTGTTGCTGCTCGGCTGGCACCCGCACCCGATCAAGGGTGCGTCACCGGTCGCCGGGCAGGGCCACGGTGCCCCGGTGCACAGCTCGCCGAACCGCTGACCAGGCGTCACTTCGCGGGCGCCGCCAACAGCCGCCGCGCTTCCTCGATCGCGGTCTCCTGCGGGTAGCCGTAGGTCGCGATCGGCCCTGGCCAGGCGTGCAGGTGCGGCTTGCTCGGCATCGCCGCGACCGCGCGCTGCAGCAGGCGCTGGCCCTCGGCGCGCTCGGCAGGATCGGCACTGGCGGCGAGGTCCTTGCCGAGCAGCACCCACACGTCGCCGAGTTCGGCCTCGAGTTCGCGCGGCAGCGGCGGCTTCGTCACCGCCGCCAGTTCGGTGCGCAGCGTTGCGTGCTCGGCGGCCGGGAGCATGCCATTGCGCAGAGCCTCGATCCGGGTCCACAGCGGATCGAGGGCCCGAGCGGCGAGTTGCAACGGCGTCGCCGGCCGGCCGAACACCGCTGCGGGGTCATCCGCGGCGCCGGGCACCAGCACCGCCGCCACCGCGGTCGGCGCCGATGGCAGGTCGAGCCGCACGCGCGCCGAACGGCCCTCGAGCCAGGTCCGGGCCAGGCGACAGCTGCCGTCGGCGAGGATGGCGCAGGCCTCGACCGCGGTGCGCGAGGGCACCGGGGTCGACGGTGTGACGCCGAGTTCCCAGATGGCGCCGCCGCTGCGGGCATCGGCGACCCGACGCGCGGTGGTCTCGACCAGCGCGGGCGCGCCGGCCAGTGCTCCCGTCAGGAAGGTCGCGATGCGCCGTTCGTACTCCCCGGCGTGGGTCAGCATGCCGTGCGGGGCGCGGCCGGTGTCCGCCAGCAGCCACAACTGCTTGCTGCCGGCGTGACCGGCGAACGTGCGCAGCAGCGCCAGCCGGTCGCGCGCCGGCTCGCCGTCGCTGGCGATGAACAGCGTCGGCACCTTGACGCGGCCGGCCATGTCCTCGGCCTCGATCTCCTCGGGCAGCTTCGCCGCTTCGGCAAGACCGAGGCTCAGTGCCGCGACGGCGCTGCCGTCACCCTGCTGCGCCTCGCGCAGCAGGTCGCGCAGGCTCGGCAGGTGCTCGATCACCAGCGCCTGGCAACCCTGCGTGCGCGCAGCCCAGTAGGCGGCGAGGCTGCCGAACCCGGTGCCGAACAGCGCGATGCGCTGCGGGTCGACGTCGGGCCGCGCGCGCAACCACGAGAACAGTTCGCGCAGGTCGTAGAGCCAGGTCCGGAACGTCGACGTGCCCAAGCTCTTGCCGTAGCCGCGCGGGTCGAACGCCAGCACGCTGAAGCCGGCGTCGTGCAGGAAGCGCCAGTACGGGTGGGTGGCGCTGGCGTTGACGTCGCCGTCGTGGAACAGCACCACGGTGCGCTTCTCGCCGTTGCTGTGGGGGATCCAGAAGCCGGTCAGCGACGCCTCGCTGTGCAGCGCGATGTCGACCGGCTCGGCGGTGATGCCGAAGTCGGCGGGCTCGGCCAGCATCACCTGCGGCGGCCGCAGCAGTTGCTGGTCGATCTCGTTGGGCGCCACCGAGCAGGCGGCGAGTGCGGTGATTGCGACGAGCGGAGCAGTGGAACGACGGCGAGGCGCCATGTCCTCACCATACGCGGCCGGACACTCCGGCGCGCATCGATCGTCGACCGGGTCGATCCGTTCAGGTGCCGCAGCTCGCAGGCGCAAGAACCGGTGTGACAGGACCGGCTCCGCCCCGCTCCTCCGGAGTCAGTCCTTCGAGGCTGGCAATGAACACCACCACGCCCATGACGAACCTGCAGGTGCCCGACTCTCGTCGCCCCGCGCGCTGGCCGCGGTCGGTTGCCCCAGCAACCAAAGTCCTGGTGCTGGCTGCGACACTGCTCGCCGAAGGCGCTGTCGCCCAGTGCACCAACACCTGGCTGCCCATGAACGGCTCGGCCGTGCTCAATGGCGCGGTCCTTGCCACGATCCCCTGGGACCCGGATGGCGCCGGGCCGGCCACGCCGGTGCTGGTCGTCGCTGGGACCTTCACCCAGGCTGGTCCCGTGACTGCGAATCGCATCGCCATCCTGGACCCGGCCACCGGCGCCTGGTCGGCACTCGGCGCGGGCATCACCGGTCATGGTGGCTCCGGTGGCGTCTTCGACCTGGCGATCCTGGGCAACGGCGACCTCGTCGCCGGCGGTTTCTTCACGACGGCGGGCGGCCTGCCCGCGAACTGCGTGGCGCGCTGGAACGGTGCGGCGTGGGCCGACATGGGCTTGGGCGTGCCGGGGTTCGTCTTCGCCCTCACCGCGCTCCCTGGCGGCGACGTGGTTGCCGGCGGGGCGTTCAGCACCGCAGGCAACATCGCGCGTTGGAACGGCACGTCGTGGTCGCCACTGGGAGCAGGGACCGATGGCCACGTCTATTCGCTCGCCACGTTCCCGAACGGCGACCTGGTGGCTGGCGGCAGTTTCTACAACGCGGGCGGCATCAGCGTGAACCGCGTCGCGCGCTGGAACGGTGCCGCGTGGTCCGCCCTCGGCTCGGGCATGAACCACAAAGTGACGTCGCTGCTTCCGCTCGCGAACGGCGATCTCGTCGCGGGCGCGGAGTTCACCAGTTCTGGCGGCGTGGCTGCGGACCAGATCGCGCGATGGAACGGGTCGTCGTGGTCGACATTCGGCGCGGGTCTGAGTCTTGGTCCCTTTGACGGCGTCCGTTCGCTGTCGATCCTCGGCAACGGCGACCTCGTCGCGGGGGGGGCAATTCACCGGTTCGGGAGGTGTGTCCGTGAACAACATCGCGCGGTGGAATGGCACGTCGTGGTCGGCCCTCGGATCCGGCTTGAACAGCGTCGTCGCGACGACGACCACGCTCGCCAACGGCGACCTCTTCGTCGGGGGATCCTTCACCAACGCGGGCGGCGCGAGTGCGAGCTACATCGCGCGTTGGGACGGCTCGTTGTGGTCGGCAATCACCGCCAGTCCGAGCGCGAACGACGTCGTGCGCGCCCTCACCACATCGGGCAACGGCGAGGTCGTGGCCGGCGGCGACTTCACGGCGGTGGGTGGTCTGAGCGCTGGGCGGGTCGCGCGTTGGAACGGGGCGTCGTGGTCGCCACTCGGCTCGGGGATGAACGACAAGGTCCTGGCGCTGGCAACCAGCGCCAACGGCGACATCATCGCGGGCGGCGACTTCACGCTCGCCAACGGCTCGCCCGCCAGCTACATCGCGCGCTGGGACGGGTTCCAGTGGGAGGCAATCGGCTCCGGGATGAACGGCGCCGTCCATGCGCTCACGACCCTGCCCAACGGGGACTTCGTCGCCGGCGGTGCGTTCACCACCGCCGACGGCCTGCCCGCCAACTGCATCGCGCGCTGGACCGGCACTTCCTGGGTGCCGCTCGGCTCGGGGATGAACGGCAGCGTCGACGCCCTCACGACGCTGCCGAACGGCGACGTCGTCGCCGCCGGCATGTTCACGACCGCGGGTGGCGTGGCCGCCTGGCACATCGCGCGTTGGAACGGCACGTCGTGGCAGGCGCTCGGCTGGGTGGCGGGGGACATCTACACGCTGCACACCCTGGCCAATGGCGATCTCCTGGTCGGCGGGCAGTTCACGGATGCCGGCGGCGTCAGCGCCGACCGCATCGCGCGGTGGGACGGCGCGCAATGGTCCAACCTCGGCGGGGGCGTCAACAACCGGGTCTTCGCGATCCACACGCTCGCGGGCGGCGACATCGTTGCCGCGGGTGGCTTCAGCGCCGCGGGCGGTGCGGGTGCGGCCTGCATCGCCCGCTGGGATGGCAGCTCCTGGTCGCCGTTCGGCGCGGGCCTGAACTCGCCGGTGAACGCCCTGGCGAGGCGGCCCTCCGGCGAACTGATCGTCGGCGGGTTCTTCACCACTGCCGGCGGCGCGGCCGCCGAGCGCCTGGCGCGACTCACCACGACCTGCCCGGCAACGGCCGCCACCTATGGCACGGGCGGCACCGGCTCCGGTGGACTGAACGTGCTCACGACGACGTCCCTGCCCTGGATCGGCAGCACGTTCCAGGCGACCGCGACCGGCATGCCGCCGTTCGCGTTCGTGCTCGCCGTCACCGGCTTCTCGCCGGTGTCGATCCCGTTGTCAGCCCTGCTGCCGCAAGGTGTCGCCGGCAACCTGCTGCTCGTCTCTCCCGACGCGATCGACGTGATGCTGCCGGTCGGCGGCGCCGTGCAGACCTCGCTCGCGCTGCCGGATTCCCTCGGCCTCGTCGGGCTGCAGTTCCACCAGCAGGTCGTGCCGATCGAGGTCGACTTGTCGCTGGCGTTCACTGCGGTCACGAGCAGCAACGCCCTCACCCTGACGATCGGCGCCTTCTGACCTTTGCCGGCAGCGGTGTGACAGCGGTCGCTCCAGCCCGCTCCTGGCATCGGTCCCTTCCCGGAGTTGCCATGCCGAATCCGTGCCCAGTCCTCGTGCCGCCGTTCGCCGTCGCCGCCGCTGTCGGCATGCTCGCCATCGCCGGTGGGCTGACGACCAGTCCGCTCGCCGCCCAGGGAACAGCGGTTGCCGTGCCTGCGGCCTTCGTGCCGAACGTCGGCCAGTGGCCGGATGCCGCCGCGTACCGCTGCACGTTCGGGGCGACGACGGTGTTCGTGACCGCCGACGGCTGGACGACGCGTTTCGCCGACGGCGACGGCGGGGTGGCGGTGTCGCTGCGGTTCGTGGGCGCGCAGCCGGCGGAACTGGTGGCGGAACAGCCGCTCGGCGGCGTGCACCACTACTTCCTCGGCAACGAACCGGCGACGTGGCGCACGTACGTGCCGCGTTTCGGCGCCGTTCGGCATCGTGCGCTCTACCCCGGCGTCGACGCGCTCGCCTGGCACCGCGATGGGGTGTTCGGGTACGACCTCGTGCTGGCGCCGGGTGCGGACCTCGCGGCGGTGACGATCGAGGTGGCGGGTCCAGACGAACTGCGGCTCGAGGCCGACGGTTCGATGTGGCTGACGACGAAGGGGCGTTCGTTGCGGCAGAGCGCGCCCGTCAGCTTCGTCGTCGATGGTGACGGCCGGGTGCCGGTCGCTTCGGCGTTCGAACTGCGTGGCCCGCGGCGCTTCGGCTTCCGGGTGCCGGATCGGGACCACCAGCGCCCGCTCGTGATCGACCCCGGGTTGTCGTGGTCGACGTTCCTCGGCGGGACGGCGGCCGACCGCCTGCGTGCGGTCGCGGTCGATGGCCTCGGTCGCACCACGGTCGCCGGCGAAACCGCCTCGCCCGACTTCCCGGTGACCCCGGGCGCATTCGATGCCTCGCACAACAGCAACAACGACCTCTGCGTGTCGCGCCTCGATCCGTCGCTGACCGGCAGCGCGCAGCTGCTGTGGTCGACCTTCCTCGGGGGCGCTGGCAACGACGTGGCGGAGGACCTGGTCGTCGACGGCAACGGCGTCGTCACGCTGACCGGCGGCACCGCGTCGGTCAACTTCCCGGTGACCGCGAACGCGCGCGACACGACGCTCGGCGGCAATTTCGATGCGGTGGTGATCCGCCTCGATGCGAGCCTGGTCGGTGCGGCGCAGCTGCGCTACAGCAGCTACTTCGGCGGCTCGGCCTACGACTTCGGCAAGTGCATCCGCATCGGCGGCAATGGCCTGGTCACCGTCTCGGGCGGCACCCAATCGAGCGATCTTCCCGTGACCGCGGGCGCCTGGGACCCGAGCTTCAACGGCCTCACCGACGACTACGTCGCCCGCTTCGACCTGTCGTTGCCACCCGCGCAGCAGCTGCTGGTGGCAACCTACTTCGGCGGCAGCGCCACCGATCCGGGGGATGGCGAGATCGCACTCGACGGCAACCAGCGGGTCGTGTTCGTCGGCCAGACCGCGTCGACCGACTTCCCGGTCACCGCGAATGCGTTCGCGGCGAGCTACGGCGGCGGCCTGCTGGATGCGACGGTGACGGTGCTCGACCTCGGTCTCGCCGGCAGCCAACAACTCGTCTACTCGAGCTACCTCGGCGGCAGCAGCTCGGACTTCGCGAAGTCCGTGGCGCTCGGCGCCGGCGGCCTCGTGTACCTCACCGGCACCACGAGTTCGCCCGACTTCCCGGTCACCGCCGGCGCCTACAGCACCAGCTACAACGCAGGGCAGCCGACGACGGATGCCGACAGCTTCGTCACCGCGATCGACGTGAACGCACCGCCGGCGCAGCAGTTGGTGTGGAGCACGTTCTTCGGCCGCACCGCCAACGAACAGGCCCGCCGCGTCGCGGTCGACAACAGCGGCGTCGTCACCGTGGCCGGGCTCGCCAGTCCGTCGCCGGGCACGCAGTTCCCGGTCACTGCCGGCGCCTGGGTGATCAATCATTCGCCGGCGCGGCAGTGCTCGTTCGTCAGCCGCCTCGATCCGACGCGCAGCGGCCTGGCCCAGCTGCGGTATTCGACGTTGCTCGCGCTGGTGCAGGACCAGACCGAGGACCTGGCGCTGCACGCGGATGGCAGCGTGACGGTGGCAGGGGCCAGCGCGTTCGCCGGCTACCCGACCACGGCCGGCTCCTGGCAACCGGTGCACACGGCCGGTCAGCAGTTCGACGGCACCATCACGCGGCTCGACCTGCTGCCGACCGGCGTCACCCGCTACGGCGGCGCGAGCATCGGCTGCAGCGGGCTGCCGCGCATCGACGTCGGTTCGATGCCCGCCGTCGGCAACGCCGCGTTCGAGATCCTCGGCAGCGGCGTGCCGCCGGGATCGCCCGGCCTGCTGGCGTTGGCTGGCGGCGGACTCACCGCACCGGTGCCGCTGCTGGGCATCGAAGTGTGGGTCGATCCGCTGTCGCTGTTGGCGACGGCGACTGTGTTCGCCGATCCGGTCGGCAGCGCCGCGTATGCGCTGCCACTGCCGGCGGCCCCTGCCCTCGCCGGCGCCTGGCTGGCTGCGCAGTTCGTCTGGTTGAGCGTCACGACGCCGCCGCCGTGTCCGCCGGGCGGATTCGCTGCGTCGCCGGCGTTGACCATCGTCGTGCAACCGTGAGTCCGGCGGCGGGTGCGCGCATCTTCACGTTGCGGTGCTCGACCCGGCGCGGCGCAGTTCGCCAAGGCGCAGCGCCAGCCGCGACAGGCCGCGGTGCACGAGGTTGCGGGCCGCACCTTCGCTGCGCTGCATGCGCACCGCGATCTCGGCGTAGTCCATGCCGCACAGCCGCTGCAGGCTGATCGCTTCCTGGTAGTCAGCGGGCAGCTCGGCGAAGGCGCGCTCGATGCGCGCCACTTCCTCGCGGCTCTGCACGTCGCGGCTCGGCGTGGCGCCGCCGGTGAGACCCGCCAGCACCCCGTCGCTGGCGGCGTCAGCGGGCCGTTCGTGCGCCGGCGAACGGCACTCGGCGGCGACGAAGCGCGCCTTGTCGACGAGCTTGCGCTGCGCCTTCACGTAGAGCCAGTGCCGGAACGCCGCTTCGCCGCGCCACTCGAACCCGGGCAGGTCGGCGAGCACTTCGCGCGCCACCGATTGCACCAGGTCCTCCGGCGTTTCGCGCGCGCGCAGCAACGCACCCATGCGCAGCCGCAGCCAACCCTGCAGCCCCGGCAGGTGCCGCACGAGCAGGGCCTCGATCGCCGCTGCATCCCGGCCCTGCGCGCGCGTGACGAGAGGGTGGCTGGACTCGCTCATGCAACGTCTACAGTATCCCGCTCTTCGCGGTCATGAGCCAAGACCACCACAGCCCGAGTGACCGCGACACGCTCGAGGAACTGCTGGCCGCCGCGCTGCAGGCCCACGACACGGGCGGCAAGGCCGCCGTCGACAACTTCGTCGCCGGCCACCCGCAGCACGCCGCGGCACTCCGGGAAGCGCTCGCCGACCTCGACACCATCGAGCTGCTGCAGGCACCGCCCGCGCCGCACCCGGAACGGCTCGGCGAGTTCCGCATCCGCGCGCCACTGGGCGCTGGCGGCATGGGCATCGTCTACCTCGCCGAGCAGACCTCGCTCGGCCGCGAGGTCGCGCTCAAGGTGGTGCGTCCCGAGTTGCTGTTCTTCGACGGCGCCCGCGAACGCTTCCGTCGCGAGATCGATGCGGTCGCCAGGCTCGAGCACCCGGCGATCGTGCCGATCCTCGCCACCGGCAACGCGGATGGCGTGCCGTACTACGCGATGCCGCGCATCCGCGGGCGCAGCGCCGAAGCCGTGTGCCTCGCGTTGGCGGGCCGCGACCCGGCGACCCTGGCCGGCTCCGACCTGCGCCCGCTGCTGCAGCCCGATCCCACGACACCCATCGCCGGCGCCGACGTCGAGTCGAGGTTCGCGGGACCATGGTGGCGGACGGTGGTCGGGCTCGTGCACCAGGCGGCGTTGGGCATCGCCCATGCGCACGCGCGCGGCGTGTTGCACCGCGACCTGAAGCCGTCCAACCTGATGCTGACCGCGGACGGCCGCGCCATCGTGCTCGACTTCGGCCTGGCGGTGGCGCGCGGCGACGTCCGGCTGACCCGCACCGGCACCGCCGCCGGTTCCCCCGCCTACATGGCGCCCGAACAGGTGCGCGGCGAGTTGGCCGACGAACGCACCGACGTCTACGGCCTGGCGGCGACGCTGCACTGCCTGCTGGGGTTGCAGGCGCCGTTCGCCGCCACCGAGGCGGAGGCCCTGCGGCGCCAGATCCTGGCCGGTGCGCGGCGCAGCCTGCGGCACGCCGGCCTGCCGGCCGAACTGCAGCTGGTGCTCGACCAGGCGATGGACGTCGAGTCGGCGCGCCGCTACCAGCGCGCCGCCGACTTCGCCGACGATCTGCAAGCGGTACTCGATGGCCGGCCGATCGCGGCCCGCGGGCTGCCGGTGCGGATCCGGTTGCGGCGCTTCGCCGGGCGTCACCGTGCGCTGACGACGCTGCTCGCGGCGATGCTGGTGTTCGTGCTGGTCCTGCCATCGCTGCTGCTGTGGCAACAGCACCACGCGAACGCGATCTTGTCCGAGCAGGTGCGGCGCTCCGATCACAGCGCCAAGGTCAGCGTCGACGCGATCGAGGACCTGCTCGCCGCAGTCGCCCGCGAACGCATGCTCTACGTACCCGGCGGCCAGGACGTCGCCGCCGACATGCTGCGCGATGCGCTGACCCGGTTCGATGCGCTCGCGGCCGATTCCTCGCAAGGCGAACGCGTCGCCGCGCTGCGCATCCGCACGCTGCAACGGCTCGCCGACGTCGAGAAGTCGCGCGGCAGGTTCGCCGAGGCGCTGGCTCTTGCCCGGAGCGCCGCGCAGCTGTGTGGTGAGGGCGAACTCGCCGGCGAGGCCCGGCTGCGCCGCGGCGAAGCCAACCGCATCCTCGCCGGGTTGCTGATCGACCGCGGCTCGGGCGACGACGCGCACGCACTCATTGCTGCTTGCCGCCGCGACCTCGACCCGTTGGTGGCACTGCCCGAATGGAGCACGCGGGCCAGGGTCAACATGGCGGCGCTGCACGGCCACGTCGCGATGACGGCGAGCCGGGTCGGCGACCTGGCGGCCCAGGCCGCCGCCTTGCGCGACGCGATCCGCTGCTACGCCGAGGCCGGTGAGAGGCTCTGCGCAGCTGCCGAACAGGCGAAGCTCGCTGGCGTGCTGATCGCGCGTGGCCAGTACGCGGAAGCGGCCGCGATGGCGGATGCGGCGCTGGGCAACATCGGCGACCCCGGGGCGCGCCCGGACCCGTGGCCGACACCGCACTACGTCGAGGCCATGGCCCGCATGACGCGAGGCCGGGCGCTGCAGGCGTCAGGACGCATCGGCGAAGCGATCGACGAACAGCAGCGGGCGCTCGCGCTGTTCGACGGCTTCCTGCGCGACTTCCCCGAGGAACCGGCGGCGCGCCGGGCGCGTGCCGTCACCGCGCATTCGCTGGCACAGATCCACATCGATCAGCGGGGCTGGCTGCAGGCGCGCACGTTGCTCGAACGCGCCTGTGACGACGAACGCCTCGCGCTGCAGCGCGTGCCCGACTTCGCCGGCGCCCGCGACGACCTCGGCCGGCACAGCCGCAAGCTGGCCCAGTGCCTGAAGGAACTCGGCGACTTCGCGGCGCTCGAATCGCTCGCCCGTCGCCTCGGCGCGATGGCCGGCGACGCCCTGCTGCCGCTGTGCGCCGCCCACAGCCTGCTGTGTTGCGCCACTGCAGTGACGGACGAGCCCGCGCGCGCCGCGGCGCTGCGCGAGGAGGCGCTGCTCTGCTGGCTGGAGTCGGCGCGGCGCGGGCGCCCGCTGGACTTCGACGACGCGATCTTCCGGCCGCTGCACGCGGATCCGCGCGTTGCGGCGCTGCGCCCGCGCTGACAGATTCCGCGCTCGTCGCCGAGGCAGGCGGGCTCGTAGCGCGTGGCGCATTCCTCATGGGCCGGGGTGGCGGTCCCACGAACCAGGTTGCCGAGCCGCGCGCGCTGCTGCCCTCAGGGCACCAGTCACCGCTGTCTGGGCGGCCGGCGGTGAACAGCGCGTGCAGCTGCCGGCGACGACGCGAAGCGTGCCGGCAGTTCGTCCAGGAGTTCGCGCATCGGCACGGCCTCGACGTCAGGCGCAAGCGGGAAGCGGTCGCCGTCGGGCATGACGACGATTCCACCGGTGGCACCGATGTCTGCGTATCCGAGGTGGAATCCCTTGCTCAGGGTGGGCGCCAACGAACGTTTGATCTCGATCGCGAGCACTTCGCCGCGCGGCCCCTCGAGCACCAGGTCGATCTCGGCCTCTGCACTGGTCCGGTAGTAGCTCGCCCGCCAGGTGTCGGGCAGTTGCGTGAGCACGTTCTCCAGCACGAAGCCTTCCCATGACGGGCCGCACACCGGATGGCCCAGCAACATGTCATGGTCCGTCACGCCGACCAGGGCGTGCGCGAGGCCGGAATCACGAACGTAGATCTTCGGCGCCTTCACCAGGCGCTTCCCGCTCTTGCCGCTCCAGGCCGGCAGTTGCCGCACCATGAACAACTCGGTCAGCACGTCGAGGTAGTTGCGGACGGTGTTGCCGGTGACCCCGAGGCCGGCGGCGAGGCGCGCGGCGTTGAGCTGGTTGCTCTGCCCGTGCGCCAGCATCGCCCACATCCGCGCCAACTGCTCGCTCGGCAGCCGCAGTCCGAGCTGCGGCAGGTCCCGGGTCAGATAGGTCTGCACGAACTGCTGCCGCCAGGTCAGGCTGTCGTCGTCGTCGTGCGCGAGCAGGCTGCCCGGGAACCCGCCGCGCAACCACAGCCGGTCGAGGCTGGTCCGCTGCCGCGGTCGGTCCACCTCGTCGAGCGTGAACGGGGCGAGCTCCAGGAACGCGATGCGGCCAGCCAGGGACTCCGACGACTGCTGCAGCAGATCGCGCGACGCCGAGCCCAGCACCAGGAAGTGCCCCGCCTTCTCGCCCGCGCGGACCCGTTCGTCGACCAGGCTGCGCAGCACGGGGAACAGCTCGGGCATGCGCTGCACCTCGTCCAGGATCGTCAGCCGGCGCGCCTGCTTGCCGAGGAACAGTTCCGCGTCAGCGAGCCTGGCCCGGTCGCTGGGGCGTTCGAGGTCGAGCCAGGGACCCGTGCGGGTCAGTTCGTCCGCCACCATGCGGGCCAGCGTCGTCTTGCCGACCTGCCGGGGTCCCAGCACGGCGACGACCGGGTGCGTGCGCAGCAGGTGCTGCAGGCGGCCGGCGGCTCGGCGGGGGATCATCCTTGCAATTCTTCAGTCGCACTGAGGATTTGCAAGGACCGGCGGATGCCTCGCCGCCGAGTGTGCGGCGAGGCCGCCTACCCGGTGCCGAACAGCGCGATGCGTTCCGTGTCGACGGGGCCGCGCGGACGGCGCCACGGATCAGTGGTCGCCGACCACTCCTTCGGAGGCTTCGGAGACGACCGCGCCGAATGGGTTGGCCGTCGGATCGAGCACGAGGGCCTGATGGAAGAAGTGGATCCCGACCAGCGAGGGTTGGTCGGGAATCGGCAGCGAGAACTTCGCCTGGGTGTTCTGGCCAGAGAGCAGGGCGACGCCGTCGAGGGCGACGTGCCAGTCGCAGCCGGGCATGCCGAGCGATGCGAGCGCCACGGGATTCGCGAAGCGCGTCCAGCCCATCGCGATCATCGCGATGTCGAGAGGCAGGTCGAACAGGGTCAGTTCGAGAGTACGGCCGATGGCTGGCGTGTCGGCAGGCACGAGTCGCGTCGCCGGTCGCGAACCAGCACAGCCTTGTGAGAAGGCGATGAATGTGCTGGGTGGGCCGACTCGGCCGCAGACCATATCGTACGACGCTCGGACTTCAACGTACGACGTGTTGGGTTCAAGCGCCGGGATGTAGTCCTGGAAATACAGGCATAGACCGGTGGTGAAGATCAGGCCGTCGGATCGTCGCAAGCCGGCGTGGCGATCGCCGCCCTCGATGTCGACCCAGTAGAGGCCCTGGGGTAGAGCCGGGATCGGTCGGTACAGCCAGTGCGGTTGCGATCCGGAACCGGACGGCGTGCCGATGGTGTCGATCTGGCCGTCTGAACGCAGGCAGTAGGCCCAGTTCTGGGTCGTCGCGATGTCGGTGTAGGTGACGCCCGCGGGAGGAAGGTGGATCTGATACGGAACGATCAGCGGCGAGTAGTACTGGCCAACTTGAACCATCGCCCCGTCTGAGCGCAACAGGAGCGTCGTGCCGAAGGTGGCATCGATCTTGGTGTAGCGCAGCGGTGGCGCGACCGGGGGGATCATCAGCTCGTTGAACGTGTTGCCGCCCCAGCCGATCGCCTGGCCGTCGGAGCGCAACCCAATTGTGTGCCGGTTGGACACCGTCACGTCGGTGTAGATCACGCCAGGCGGTAGCGCTGGCACGTTGCAGGCACCAACCGAGTTGTCGCCCCAGCAGTTGATCTGGCCGGTGGTCGTAAGGACAGCAGTGTGGGCGCCCTTGTTCTCGGCCCTTCGCAACGGGATTCCGATCAGCGAGGGCGGCAAGGTGGTGATGCCGTAGTCGTTGCTGCCGAACCCGAAGAACCTGCCATCGTCGAGCACGCCAACCGTACAGAGAAGGCCGCGCTCGAACCGGCGGAACCTGGCCGGTGGTTGGCCGGGCAACGAGAACTCAGCGATGGTCGGGACATCGACCATCGCGAAGTGCTGGTAGCCACCCCAGTCGAGCACTTGGCCATTGGAGAGTCGCGCCACCGTGTGTACCAGACCGCTACTCAACTCCGCGACGGTGGTCCCGGCGGTCAGTGTCGGCACGTTGCACTGGCCCCAGTCGTTGCGCCCCCATGCGACCAACATGCCATCGGAGCGCGCAGCCGTCGAGAACTGCATCCCCGCTGCGACGTGCGTATAGGCGGTGCTGGGTGGCAGAGACGGCACGCTGCACTGCCCGAAGCTGTTGTCCCCCCACGCTTCGATGCGACCATCCGTACGAAGTGCAACCATGTGATTGTAGCCCTGGCGGACGTCAACCCAACCAACGCCGGGAGGCAGTGCCGGGATGCTCGTCTGGCCCCACGTGTTCTGGCCCCACGCCAGCATCAAGCCGTTGGAAAGGATTACGAAACTTGACGTGCTCAGAGCCCGAATGTGGACGGGCGTGGTCCCCGGCGGAATCGGGGGAACGTTGCACTGACCCCAGACGTTGTTGCCCCAGCAAACGATCGCGCCATCCGACCGCAGCGCCATGCCATGGGATGCGCGTGAGACTCTCCAGTAATGAGTTCCCGGTGGGAGAGCGGGTGCTGGTACGAGGGTCGGGGTCAAAGGCGGCTGAGAATTGTAAGAACCCCAGCAGAGGATCGAACCATCAGAGAGAACGGCGGCCCCACCGAATGCAGTGAAATCGACATCCGTGACCTGCAAGCCACTTGGGATCTGGACTTGGTCCACGCGGAACCCGTTGTTGCCGGAAAAAAACATGCGGCCGTCAGAGCGCATTGCGTAGGTATTCAGTTCGTCAGCCCAAGCTCGCACCAGCGGTAGAGCACGTGCATCGGTGTCGTACAGAATTGCGCCAGCACAACGGATTGAGCTCTGGGCGAAGGTGGGGAGCGCCAGCACCCCACTGGCAGCGAGCCACGCGACACGAGCATCAAGGCAACGGCGAGCCATGGTAGAAGACTCAGGCTGGTGTGGCGCGCCTGGCAACAGCGCGCGGGACTTGGCATCAGTAGGTGAAGAAGATGGCGGGGCTGGCGGACCATAGCGAGCTGCACGCTCCTGATCCGATCGGCGTGACGAGCAGGGAAGCCGCCTGCACCGACAGTGAAGTGGCGCCTGGCGGAGTTGACGGGAACGCAGGCATGCGGAACCGCAGTGGTTGGTTCGCTTGACCTGCGTCCAGCATCAACAGGTTCGAAGCGTTCGGATCGCCGAGCCAGAACTCCGTTCCGCTCGGGATTGCCCACGGGGTCGCCGGGGGCAAGCCGATCTGAAGCGCGGACAGCGTGACCGAGTTTGGCTGAACCGTTGGGCGAGAGACTACGACCGCGGCAGTGTTGACACCGGGAGCTGGGGCTGGGCCCTGGTAGTCGATGAGCATGCGCTGCAGCACTGGTGCCGTGCTGCCAATGCGAACGCCAAACGCGGAAAGCGCGCAAGCAGGCGTCGTCCCACCACTGGCTGTCCCAGGATATGGACCTGCTCCAACCTGGAAGCCGGTGCCATCAGTTCGGCCGACCCCGACGAGGGCCATCGGCAGCATGTCCAGCTCGGTCCGCACGGCATCGATGCCGGCGTCCCCGAGACGGCCACCGCCCGCCGGCGGGTACCCGGACACTACGCCCAACGGCGGCGCGGACGCGCCGACTACGTTGGTGCGCCCGTCGTTCCCCATCGCGATGCCGCCACCTCTCGCGCCGCCCAACGAGATTGTCGGATAGCCAACGGTCGCGTTGCCGCTGAACGGGGGCAGGGCCGCCGGAGTGTCGGTGTCAGGGCCGGCAATCACGGCTTCGCGGATCAGATGAAGCTGCTCCGTCCCGTTCGCGAAGGCGAAGTTCCCCGTCCCTATCAACGAGATGTACGAGGTGTTGAAGAAGAGCGTGCTGGTGGCGATGTCCTGCGTCCCGTTTCTCGTCGTGTAGCCGACGACGCCGACTTGGTCAGACCACTCGTTCCAGTTGTTGACGCCAGTCAGCCCGTCATTACCTGGCGCGCCCCAGTACGAGTAGGTCCATGGTTGCATCAGAGCCGCAGCACCAGTCGGGTGGATGTACGCAAACGCAGAGATGAAGCCATCCGTCGGCCCTTGCATCACCGACTGCGCCGTCGGCGGCAGCACCTGCCAACCTGCGGTTGCGGGCCCCAGGAAGTCGGTGCTGAGGGCGGGGTCGTCCGTCGTGCCGACCACGTACAGCATGTCACAGGGGCCTGCTACTCCATTGAGTACGACGTTGCGTCCGAGCGACACATCGCAGGCGAAGCTGCTCACGTTCGTTGGTCCGCCCCATGACCCGATGCGGTTCCCTCCGACCAAGACCAAGCGTCCGGTCGGTTGGGTGGTCGCGCGCGCGTCGAACGTGAGAACAGCGCCGACCGACCAAGTGCCTGGCCCCGACAGCCCAATTGGGAAAAAACGGCCCGCCGGAGTTGTGGAACCGATTTCAGTCGCCCCGACCACAGCGAATTCGTTCTCATTGATTTCGCACAGACCAAACAACCCGTCATTGCCTGGTCCGCCAACGATCGAGTGGAACACCCGCGTCGTCGTACCTTGGTAGCGTACGAGTCGACCAACAAACCCGTCGAACCGACCCGGTGCTTGGGTCGTGTCCCCGCCGGAGAACGCGCTCGACGGTGCCGGGTACGGGCGCTCAGGGGACAACTCCGAACCGAGACCAGGATTCCCGTGCGTGAACACGCCGCAGTAGGTGACGGTCTCACGACCTTGCGCATCGACGCGGATGCTGATGTCAGTGATCGTGCACGTGTCGACGTTCGGGTTCGGGTTGTTGTTCGAGAAGAAGTGGTGCGTCCAGCTTACGTTTCCGAAACCGTCGTACACGGCGATGAAGCCCGTGGCACCCTGTCCACCGCCCCCCGGCCCAGTCGCGCCCGACCATCCGGCTCCCGACTGGCTGAACTCGACGCGGGGATCGTAGGTCTCTCCGCAGATTGCGATGCGTCGATCGGTGGGAGCGTCAGCCTCCCAGACTGCGACTGCTCGCGCGGTGTTGGGCTGAGGGAAGGTAAGCGAAGTGGATGGCGCACCGAAGAAGAAGCGCTGCCAAGCCTGGGTGCTGGACCCGGCGGATGTCGTGTTGTTGCACTGCAGCATCACGACCTGTCGAGCTGAAGAAGGGAGCGGAGGCGTCAGGTTTGCGGGGTGGGCGTCGAAGTTCGAGAACTGAACGGGACTGGTTGGCGTCCCAAAGCTCTGGGCGACCACCGTGCCGACCACGTATGTCCGACGCGAGTCTGCGGTTGTTGCGGTTTGTGGGAAACCGCCTGGCATCTTGACGTCGACCCATTGTTCCGCAAACGGCGGCACCGGAAACCCCAGACTGATCGTCCAGTCGTGCGTCGACCACACGACGTTCTGCGCCATCGCCGAGGCCGCGATTCCGAGGCTAATCGTTGCTCGCGCTAGCGCGGCGCGAGGGCCCGTGGTCTGAGGTCTGAGGTCTGAGAGACGTGCATGCCTACCTCGAGTCTCGCGCCGGGCGCCAGATCGGTAGCCAGCGCCACCCTCCGCCAACGGAGGACGCCGCGCAAGCTACCTGACTCTACCGCCACGCCGACGACGAGTTGTTGTGGATTCTGCCGAGGACCGGAGGCGCACGCAACCCCCATGACATGGCGCCATGGCGATCACCTGCGTGTTCCACAACGACTGCGGCGTAACGCCCGGAGCTTGCGCACGTCTCTTCGCTCAACTCTCTTCAACGCTCGACCGACCACGGCACCGCGATCCGCGCCTTGCCGACGGCGCGTGGCACCAGTAGCGGACCGAGCAGTCGACACAGCACGCGGCGCGGCAGACCAGGGCGAGCCAGCGTCGCCATTGGCGCGAACAGCGTCTGCGTCGCCGTCGGGAGCATCGGCAGGATCCGGTCCGGCGCCGAACGCACGCCGATCAGTTCGCCGATGCGCAGGATCGCACGCGCATGCTCGAGCAGCCGCGGCGACGGCGCTGCGTGCCGCCGTTCGACCGCCCGAGCGAACGCGACGCCGCGCGCCCGGTCGCTGGTGAACGGTACGCCCATCAGCCGCCACGTCCGGCTCATGTAGTCGAGGTGCAGTCGCTGCTGCTCACCGGTCAGCGGCGCGCAGGTCGTCTCCACCGCTTCGAGCAAGCTCCAGCCGAAGTAGCTCATCATCCACAGGGGGATCCCGATCGCGCGGTGCCGCGCCATGATCGAAGCGAGCTGTTCGCGCACGTGCGGCGAGCTGATGCCGCCGGTCGGCTCGCGCCCGGAATCGGTGACCGCGCGGATGAACAGGTCGGTCTCGTAGAACGACTTCGCCATCGCCTTCCAGTCGCGGAAGCGCGGCGGGAAGCGTTCGTCGTGCAGCGTGATGAAGTCGCGCAGCAGGAAGAAGTTCAGGTACGCCGCGACGCCGGGCCGGTAGCCGCAGCGGAACCAGAGCCCGCTGACGGTGCGCAGTTCGGCCGCGAAGTCGTCGCCGAGGCATGCGGGGGTGAAGGCCGCGAACGGCGCCTCGAACCGCGCGGACGCGGCCTGCGGGTCGAACGCTTCGCTCACCATCGCGTCACCCGAGGTCGATCGCGGCGGCGAGCAGGTCGCCGTCGGCGCCGCGCGAAGCCGGCACCGTGAACGGCAGGTAGCAGTGCTCGGCCGTCGACACGTGCACCCGGATCTGCTGCCGCTGCCAACCGCCACGGTCGCGGCGGCCACTGGTCGAAGTCGTTGGGTGCCACCGGACGCAGCGAGAAGGACTCTGGTCGATGATCCTGGGCGGGCACTTCCTACCCGGCGCGCCGCGGGCGTCCCTTCCGCAGCGCCGCGATGGCCGCGCGCAGCAGCGAGTTGACGCGCCTGGCATCGCGGATGACCTCGGCGACATCGGGATCCAGGACCACCACGACCGTGTTCTTGCGCAGCGTGCGAGCGAACCGATTCGCCCGCGACCTCCGATAGTCGAAGCGATACTCGCGAGCGAGCTTCGCCGCCCCGCGCCCGCGGGCGTCAGAGCCGCGTTCCTTCCTGGTAGTCTTGGCGTTCATTGCGTGTTGCTCGGCGGGCGCTGATCAGACGGACGGTGCGACCTCGCTCGGTGAAGGATACCAGGAGCAGCCGTCCGCGGGCCGAATGACCGACCAGGATCTCGCGGTGCTCCTCGTGGGAGTGATGGAGGTCATCGTGGATGCGAGCGAGCGGATCGCGAAACGCGGTGACAGCCTCCTCGAACGACACGCCGTGCTTGCGCAGGTTCGCGGCGGCCTTGTCGCGGTCCCAGGTGAACTGTGGGTCCATCGGCCGTCGCCACGTCACCCGAGGTCGATCGCGGCGGCGAGCAGGTCGCCGTCGGCGCCGCGCGAGGCCGGCACCGTGAACGGCAGGTAGCAGTGTTCGGGCGTCGACACGTGCACCCGGATCTGCTGCCGCAGCACGCCGAGTTCGATCTCGAACGCGGGCGTGCGCAGCGCGATGTTGTCGGGGCAGGGCGACGCCGGGTCGCCGTTCGGATCGAGCTTCGCCGTCGCGTGCAGGCGCGCGTGCAGCCAACCGGCGAACAGCTGCGCCGCCGCGAGTCCGTTCTTGCCGTGCCGGATGGTCGCGGTGACCGGCGTGCCGGCAGTCCACGCCACGCGTTCGAACGCCTCGGCCAACGCGCGCCGCCACGGCC
>JBASWX010000076.1:0-13007 GCA_049276695.1 Planctomycetota bacterium
GTCTCGGCCTGCCGCAGGACCGGGTCGCGGCGCGCGCGGCGTTCGCCGCGTTGGCCGAACGTCGGCCGCACGCCGCCGTCAACGTCGCGTTGCTCGACCTGGCCGCGACGTTCCCGCTCGGCGATGCACCACCACCGGCCCTGGGGCTCGCCGCCAGCGACGCGGGCGTCTGGACATACGGCTTGCTCGGCAACGAAGCCGGCAACTTCGTGCGCGCGAGCCTGGCCGCCCTGGCGTCGGCGGCGAACGACGAGTCGCGGACGCGGGTCCGCGCCGCGCTGGACCGTTCGCTGGCGACGCTGCTGGCGACGCACGAGCAGTTGGACCGCCGCTTCCACCTGCTCTTCGACAACGGTCCGCGCCCTGGCGAGCCGGAACCGGAGATGGCGGCGTCGTACGAAGAGGTGATGGCGTACAACGCCGTGGTCTATCTCGAGCAGGAGCGGGTCCAACTCGACTTCGCCAAGTCCAACCTGCTGGGGAGCACGAGGACCGAGACGTACGAGGCCTACCGCTACGATGGTGTCACCCACCAGAGTCGTGTCATCGGCACCCGCCAGGTGAATGCCTGGACCCCGGAGATGGAGGTCGAGTACCGGGCCAAGATGGAGCCGCTGCTGCGGAAGATGGAGCCCGCCCTCGCCAAGCGCGACCGCCTCGCCGCCCCGCGACTCGCCGAGAACAAAGCGCGCGCCGAACGCAACCAGTTGTTGGTCCGCGCCCGCGCCGCCTACGAGGCGAAGGCCGAGGCCAACAAGTACGAACGCGACGCCATCGCGCCCGCGCAGGCCGTCATCGCAGCGCTGATCGCCGAGGTGCGCGGCGTCCTCGCGGCCGCGCGCTGAGAGCGCGTCACCGCAGGAACTTCGCCGCTTCCTTCACGCGTGCCGAACGGCTTCGGCATCCTCGCCGCGGGCGGCTACGCGATCAGCGTGCCGTTCGCGAACCTCACGGTGCCCCGGGCCACGGGCCGCCTACCAGGAATGCGAAGGCGCTCGGGCTGCGGGCGCTCGACACCGACTCGCGGGTTCCGACGACGGCGCGACGGTGAGGCGGCGCGGAATCGTGCGAGGGCTGGCCCCGATCCGCAGCTTGCGCGATGCTCACGTTCGGGACCTCGAATGCTGCGCCGCATCGACTCGCTGAACTACCCCTTCGACGGTCCGGTGCCCGAGGCATCGCGTGCGCTCGAACGTGACGGCCACTGCATCCTGCGCGGCGTGTTCACGCCGGCCGAAGTGGCGGCCCTGCGCACGGAGATCCTCGCCGTCTACGAACGCGTGCCGCCCGAGATGCGCGCGTCGGCGATCACGCCCGAAGTCGGCGCGATGTACCGCTACCAGATGTTCAACCACAGCCCGCTGAGCCAGCAGGCGATGGGGCGTGCAGCGATCCTCGACGTGCTCGAACCGCTGCTCGGCGAAGGGCTGCACGTGATCTCGTGCACCGCCTGGCGCAACCCGCCGGGCCCGGTGCTGACCCCGCACGGCGTACAATGGCACATCGACGGCGGCCCGCACGTGCCGCGCGCCGAAGGCACGCCGTGGCCCGAGCACATCGCCTACCCGGTGTTCGTGGTCGGCTGCCACGTCTACCTGCAAGACGTGGCGCTCACCGACGGCCCGACTGCCTGCATCCCGGGCAGCCATCGTTCCGGCCGCGTGCCGCCGTTCGACCGACGCCTCGACGACGGGCTCGCCTACGCCGGCCGCACCGCGGTGCAGCACGTGGTCGCCGCCGGCGACGTCGACCTGCGCGTCTCCGACGTCTGGCACCGGCGTTGGCCGCCGGCCGACACTGCGCGCGGCCGCCTGTTCCTGCAGGTGAACTATGCCCGCCGCGACATCGCGCAGCGTGTGCTGCCGACCGACGTCGTCAACCACACGACGGCTGCCGCGCGTGAACGGGCCCGCACAGCGCGCGAGCGTTGCCTGCTCGGGTTGCACCCGCAGTCGTACTTCGACGCGTGAGGCGCGCGAGCGTGCTGACCGAGCACCAGTCGGTGCAACCCACGCGACCTGCAGTTCCAGGTTGCTGGTCAACGTCGAGGTGCCGACGTTCGATCGCTGCGGCAGGAGGCGAAGTCGGGGAACCCCGCTACGATTCGATCGCCTCGTCCTCCACTGCGCCTCCGGCCGCCATGCGCCTTTCCCTCGTTTGCCTGTTCCTGTCCGCCGTCGCGTTCGCGGCCGACCCGCCCAAGACCCGCAAGGTCGTGCTCATCGCCGGCCCGCTCGACGGCGGGCACCCGGCCGGGACGCATGAGTACGAAAAGACCGTCCGCGCCTTCAAGCATTGCCTGGACAACGCGACGAACGTGAAGGGCGTGCGCGTCGAGGCGCACCTCGCGGGCTGGCCGGACCGCCCGGGCACGCTCGACGATGCCGACACCATCGTCCTCGTCTCCAGCGGGTCGGACCGCAGGGCGGCGGATCATCCGCTGCTGGTTGGCGATCGCCTGGCGGTCATCGAGAAGCAGATGAACCGTGGCTGCGGCCTGTGCCTCATTCACTGGTCCACGTTCGTGCCGAAAGAAGCAGCCGGGGACAAGGTGCTGGAATGGGTCGGTGGGTATTTCGACTACCAGTCCGGCCCGGCGGTGAACGGCTGGTACTCCAAGATCCAGACGGTGACCGTGAAGGCCATGCCCGGGCTGCATGCGATCACCGCGGGCATCGAACCGTTCGAGACCAAGGACGAGTTCTATTACAACATCCGCTTCCGCGAGCGCGATCCGCGACTCGTTCCCATTCTGACCGTCCCCATCGGCAAGAAGGGCGAGAAGGCGGAAACGGTCGCGTGGGCTGTCGAGCGCAAGGACGGCGGCCGCGGGTTCGGCTTCACCGGCGGACACTTCTTCGACAACTGGCGGAGCGGGCCGATCCGGCGCATGGCCCTGAACGCGATCCTCTGGACCGCGAAGACCGACGTGCCAGCAGTCGGCGTGGAGTCCGAGTTTCCCGACGACCGCGAGCTGAGCCTGGTCACGGTCGGCAGCACTTCGCAGGTGCTGATCCTCACCGGGCACGACGGGCCGTTCCACAACTGGCGGGAGACGAGCCAGGCCCTGAAGCACGTCATCGAGCGCGATGGCCGGCTCGAGTGCCGCATCGCCACCGACCCGGAGTGCCTGGCCCGCGAGGACCTGCTCGGCTACGACCTGATCGTCCAGAACTACGTCAACTGGGAACGGGCCGGCCTGTCGGACGCGGCGAAGCAGAACCTGCTGACCTACCTCGCGGCCGGCCGCGGACTGGCGGTGATCCACTTCGCCAACGGGGCCTTTCACCCGTCGCTGCCGAAGCCTGCCGCGGGCGACGGCGACTGGCCGGAGTATCGCAAGATCGTCCGCCGCGTGTGGGATCACGGCCAGGGCCTGAGCGGCCACGACCCGTTCGGCCCCATCAAGGTGGCCATCGCTGCCACGCAGCACCCGATCACCGAAGGCATGCAGCCGTTCGAGACTCGGGACGAACTCTACTATCGCCAGCAGGGAGACATGACGATCGAGCCCCTGGTGACGGCGAAATCGCGGGACACCAGGACCGATGAACCGCTGGCGTGGGCGTACTCCTATGGCAAGGCACGCGTGTTCCAGACGGTCCTCGGCCACGCGGCCGAATCGATTCGGGCGGACGGACCTGCCACGCTCTTCCGTCGCGGCTGCGCGTGGGCGGCCGGCCGCGAGTTGACGCCGGAGCAGCCGGCGCCGGCGGTGTCGCCGGTCGAGAAGCAACTGGCGTTCGCGGCGGGCAGGTTCGGCAAGGCTCTCGATGCGCGGATGCTGCCGGCGAGCATCGAGGGCGACGACCGCTACCGCAAGCCGCCGCTGACCGTCGAGTGCTGGGCGAATCTCAATTCCAAGGACGGGTTCAACGTCCTCGTCTCGGCCGACTCCAAGTCGAGCGGGCAACACTGGGAACTCTACACCTACGCGGGCAGGGGCGACTTGAGTGCGTACTTGCCCGGCACGCTCCAGGGCGAGATCCGTTCCGGCGTGGACGTGTGCGATGGCAAGTGGCATCACGTGGCCATGACGCACGACGGCAACACGTTGACGCTGTACGTGGACGGCAAGGCGGCGCGGGAAGCGGCGGTCGAGTATCGGCCGGAAGCAAAACCGGAAGCCGGACCGCTGGTCATCGGCGGGGCGTACGCAGGGGATCACACGGTCAATTGCGACGGCTTGATCGATGACGTGCGCATCTCGAACGTGGTGCGGCCGATCGAGGTGCCGACGGCGGCCTTGGAGCGAGACGGCAACACGGTCAGCCTGTGGAACCTGGACGGCGACGAGGGCATCTCCGCGGACACGAACTGGACTCCACCGACCGTTACGGGGGCCACGGAGCCGTGGCAGCGGGAGACGGACCGGGACTGGGTGGACAGCCGCTTCGCCAGCACGGACACCGGCCCTTGCCAGAACGCGACCATCGACTACGAAGGACCGAACGGCAAGCTGCGGGCGTACAAGGGCACGGCGATCAAGGTCGGCGAGAAAGGCGAATGGGCCGTGCTGTTCGACCGGAGCCAACTCCGGTTCGCCGCCGCGTGGACTGGCGGGTTCCTGGACCATTCGAGTCGGCGGTTCGCGCTGCTGAACACGCCGACACCGCATGGGACGATGGTGTTCTCCACGTCGGGACTGGCCGGCTGGGCGGATGACAAGGGGAACTTCGAGAGCCCGCACTCGCCGACGGGGCCGCTACCAAAGGAGTGGGCCAGGTTCATCGGGATGAACATGAATGGCAAGCAAGTCGTCATCGCCCATACCGCTCCCGGAGGAGGAATGGTCTTCGATCATCCATGGGCGATTCCGACAAGGGATTCGTCGGTGATCCTGCGGCAGGTTGCGGCAACGGCACCGAAGACGGAACTCAAGTGCCTGGCTGCTGAACTGCCATCGCATGGTCGAATCGAAGTAGTCGACGGAACCACGGTGGCCACATCGTCAGATGGCAAGTCGGTATGTGCCGTGCTCTTCACCGGTCGATGTTCGCTTGGATTGGAAGGCGGCACCCGCGTCGTTGTGACGTTGCCGGTTGCAGAGTCGCCGTATCAGTTTCGGCTGGGATTCTGGACAGGACCGGCAGGAGGCTTGGCCGAGGCCATCAAGGCGTTCCAGGGTTGGCAACCGCGTGACCTGGATGAACTGCGACGCCCGGGCCCCATACGCTGGAACAAGAAGATCGAAACCAATCTTCAAACCGGTCTCGTCGAGGGCTCCTTCGTCCTCGACACCTTCCAACTCCCGTACGAGAACCCCTGGAACGCCCTGTTCTTCGTCTCCGGTGTGGACTTCCTACCAGACGGCCACGTTGTCATCTGCACCGCGCACGGAGACGTGTGGACGTGCAGGGAAGCCGGAGACAAGCTCGAATGGCGGCGTTTCGCCACCGGCTTGTATCAGTCGCTCGGGTTGAAGGTCGTGGACGGCAAGGTCGTCGTCGTCGAGCGCGGCCAACTCACCCGCCTGCACGACGACAACGACGACGGCGAGGCCGACTACTACGAGAACCTCAACAACGATTGGCACTGCGGCGGCGGCGAACACTCCTACGACACCTGCCTCGAAACCGACCTCGAGGGCAACTTCTACCTGTTCAAGACCGGCGACGATCACACGCCGACCGGGGGGTGCCTGCTGAAGATCTCGAAGGACGGGTCGAGGATGGAGGTCTTCTGCACCGGCTTCCGCCACCCGAACGGCATGGGCATGTCCCCCGACGGGAGGATCTCCGGGGCCGACCAGGAGGGCAACTGGATGCCGGTCACCCGACTCGACATGTACAAGAAGGGCGGCTTCTACGGCGACATGCGCACCCACCACCGCCCAGTACCGCCAGCGACCTATGATGAGCCGTTGCTGTGGCTGCCCAGGGAGGCGGACAACTCGGCCGGCGGGCAATTGTGGTTGCCGGAGGGTTCCTTTGGTGCACTCGGTGGGAAGATGCTGCATCTCTCCTATGGACAGTGCAAGGCGTACGCAATCCTGCCGGACGGCGACCGCTTCCAGGCTGCAGCCGCGGACGTCGGACTGAACTTCCTGTCCGGCTCGGCTCGTGCCCGCGTGCATCCCGAAACGAAGGCGGCGTACGTGGTCGGCCTCGACGGCTGGCAGACGGCCGCAAGGAAGGACGGCTCGCTCCAGCGCGTGCGCTACTCCCAGACTGGTTACACGTTTCCGATCGGCTTCAGCGTCGAGATGGACGGCGTGACCTTGAAGTTCGACCGGCCGCTCGACCCGGCGAGCGTGGCCGACCTGGCGAAGTTCACGGTGGCTCGCTGGAACTCCCGCTGGAGTGCCGACTACGGCTCCAAGAAGTGGTCGGTCGAGCACCCGCAGCAGGAGGGGGTCGACGTGGTGAAGGTCACGGCAGCGACGTTGGTCGACCCGATGCGGCAGACGTTGAGGCTGAAGTTCGACATGAAGCCCGCGATGCAAGTGAAGATCGGGTACGACGTGCAGGACGCGACCGGCAAGAGGCTGGCGGGGTCGGTGTACTCGACCATTCGGACCTGGCAGTGACGATCTGGTTCCCTGCCTCCGCGCGGGACCTCTTCGCAGGTCGCGCCCATCGGCAGGAACACCTTCGGCACGTCGCCATCCCGGAACAGAAGCAACTGACCGACCATGCCACGGTGACTCGCTACCCGGCGAATGGAAGCCGGTGGCGCCACGATGCCGAAGCACATGTCGCGATTGCGGGGAGCGTCCGCGAATCGCGTGGGTTCTTGCCACCGTCCCTGCTCGCGTAGCAACGATCCCGCTGGCAGGCCCGATCGCCGCGTGTCACCGCGCACGCTCGACCGGAGGCGATGGCGGTGCAGCGGCGGCGACTGCCTCCGCCGCCGCACGCACCACGGCGTTGCGCCGTTCCAGCAGCCGCGTCAGGTAGCGCCGCAGCACGCAGCGGTCGACGAGGCTGCCGAGCAGACCGCACGGCGAGGCGAACTCCAGCACGTCGCGCATCTCGGTGCCGCCGTTCGCCGCGACGAAGAAGTGGTCGTGCTCGAAGCGCGCGAACGCGCCACGCACCATCGAGTCGCGGAAGTGCGAAGGCGGGGTCATCGCGGTGATCCGCGAGGTGTGGTGCAGAACGACGCCGAAGTGGCGCGCGCGCCACGTCACCTCTTCGCCCAGTTCGATGAGCCCGCTGGTGCGGCCGGCGACCGCGCGTTCGCCGGTGTGCGCCAGCGACTGCACGTGCAGATCGAGCGAGCGCGCGGCGTCGAAGCAGACGGCGGGCGGCGCCTGGATGCGGGTCACCAGTTCGATGCGGGTCGGCATGCGCGCACGTCACGCGACACGCTCGCCGCGACGCCGCACCGCGTCAACCGCGACGCGCGCGATCGACTGTCGCGCAACTCGACAGCGCACCGCGCACACCGCCGCCGGAGCGGAACTCGCCTTCAGAACGGCGGCTCATCGTGCCGAGATCCTTGACACTCCCTCCGCCGCCCCCGACAAGGCGGCCCCAACTCCCCCTGCATGGCAGCCAAGAAACCCACGGGCACCCCGGTCGTGATCGTCGAGTCGCCGGCGAAGGCGCGCACGATCGGCAAGTTCCTGGGCAACAAGTTCCGGATCGAAGCCAGCATCGGGCACATCCGCGACCTGCCGGGCGACGCCAGCGAGGTGCCGGCGGAGCTGAAGAAGGAGAAGTGGGCCAAGCTCGGCATCGACGTCGAACACGACTTCAAGGCGCTGTACGTGGTGCCGGCCGACAAGCGTGAGCACCTGAAGAAGCTGCGCGCGATGGTCAAGGACGCGTCGATGCTCTACCTCGCGACCGACGAAGACCGCGAGGGCGAGTCGATCTCCTGGCACCTGGTCCAGGAACTGCGGCCGAAGTGCGAGATCAAGCGGCTGGTGTTCCACGAGATCACCAAGCCGGCGATCCTCGAGGCCCTGG
Source organism: Planctomycetota bacterium (assembly GCA_049276695.1). Taxonomy (GTDB): domain Bacteria; phylum Planctomycetota; class UBA1135; order UBA1135; family UBA2386; genus UBA2386. The sequence goes on from JBASWX010000076.1 coordinate 7,917, forward strand.
AGCACCCGCGCCAGATCGACATGGACCTGGTCGAGGCGCAGGAGACGCGGCGCCTGGTCGACCGGCTGTACGGCTACACGGTGAGCCCGCTGCTGTGGAAGAAGGTGCGGCCGAAGCTGTCGGCCGGGCGCGTGCAGAGCGTCGCGGTGCGGCTGATCGTCGAACGCGAGCGCGAGCGCATGCGGTTCCAGCCGGCCGAGTACTGGAGCCTGGAAGCAGTGCTGGCGGCGGGCGACGCGGCCGCCTTCACCGCGGAGCTGCAGGGCCTCGGTGACGCGCGGGTCGCGACCGGGCGCGACTTCGACCCCGACACCGGCAAGCTGAAGGCCGCCGCCAAGGGCGTGACGGTGCTCGGCGAGAAGCAGACCACCGGACTCGCCAACGAACTCGCCGGCAAGCAGGCGACCGTGCTCGAGGTCGAGCAGAAGCCGTACACCGAGCGCCCGTACGCGCCGTTCACGACCTCGACGCTGCAGCAGGAGGCGGCGCGCAAGCTGCGCTTCGCCGCGCAGCGCACGATGCGCGCGGCGCAGCGGCTGTACGAGAACGGCTTCATCACCTACATGCGCACCGACTCGACGACACTCAGCACGCAGGCGATCGAAGCCGCGCGGTCGCTGATCGGGCGCGAGTTCGGGCCGCAGTACCTGCCGGACGCGCCGCGGGCGTACGCGACCAAGGTGCGCAACGCGCAGGAAGCACACGAGGCGATCCGCCCCGCCGGCAGCGACTTCGTGCACTACCGCGAGCTGCCCGGCGACGTCGGCGTCGACGAACGCGCGGTGTACGAGCTGATCTGGCGGCGCACGGTCGCCTGCCAGATGAAGGACGCCAAGGGCCAGCGCACGACGATGACGCTCGGCATGCCGACCAAGGCGAGCGGCCAGGCGAAGTTCGTCGCGACCGGCAAGACGATCGAGTTCCCCGGCTACCGGCTCGCCTACGTCGAAGACCTCGACGAAGCCGACAGCGAACTCGCCGAGTCCGAACGCGTGTTGCCCGACCTGAAGGCCGGACAGCAGGCGACGGCGCGCGAACTGAAGCCCGCCGGCCACACCACGCAGCCGCCGCCGCGCATCACCGAAGCCGGGCTGATCAAGGAACTGGAGGCCCGCGGCATCGGCCGGCCATCGACCTACGCGGCGATCATCGAGACCATCGTGCGGCGCGAGTACGTGTTCAAGCGCGCCACCGCGCTGGTGCCGACGTTCACCGCGTTCGCAGTCGTCGACCTGCTCGCCGGCTACCTCGGCTGGCTCGTCGACTACCAGTTCACCGCGAAGATGGAGGACGACCTCGACGAGATCAGCAACGGCAAGGCGTCGCGACTCGACTACCTGAAGCACTTCTTCCTCGGCAACGGCCAGCCCGGGCTGCGCGACAAGGTCAGCGGCGTCGAAGAACACATCGACCCGCGCAAGATCTGCTCGATCCCGCTCGGCAAGAACGACGGCGGCGAGGTCGTCGAGGTGCGCGTCGGCCGCTACGGGCCGTTCCTGTCGTGCGGCGACAAGCGGGTCGCGGTGCCGGACGAGACGCCGCCCGACGAGATGACGCTGGCGCACGCGATCGACCTGCTGAAGAAGGGCGGCGACGGCCCGAAGAAGCTCGGCGACGATCCGGCGACCGGGCTGCCGGTGTTCGTCAAGGTCGGCCGCTTCGGCCCCTACTTCCAGCTCGGCGAGGCAAAGGTGGAGGCCGGCAAGAAGCTGAAGAAGGAGGACCGGCCGAAGATGGCGTCGCTGCTCGCGGGCATGACGCCGGAGACCGCGACGCTCGAGCAGGCGCTGGCGACGCTGGCCCTGCCACGCACCGTCGGGGTCGCGAAGACGGCCGAGGGCACCGACGAACCGGTGCTCGCCGCGAACGGTCGCTTCGGGCCGTACCTGAAGTGGGGCAAGGACACGCGCAGCATCCCGGCCGGCCACACGCCGTTGACCGTCGACCTGCCGCTGGCGCTGCAGCTGTTCGCGCAGCCGAAGCAGGGCGGGCGCGGGCGGCCGGGCGGCGGTGCTTTGCAGAAGGCGCGGCGCGAACTCGGCGAGAGCCCGGTCACCAAGACCGTGGTCAAGCTGTTCGACGGCCGCTACGGCCCGTACGTCAGCGATGGCACGACCAACGCGTCGCTGAGCCGCGACGAGAACCCCGACGAGCTGACGCTGCCGCGTGCGCTCGAACTGCTGGCCGCGCGCGCCGCCAAGGGGCCGGTCAAGAAGAAGTCGTTCCGCCGGGCGCGCAAGGCCACGACGTCGTAGACGCCGCCGAGCCTTGCCTGGGCCTCTTCATGTGACTAGTCTGGTCACATGAAGACAACCGCGGTGGCCAATCTGAAGGCCAGGCTCAGCCGGTTCCTGCGTCTGGTCAAGACCGGCGAGGAGATCCTGATCACCGAACGTAATGTCCCGGTGGCGAAGATCGTCCCGGTCGGCAATCTCGGTGCCGAGTTGGAGGCCCTGCGGGATCTCGAACGACAAGGTCTGCTGCGGCTCGGCAGCGGCAGGTTGCCCAAGAACTTCTGGAAGCTGCCGCGCGGCAAGGACCCGCAAGCCTCGATCCGCCGCGCCGCGCGCGAGGAGCGCGATCGCGGATGGTGAGCTTCTGGGACACCTCGGCGGTGATCCCGCTGACGGTCGAAGAGCCCGCGACGGCACAAGTGCGGCCGATCCTGGAAGGTGATCCGGGCATGGTGGTGTGGTGGGCAACCAGCACGGAGTGCCATTCGGCCCTGTGCCGCCGGCTGCGGGAGAATGCGAACTCACGGTCGGTGATCCGTGACGCACGTCGTTCCCTGGTGGCGATGGCCGGCGAGTGGTCGGAGGTGGCGGCCACCGAGGCGGTGCGACGTCGCGCGGAGCGGCTGCTCGGCGTGCACGCCATCCGGGCCGCCGACGCGCTGCAGTTGGCGGCCGCGCTGGTGTGGACTCGCGACGAGCCCCGGGGGCACGGGTTCGTGTGCCTCGACGAGCGACTCGGCGAAGCAGCGCACAAGGAAGGCTTCGCGGTGCTGCCGGCACCGTGATCCCGGCGGCGCCGCTGTCGTCAGCGGCCAGTTGGTGCCGCGGCGGGTGTCTCCCTGCCGATCTCGACGCAGCGCACCACCAGCACGACCGCGAACGTGCCCTCGACCGTCATCACCATCGCCGATTCACCGGCGCGGAGCCGGAACACCGCGTCGCCGACGGTCGTTTCCGGCCGGTTCGGGCCGGCCGCCGAGCGCACCAACCGCGCGCCGACGCCGACCTGGTCGGCAGCGAGCGGCACCATCTCGCCGTGCACCTGGATCGGCACCGCACCTTCGCCCTTCGCCTTGCCGGGCGATGCGACCGTGAACGGCGCAAGCGGCGCCACGGTCGCTTCCGGCAGGTTGTGCAGCGTGCCCTGATGCTTGATCGCGTCGCGCGCGAGGCGGCCGGCGGCGGCGACGTCGGTCGCTGTCACCACGTTCACCTTCAGCCCGTGTGCGCTCGCGGCGGCCACCGGCAGGGTCAGCAGCGTGCACTGCAGCCGCGCCCGCGGCAGTTCGTCGCGCTTCAGCTCGACGAGCACCGCTTGCGCGAGTTCGACCTGCTCGGTCGTGCCGCGAGCAAGCACCACTTCGCCACGGCTGCTGCGCGCGGTCCGCAGCAGGGCCCCCGCCCGGGGCACCGCGCTGCCGGCCGTCAGCCGAATCAGCAGTTCGTTCAGCCTCGTCACGGCGTTGCCGCTCGCCGGCTGCGTCTCGGTGTCGAACCTGCCCAGGCCGCTGCCGTCCAGGATCTGCGCCCTGAGCGCGACCGGTGCTTCCTTGTCCTTCGGCGCCGGCAGCGCCTGCGCAGTCACCAGGCCGACGAGCCCGACGACGACGAAGAAGACGTGCGCGGTCTTCATCCCGCCATGCTACTCCGGGGACCGACGGCGTGCCGGCGCTGAACCCGGCGCGCCGTCCGGCCGTTGCCCGCGCATGCGGCCCCGCCTCGCCTGCATCCTGCTCATCGCCGTCGCGGCACCGGCGCAACCGCCGATCGACCGCGGCGTCGAAGTGCAGTTGCTGCCGGAGGTCACGTCGCGGCTGGCGTCGCAGGACCTGGCGACCGTCGCGTGGGGCGCGCATCTCGCGGCCACCCATCGCTGCACCGGGGCCGCGACGGAGCTGAGGCGGGCGCTGGCCCGGCTGGCGGCGGAGGGTCCGCTCGACGGCGAACGCCTGCTCGCCGTGCTGGCCCTGCTCGACGCGCTGGCGCAGACCGACGTCCGGATGCAAGCCCGGGATCTCGAAGGTCTGGTCGGACCGCACACCCGGGCCACGATCTGGCTGCTGCTGGCGAAGTCGCCGACGCTGAACGCCGACTTCCTGCTGGCGGCGTTCGCGAGCCCCGCCGGGGATGCGTCGCCCGCGGAATGGCTCGCCGCCGGCAACCTGCTGCGCCGCAACCCGCGAGCCTTGGCGCCACTGCTGCTCGACGCACTGCAGTACGAACTGGCGATCGAAGTGCGCGATCCCGATGGCACGGCTGCGGTCGGCGGCAGGTGCTGGTGCGCCTGCGGCCCCGGCTGGAATGCGAAGCTCGAAGTACCGGCGGAGTTCCCACCCACAGCGCTGTACGAACTCACGCAGCTCGGGCGCACCGGCGACGTGCTGTTGGCGTCGGGGCCCACGCCGGTGTTCGCCCGCCGCTTCGTGCTGCGCGGGCAGGAGGCGAGGACGCGACACTACGAACCGGCCGTCGATCGCCAGCGCGCCATGCGCGCATGGCTCGCCGACCTGCTCGGTTGCGAGGTCGCGTCGCTCGGCCCGTTCCGGCTGCAGCGCCCGGTCCCGTGGACTGGCGAGCAGGCGCTGCGCGCCGAAGTCGAGCGCGGCAGGAACGAACTCACTGCCGCGTTTCGCGAGTTGGCTGCCCGCGTGCGCAAGGATGGGCTCGACGACGACGACGACGGAACCCCACCGCGACCGGTGCGCATCGCCATCGATGTCTGGGACCGACGCACGGTCCCGTCAAAGTCGCCTTGCCCTTGCTGACCTGACGGCGCCCGAGGCGTCGTAGCCAATGCTGAAGATGTCGTCGAGGCGATCGATGTCAGTTGCAGCCGCCACAGCGAGGCCGTTTTGGC
>JBASWX010000077.1:0-11016 GCA_049276695.1 Planctomycetota bacterium
CCTCAAGCCGCCCGCCGAGGAGCCGAGCGCCAAGAAGCCAGAATGTAGTGCCCAACCAGCATCGTAGATGGCCGCCATTCGCCTGGGCGGCTTCATCTGCGTGAGCAACCCTTCAAGTTGGGCTAGCGTCGCCAGGCCGCCCGGTCGGCGCGTCCGCGGCGTGCATCCGCCGGGCCCGCCGTCACGTACGTTCCAGCAGGTCCAGCAGCCGCAGCGCCGCCTGCGGTATCACGGTGCCGGGGCCGAAGATCTCGGCGACGCCCGCACTGCGCAGCGCCGGCCAGTCCGGCTCGGGGATCACGCCGCCGGCAATGACCAGTACGTCGGGCCGCCCGCCCTGCCGCAGCAGGCGCACCAGTTCGGGCACCAGCGTGCGGTGCCCGCCGGCCAGCGTGCTGATGCCGCACAGGTGCACGTCGTTCTCGATCGCCTGCTTGCACACCTCGTCGGGCGTCTGGAACAGCGGCCCGATGTCGACGTCGAAGCCCATGTCGGCGAACGCGCTGGCGATCACGCGGGCGCCGCGGTCATGGCCGTCCTGGCCCATCTTCGCGATCAGGATGCGCGGGCGCCGGCCGTTCGCATGCAGGAACGCGGCGGTGCGGGTCTGGGCTTGCTGCAACTGGTCCATCGACTTGCCGGCCGCAGCATAGACGCCGGCGACCGTGCGCGGGTTCGCGGTGTGGCGTCCGAACACCATCTCCATCGCGGTCGACACCTCGCCGACCGTGGCGCCGAGCTGCACCGCGTGTACCGCCAGCTCGAGCAGGTTGGCGTTGCCGCGCGCGCCGGCGGTGATCGCGGCGAGCGCCTGCTGCACCTTGCCGGTGTCGCGCTTCTGCTTCAACTCGCGGAGCCGTTCGATCTGCGCCTGCCGCACCGCGGTGTTGTCGATCGACCGGATGGCGAGCGGCTCCTGCGTCGCCGGCTGGTACTTGTTGACGCCGACGATCGTCTCCTGGCCCGAGTCGATCGCCGCCTGGCGGCGCGCCGCCGACTCCTCGATGCGCAGCTTCGGCAGGCCGGCTTCGATCGCCTTGGTCATGCCGCCGAGGCTCTCGACCTCCTGGATCAGCGTCCAGGCCTTGCGGGCGAGCTGGTCGGTCAGCCACTCGACGTAGTGCGAACCGGCCAGCGGGTCGGCGACGTGCGTGACCTGGCTCTCCTCCTGCACGATCAGCTGCGTGTTGCGCGCGATGCGCGCCGAGAACTCCGTCGGCAGCGCGATCGCTTCGTCGAGGGCGTTGGTGTGCAGCGACTGCGTGCCGCCGAGCACCGCCGCCAGCGCTTCGAGGCAGGTGCGCACGACGTTGTTGTAGGGATCCTGCGCCGCCAGCGACCAGCCCGAGGTCTGGCAGTGCGTGCGCAGCGCCAGCGACTTCGGATCCTTGGCGCCGAACGCGTGCACGATCTTGCTCCACAGCAACCGTGCCGCCCGCAGCTTGCAGACCTCGGTGAAAAAGTTCATGCCGACCGCGAAGAAGAACGACATGCGGCCGGCGAGCTTGTCGACGTCGAGGCCGGCGGCGATCCCGGTGCGCAGGTACTCGAGGCCGTCGGCCAGCGTGTAGGCGAGTTCGAGATCGGCCGACGCGCCCGCTTCGTGGATGTGGTAGCCGGACACGCTGATCGAGTTGAACTTCGGTATCTTCTCGCCGCAGTACGCGAACACGTCGCGCACGATCCGCATGCTCGGTCCGGGCGGGTAGATGTAGGTGTTCCGGACCATGAACTCCTTCAGGATGTCGTTCTGGATGGTCCCGGAGAGCTTCGCAGTGGGCACGCCCTGTTCGGCCGCAGCGGCGATGTAGAGCGCGAGGATCGGGATCACCGCCCCGTTCATCGTCATCGACACCGAGACGCGGTCGAGCGGGATGCCCGCGAACAGGATGCGCATGTCGGCGATCGAGTCGATCGCGACGCCCGCCATGCCGACGTCGCCGGCGACGCGCGGATGGTCGCTGTCGTAGCCGCGGTGGGTGGCCAGATCGAAGGCGACCGACAGACCCTGTTGCCCGGCGGCGAGTGCGTCGCGGTAGAACGCGTTGGTCTGCTCGGCGGTCGAGAAGCCGGCGTACTGGCGGATCGTCCAGGGCTTGTGCGCGAACATCGTCGCGTACGGGCCGCCGAGGAACGGCGGCACGCCGGGCAGGCCGCCCTGGTGGGGGACGTCGGCATCGGCGGCGGTGTGCACGACGCGGTGCGCGATGCCCTCGGGCGAGGTCCACGGCCCGGTCGTGCCGGCAACGGCGCGCCAGGCGGCGAGTGTGGGTCGCGGAAACTCGGCGAAGCCGTACTGGATCTTGGTGAAGTCGGGCGTCGTCACGCGGCGCGGAATCTACTCGGCGAGGCGTGATCCGTGTAACCGCCGCCGATTCCTGGGCACTGCCCGTGAGTGGCGACGATCGGTGTGCAGTGCCGGCGGCGGCAGCCGGAGACGACGGTGCTCTACCAGCTGGTGCTGGCCGAGTGGTCGACGTTCGTGCAGCGGTGTGTTCGAGCGCTCGGCGGCGATTGCCGGCAGCGCCACGGACCTCGCCGCCACTGCTCGGCGGCTATACTCTGCCGCTGCTGTTCTCCTGGAATGGGTCCATGCCAGCCGACGCCAACGACCGACGGCGCTCGCAGACACCGGACGTGCAATCCGGCAACGGCGAGACCACGCCCATGAATGGGCTCTTTGCGGCGGTCTACGCGGAACTGCATGGACTGGCGAGTGCGCAGTTGCGCCGCGAACGCCGCAGCCACACGTGCAGCCCACGGGGCTGGTGAACGAGGCGTTCCCGCGGCTGGTGGGCACGGGCCTGAAGTCGCCGGCTGACGAGCGGCAGTGACTTCTCGATCGCCTTCACGAACGCGTCGGTCATCGGCTGCATCAAGGCCGACGATGCGAACTGATGGCCCCGATGGAACCGGAAGAGCGCCGAGATGCCGCGCTCGTACTGGAGCTGCGGCACCATCACGTTGCAGTACATCCGGTCGATGCTCTCCAGCTCGAGGGTCACGTGCTGGCTCAAGATCGACGCGACGCTGACGGGTAGACTCATGGCGGCTCCGGCCGTCACTGTCCCTTCAGGACCACCCAACCGCCACGCGGTTGAATACGGAGGCGGCAAAACGCCTCTTCGTTCGGCCGGAGCCTCTTCCCTCGCCGTCGTTGCCGACACGGCGCAGGTTCGGGCCGCCGGCGCCGGTGCAGCCAGCACCGTTGACGACGGCGGTGGCCGGGCAGGTCGTGGTGAGTCGGGCCAGCCAGGCTGCCGCGAGGCCGCCGGCGGTGGCGAACGTGCCGCCGACCATCACGTCGCCGTTCGGCACCGCGGTGAGGGCCGTCACGAAGCCATCGGTGCCCGAGCCCAGCGCTGACCAGGTCACGTCATTCCACCGCGCGATGCCGTTGGCGTTGACGCCGCTCGGCAGCGTGAAGCCGTGGCCGCCGGCGAGCAGGTCGCCGTTCGGCAGCGAGGTCAAGGCCGACACGCGTGGGTAGCTGGTGCCGGTCGGCAAGAGGCCGAGCCCCGACCACGTCGCGCCATTCCATGTAGTTGGCAGTGGCGCCGCCGGCGAGGCTGAAGGCGCCGCCCGCGACGAGGTTCCCGTTCGGCCGCGTGGCCAGGGCGTAGACCGGGTTGCTCCAACCAAGTCCCCCGGGGCCGATCCCGCTGCCGACGGTCGACCAGTTGGTGCCGTTCCAGCGCGCGAGGGATGGCACGCTCAGGCCGCCTGCCACCGTGAAGTCGCCGCCGGCCACGAGGTCGCCGTTGGCCAGCGTGGCGAGTGCGAACACGCGGCCGTTCAGCCCCGGGCCCAGCGCCGACCACGCGGTGCCATTCCAGCGCGCCACCGAACCGGTGAACACGCCGCCCGCCGAGCTGAACGCGCCGCCGGCCACGAGGTCGCCGTTCGGCAGCGCGATGACGACCAGCACCTCGCCGTTCGTGCCCGAGCCCAGGGGCGACCACGTCGCGCCGTTCCAGCGCGCGATCCGGTTCGCGGCGACGCCGCCGGCAACCGCGAACTCACCACCAGCGACGAGGTCGCCGTTGGGCAGGGCGGCGATGGCAGTCACGCGGGGGAGCGGGGGCCAGGTGCTGCTCATGCCGGTGCCCAACGCCGACCATGCCACACCATTCCAGCGTGCGATCGCGTTGGCGCTGACGCCGCCGATGCTGGAGAACCAGCCGCCGGCGACGAGGTCGCCGTTGGGGAACCGGGTGAGGGCGAGCACCGCGCTGTTCGTCCCGGCAGCCAGTGCCGACCACGCCGCACCGTTCCAGCGCGCGACGTAGCTGGCGTTCAACGTGCCGCTGTTCGGGAACGAGCCCGCGGCGACGAGGTCGCCGTTCGGCAGCGTGGTCATCGTCAGCACCGCGGCCGAGGGTGCGGGGTGAACGATGCCCGGACCGAGCGGCGACCACGCGGCGCCATTCCAGCGGGCGATGCGATTGGCGCTGACGCCGGCAATCGACAGGAAGTCGCCACCGGCCACGAGGTCGCCGTTGGGCAACGGCGCGAGCGACTTGACGTAGCCGGGCATGGCCGACGCGAGCGTCGACCAGGTCGTGCCATTCCAGCGTTCGATGGACTGGAACGCGGCGGCCACGAGGTCGCCGTTCGGCATCGTGGTCAGGGCGGTGTAGGAACTGGCGAGGCCGGAGCCGAAGGCTGACCACGCGGTGCCATTCCAGCGGGCGAGGCCGTTGGCGGTCACGCCGCCGGCGGTCATGAAGTTGCCGCCCGCGACGAGGTCACCGTTCGGCAACGTGGCGAGCGCGGAAACGGCGGCCGGGGCGCCGAAGGTGCTGACGCCGGAGCCCAGCGGCGACCAGGTCGCGCCGTCCCAACGGGCGATGCTGTTGGCGCTCACACCGCCGGCGAAGGTGAACTCGCCACCCGCCACCAGATCGCCGTTGGGCAGCGTCACCAGCGCGCGCACGTTCGCCCCGTAGGTCGACGCGCCGCCGCTCAGGCCCGAACCCAACGCGGACCACGCGGTGCCATTCCAGCGGGCGATCTGGCTGGCAGCGACTCCGCCGGCGCTGGTGAACTGACCAGCGGCGACGAGGTCACCGTTCGGCAGCGTCGCCAGCGCGTACACCTGGGTGTAGCCGACGCCGCCGCTCATGCCCGCGCCGAGCGCGCCCCACGCTCCGGTGGCCGGATCGTAGGTGGCGATGCGGTTCGCCGGCGTCGCGCCGGCCAGCACGAAGTAACCCCCGAGCATGAGGCGTGGTGGCACCGGGCCTGGGCCATCGGGATCCCACAGGGTGGTGGCGCTGACTTCGTGGTTGGTGCCCGGCACTCCGTCGCCGGGCAACCACGGAGTGGTGCACTGGGCGGCCGCACGCGGCGCCGCAGCGAGGGCGAGGCCCATGCCCGCGAGGAGTCCGACGACGAATGAGCACGTGCGGTTGGCTGGCTGCATGAGAAGAACCTGAGCATCGCCGAAGCGTCCCAGGTTCGGCGCGGCAAGCCGCGTGCCGTCGACGCTCGCACCCGCCGTTCGCGCCGTGGATCCGTCGCCGTGTCACCGGCTGTCCGTTCCCCGTCGTCCGCGTCGGGCTGCCGTCGCCGGTCGCCCCGGACCCGCTCACGGCGCGACCGACGCTGCTGTGCCCGCGGTCCGTTGCGTCAGCGCAGGCTTGCCGGGCGGATCGATGCCCCCGGGCCGGGCGTGAGTTCCGGTCCGCCTTCCGGTTCGACGGTGTAGGCAGCGCTGGCGATGCGCCACTCGCCATCGGCCTTCACCAGGGTGAACGCATCGACGCCCCAGTGCGAGTCGGCGCCGTTGATGCGGAAGCGGTAGGGGGTCCAGACCACGGCCAGCGGCCCGCGCTGCAGGACCGTCGGCTGCCAGTACGTCTCCTCGAGTCGTTCGCTGCCGCGCGCCAGTTGCTCGCTGCTGCCGCGCATCGAACGCGCGCGCAGCGTGGTCTCTGCCTCGCGCAGCACGACGCTGTGCACCATGCCGTCGCCAGTGGTCGTGGCGGTGAACGCCTGCTGGTCGCGGGCGGCCATCGCCTCGAAGAAACGATCGATCGTCGTGAGGATCGCAGCACGGTCCTCCGGGTGGTCTTGGGTTCCGGCGATGGGCAGTGGCGCGGATGCGCAACCGGCGACGGCGAACAACACGACGACCGCGGAGTGCGAGGGCATCGGCGGAGCGTAGCGCGTCGCCCGCTGCGATGTCCGGTTGCGCCGTTGACCACGCGGCAGCGGCTCGCCAACGTCCCGGGTTCCCTTCGCCACCAACCCGGAGCATCCATGCGTTCCGTCCTGCTCGCCATCTCCTTTTCTCTCGCCGGCTGCACGATGGGCAGCAGCGTCATGAACGGCCGCGCCACGATCGTGCCCCGTCCGCTCGACGCCGCCGCGGTGGCGCCGCTGCGCGCGGGCACGACTGTGGCCGTCGTCGCCGGTCCGGCCAGCGACGCGTGGTTCCAGCTGTGTGCCAGAGGCGACGCCACGCAGGTCAACCTCGCCGTGCTGACCGCCGAGACCGTCGCGTGCGTCGGGCGCGAACTGCAGCAACGCGGCGTGACGGTTGCTGCCGAGGCGAAGAAGCGGCTCGAGCTCACGGTCGTTCGCGCGAGCGGCGACCCCGCCTTCATGAAGGTGCGGGTCGACGTGCGCCTGCGCGCGAACACCGGCGACGGCCAGTCCGCCGAGTTCGAAGGCTCGGTGTCGTCGATCAAGGGTGCGGTCGCCACCAGCGAGGATGCGCTGAGCCAGGCGGTGCAGAAGCTGCTGTCGGACGCGCGCATCCGCGCCTGGCTCGAGTCCTGACCGGCCCTTCGCCGACCACGCCGGCGGCGGCCCGGCTGGATCTTCCTCGGCTGCGAGCTGCAGCGTCGGGCGCGGGCGTGGGCGCGGGCCCGGCCCTGAGGGTCACTGCTCGAAGTCCAGATTGCGCGGCGGTCCCGGCTCGTCGTGGGCGGCGCTCATGTTGGTGACCGCGACGTCGGCGCCGACCGGCTCGATGCGCACGCCGCCGATCCACACGCGGCCGGTGCCCGACAGCAGGATGCCGTAGGCGAGTCCCTTGCTGCCTTCGGGCACGTCGAGCACGACCGCGTGCCGTGTCCACGGCGTGGTGCCGGTGATCGGCCGGTTGCTCATGTTGTCGAAGCCGAGTGTGCGACCCGCTTCCTTGGCGTCGATCCGGAACCACAGACCCGCCCAGTCATCGACGTCTTCGCTGCGCACCAGCGCCGAGAACCGCAGCCGCTGGCCGATCAGGCCGTGGGCGCGACTGCCCTGCATGAACGTGCCGAAGCCGCGCGCAGTGCGGGTGCGCGAAGCGAGGATCACGGTGCGCCCGCCGTCGGCGTCGACCGCCGCGTCGAGCCCCATGTCGTAGTCCTGGGGTTGGCTGCCGGCGCAATGCCAGCCGGACGGAACCTTGCGTTTCATGGTCTTCTCTCCTGCAGGATGCTGGTTGCTGCCGGGCGTGCACCCGCCCGCCGCCAGCAGTTGCTGGCTCGCCGACGCGTCCATGCCGAGTGCCTGCGACAGCAGGTGGAGCTGCAGCGGCAGGCGCGCGTGCCAGCGCGGCGTGCGGCCGCGCAGCCAATGGAACAGTGTCTGCTTGGGCAAGCCGGCCTGGCGGGCGGCATGACTCATCGATGCGCACGAGCGGGCGAAGTGGTGGAGCAGCAATGCGGCGAAGGTGGTGGTCATCGTTGGCATCGCGGGCATGGAACGCGGGCACTAGGCGGCACCTTCGCGCCGGTTACCGCGCACCCGTCCGCCGTCCGCCAAACGGGACGAAGTGGTACGGATGGACCCGCGCGCGCAACCGCACCGACGCGCCGCCGCAATCCCGCCAAGGGCCACCGTCGCTGGACGCACGCAGAAAGTCGCGACGAGGAACTCTGCGCTCCGGTGATCGCGTGCCGCCGCCGGCGTCAGAAGTTGACGGTGAACGACTGCGTCATCACGAACGGTCCGGGCACGCCGAGCACGCCGAGCCCGCACGGGTTGATCACCGCAGCCTGCGTCGAGAGCGTCGCCACCGTGCAGGGAGCCCCCGGCAGCGGCGGGATCGTCAGCGTCGTGAACGGGAAGCCGGCGGTGCTCGGGCCCACGAACTGGATGATCGCAGGGCCGCAGGCGGCGGTCAGGTCGAGGTCGAGCGACTGGTTGCTGCCGCCGCACGCGGTCAGCGGGATCGGCGGCACGCAGGCGTTGGTCGGGCCGGGCAGCCCACACGTCTGGCAGGGGCAGAAGTTGAACAGCAGCAGCGCGAACGAGCCGAACGGCGCCGAGACCGCGAGGTTGAGCGTCACGTTGCCATTGGGGAAGCACAGCGACACGCACGACGTGGCGCCCGAACCTAGCCCGTTGATGGTGTAGTCGTTGATGCCCGGCACGCCGGTGGTCTGGGCGACGAGCGACGCGGTGAGCGCGGACAGCAGTAGGGTGCGCAGCATGGGCGGGTGGTCGGGTCGGAGAGGTGGGGTCGGCAGTCTGCCACAGAAGGGCTTCGGCGGGGCGGGGGGCCACCCGCGACGCGCTGCCGCTCGCCGCGAGTTGGGCTGCACCGTATGAAGGCCACCATGCCCGCCTCCAAGCTGCCGCTGTTCCTGTCGCTCGCCTGCCTGCCGCTGCTGCCCGCCCAGGGGCGGCCCGGTGCGCCGCCGGGCGCCAAGGGCCTCGAACTCGCCGACTACTGGAACATGGAGAACGTTGCCGACCCGCGGTTGTCGCCGGACGGCAAGCAGGTGGTGTTCACGCGCACCTGGTTCGACGTGATCGAGGACAAGCCGCGCAGCGAGCTGTGGCTGCTCGACGTCGACGGCGGCCGGCTGCGGCAGCTGGTCACCGGCAGCGACGCGCAGTGGTCGCCGGACGGCACCCAGATCGCGTACCTCGCCGATGGTGCGCCGAAGGGCGCGCAAGTGTTCGTGGTCTGGGTCGGCACGCGCGAGGTGACGCAGCTGACGCACGTCACCGAAGCGCCCGCCAACCTGCAGTGGTCGCACGACGGCAAGTGGCTCGCGTGCACGATGCAGGTGCCGGAGAAGGACGGCTTCCCGATCGAGATGCCCAAGGCGCCGAAGGGTGCGAAGTGGCACGACGAGGCGAAGGTCATCACGCGCCTCGCATACCGCCGCGACCAGAGCGGCTATCGGCAGGCCGGTTGGCGCCACGTCTTCGTGCTGCCCGCGACCGGCGGCACGCCGCGGCAGATCAGCAGCGGTGACTTCGACCACGGCGCGCCGCAGTGGACCGGCAACGACGCCGAACTGGTCTGCGACGGCCTGCGCACCGAAGACGCCGACTGGCAGGTGCGCGAGTCGGAGCTGTACGCGTTCACGGTCGAGAACGGTGCGGTGCGGCCGCTGACCACGCGGCGCGGCCCGGACGCCAATCCGCTGGTGGTCGGCGACCAGATCGTCTACCTCGGCCACGACCACACCGGCGACACCGCGGACATCACGCGGGCGTGGGTGATGCCGGTCGCCGGCGGTGCCGCGCGTTGCCTTACGCCCGATCTCGACCGCTCGATCCAGGCCCTGCGCAAGGTGCGCAGCGGCGTCGCCGACTCGGTGCTGGTCGCGTTCGAAGACCAGGGTGGCGTGCGCAGCGCGCGGCTGCAGTTCGACGGCAAGATGACGCAGCCCACCAACCCGGACATGCAGTTCCGGGCCGTCGGCGAGCTGCCGGACGGCGCGATGCTCGGCACGCTGACGTCGTTCTACGAACCGGGCGCGATCGCGATCTGCCGGCGCGGCGACTTCCACAAGCTGACCTCCGTGCACGACGACGTGTTGCGCGGCAGGGCGCTCGGCGTGGTGCGCGAGCGGCGCTGGAAGTCGAGTGACGGGCTCGACGTGCACGGCTGGGTCGTGCACCCGTCCGGGTTCGACAAGCGGAAGCGTTACCCGCTGGTGCTGCAGATCCACGGCGGCCCGCACGCGATGTTCGGCGTCAACTTCGACTTCGAACGGCAGTGGCTCGCCGGCCAGGGTTACGCGGTCTTCTACACCAATCCGCGCGGCAGCACCGGCTACGGCAAGGCGTTCGCGTGTGGGATCCAGAACGCCTACCCGGGCAAGGACTACGACGACCTGATGGCCGGCGTCGACCTGCTGATCGGCGAGGGCCTCGCCGACCCCGACAACCTGTTCGTCTACGGCGGCAGCGGCGGCGGCGTCTTGACCTGCTGGATCGTCGGCTCGACGCCGCGCTTCCGCGCCGCGGTGTCGATGTTCCCAGTCACCAACTGGATCAGCTTCGTCGGCACCACCGACGGGCCGTACTGGTACTCCAACTTCGCCAAGCTGCCGTGGGAGGACGTCAGCGAACACTGGCAACGTTCGCCGCTGCGGCTGGTCGGCAACGTGACCACGCCGACGATGCTGATCACCGGCGAACTCGACCTGCGCACGCCGATGGCGCAGACCGAGGAGTACTACCAGGCGCTCAAGCTGCGCAAGGTCGACACCGTGCTGGTGCGCATCCAGGACGAGTACCACGGCGCTGGCACGCGGCACCCGAGCAACCGGATCCGGCGCATGCTCTACACCGAGACCTGGTTCCGGAAGCACCGCTCGGACGCGAAGGCGAACGACAAGACGAACGAGAAGGCGAACGAGAAGGCCGAGCCGGGCAAATAGGCGATGACCGCCGCCGCTGACAGCGCCGACGACCGCCTGCTCGCGGCCATCGAGTGCCACGACGTCGCCGCGCTGCGTGCGGCGATGGCAGGGCGCGCTGCCGGGGCGTTGGTGCGCGGCAAGACGGTGCTGCAGTGGCTGCTCGAGATGTACATGCGCAGCGAACGCTTCGCGGCCTGCCTGCGCGTGCTGCTCGATCGCGGTGCCTCGCTCCCCGACGCGGCGTTGCGCTCGGTGCTACTCGACGACGCCGATGGCCTGCGCGCTGCCCTTGCCGCCGATCCGGTGGCGCTGCACCGCCGTGTCGACCTGGTGTCCGCGTTCACGCCGCTGCGCGGCGCGTCGCTGCTGCACGTTGCCGCCGAGTACGGCAACCTCGCCGCGGCCCGGGTGC
>JBASWX010000078.1:0-4139 GCA_049276695.1 Planctomycetota bacterium
GGCCAGCACTGCGGCGGCGCGGCCGAGGTGCGGGTTGCGGCCGGTTGCCGAAGCACCGGGGTCCGGTTCGGCGCCCGCCATCGGTGCGGCCGCGGCCGGAAGCTCGCTCGCAACTGCCGGTCCGGTCCGCGACGCGACACCGTCCAAGTTCGCCGCCGCGGCGTCCGCGAGTGCTGCCGCGGCCCCGGACCCACTGCCGAGCGAGGGCGCCGTTGGCAACTCCGGCGGCGCCAGCGCGCGCCGCGCGAGATGCGCCGCGAGGCCCGTCGCGACGAGCAATGCGATCGTGAAGAAACCGTGCATGGCGGAATCCTGGCTGCGGCTCGTACGATACCCGCGCCCCGGCGCCACGACACCCGCGCCGCTGCGCCTGCCATGGCCACCGTTCGCACTCCGGTCGTGCTCGTCCTGTTGGGTGCTGCCGCCCTCGTGGGCTGGTACTGGCCGATCGCCGACGAGGCGCCGCCCCCGGCACCTGCGCACCCTGCCACGAACGTGCCGCCGCTGCCCACGGACCCATCCACCCCACCACCGGCCCCCTCGGGCCGCCGCGCCGTTCCCGGCAACCCCGACCCCGCCGCCGGCGAAGACGTGGCCCAGGCCCCCGCTGGCAGCCTGACGGGTCTCGTCTGCGACCTCGCCAGCCGCGCGCTGGCAGGAGCTCAGGTCGCGGTGCGAACGGGTGCAGTCCCCGGAACGGGCGACCCGACCATCGCCATCACCGACGCCACCGGTCGTTGGTTCGTCACCGACCTCGCGCCCGGCGACTACCGCGTGCGGGCGACCGCGGCCGGCTGCTGCCCCGCGCACGCCAGCGCCAAGGTCGCCGATGCGGCCGAGACGCAGGTCGAAACGCTGCGCCTCACCGCCGGCACGACGCTGCGCGGCATCGTCGTCGACGGCAGCGGCACCGGCGTCGCGGGCGCGACGGTACGGGCCGCCGGCGAACGCGCGGCGACCGGGCCCGACGGCCGCTTCGAAGTGCCGCACGTACCGATCACCCCGGGCGCCGTCGAAGTGAGCTGCCCGGGTTGGCTGACCTGGCAGCGCAGCGACGTCGATCCGGCGCGGGAGCTGCGCATCGTGCTGCCCACCGGCCTCGTGCTCACCGGCGCCGTGCACGACGCCGCGACCGGCGAGCCGATCGAAACCTACGCGCTGCGCGCCGCCCGGCTGCAGCCGTTGCGCGCGCAGCAGCAGGGCACGCCCGAGTGGCAGTTGCAGCACCGGATCCGCGCACTGCAGCAGGGGCTCGCCGCCACCACCGATCCGGCCGCACGCGCCCGCGACGAGCTCGCGCTCGCCGAGCTCTCGACGCGGCTCGCAACGGTGCAAGGCGCCCCGGCACCACCACCCGGTGTGCCCGCCGACCTGCCCGCGCCGACGCTGCACGAGGCCGGGCAGTTCGTGGTCGACCGGCTCGACGAAGGCCTCTACGTCGTCGAGGTGCTGTCGCCCGAGCACGTGTTCGCGCGCACGCCGCCGTTCGTGCTGCAGCGCGACGTCGCCCAGGCACCGCTGCGCGTCGACCTCGTCGCCGGCCACGCCGTGCGCGGCGGGATCGTCACTCCGGACGGGCAGGCGATCCGCGGCGCCACGGTGCAGCTGCTGGTGCCGCGGGCAGCCCCGTCCGATCCACGAACGTCGTCGCGTCTGCGCTGGCTCGTCGGCCCGCGGCCACCGGACGGCAACCTCGTCGCCCGCACCACCAGCGGCGCCGATGGCGCGTTCACGCTGGCGTGCCAACCGCCCGCCACGGTGCAGGTGATCGTTCAGCATCCGGAGCACACGTCCGCGACATCGCCGCCGTTCGCGACGACGGCGACGGCGCCGCTGCGCATCACGATGCTGCCACGCGCGACCCTCGCCGGCAGCGTGCGCGGTGTGCCGACCGATCGCGCCAGCGAGGTCTTCGTGCTGCTGCTCGGCGGCGCCAGCAACCTGCGCACCACCGGCATCGACGCCGATGGCAACTACCGCTTCGCCGGCCTCGCGCCCGGCGAGTATCTCGTGCGCGCCGGACTCGGCGACCGCGAACGGTTCGCCGCCGACTTCCTGCGGAACCTGATGACCGCCCCGGAGCCGCCGCCGCGCGATGTCGTGCTGCAAGCCGGGGAACAGCGCGCGTGCGACCTCACGCTGGCGGTGCCGCCCGCCGGTCGGGTGCGCGGCCTGGTGCAGCGCAACGGCCTGCCCGAACCGGCCTGCCGCGTGCTGGTCGACGTGCCGGGTGCTTCGCGGCCGCTGACCACGGTCACCGACAACCAGGGCAACTTCGCGTTCGCCGCGGTGCCGGCCGGTGACTGCACGCTGCGCGTGCAGGTGCGCGGCAGCCGCACGCAGGAACTGCACCGCGAGGCGATCGCCGTGCTCGCGAACACCGAGACCTTCGTGCAGCCGCTGCTGCAGGTCGGCGAACTGAGCGGCCGCGTCGTCACCGCCGACGACACGCCCGCCGCCGAGCTCAACGGCGAGATCTGGTTGCTGCCCGGGACCAAGGACCTGCCCGCCAGCCTCGCCGAGCACCGGCGCACGCACACCGTGCAGCAGGTCGCGGTGCGCGGCGGCGCGTTCCGCTGCGAACTCGCGACCGCCGGCCGTTCGCTCGCCGTCGTGCGCATCCGCAACCGCGAAGTGGCGTCGGCACCCGTCGAGGTGCCACCCCGAGCCACCGCCACCGTGGAACTACCGGCCGGTGCGCGACGGTGACCGCGACTACCGCGCGCCAAACGTCACATGCTGCGCCAGCCCGGCCAGGATCCCTGGCCCGAAGCCGTCGACCTCGCCGAGTTCGTCGAGCGACCGGAACCAACCCCGCCGCACCCGCGCCAGCACGATCGCCTCGGCGCGCGCCGGGCCGATGCCGGGCAGCACCGTCAGTTCGGCGACGCTGGCCCGGTTCACGTCGATGCGCACCGGCGCGACCGTCCACGCCGGCGGTTCCTGGTCGCCGAGCACGCCGCCGGCGAACGCCCGCACCAGCAGGCCCAGGGTCACGAACGCCCAGAGGTGCAGCAGCAGCCGATCGCGGCTCACCAGCGGCGGATCTGCCGCAGCATGCGCTCCTCGATGCCCTCCAGACCGGTGGCCCCGTTCCCCGGCGGGGTCTCCAGGCGGCGGAGGAAGGTCTGGAACATCGTCAACACGATCTGGGTGGTCGGACATCCGGGCGCGCTGCAGAGCAGAGGGGGCTGTCCGAGGCGACGCTGCGTCACCGCGGGGTCCTCTGGCACCTCGCCCAGAAAGTGGATCGCACACCCCGCAAAGCGACGGGAAACTTCTGCAAGGCGGTCGAACGTGACCTTGCCTAGACCGGTGCCCGGCACCCGGTTGACCGCCAGGTGCACCAGCGGGCGCCGTTCCTGGCGCGCGAGGCACTTCACCAGCGCGTAGGCGTCGGTCAGCGCCGCGATCTCCGGGTTGGTCACCACCACCACGTGGTGCGCGGCCAGGACCATGACCAGCGACTGCGGCGCCAGCCCCGCCGCGCAGTCGAGCAGCACCACGTCGTGCGTACTGGCGACGTGCTGCAATGCCCTGGCCAGCACCTGCATGTGGCGCGCCCCGAGGTCGGCGAGGCTGGCGATGCCGGAGCCGCCGGCGATCAGGTTCGGCCCGTACGGCGTCCCGGTCAGCACCTGCTGCACCGGCACCCCGCCCTCCAGCAGGTGCGCCAGCGAGTACCGCGGGTTGACCCCGAACAGCAGGTGCGCGTTCGCCAGCCCGAAGTCGCAGTCAACCAGGACCGTGCGCCGGCCGCTCTGGTGCAGCGCGATCGCCGCATTGGTCGCGAGGAACGACTTGCCGGTGCCACCCTTGCCGCTCGCGAACGCGATGACGACGGCTTCCCGCGGGCGGGCCGCCACACCGGGCCGCCGGAACCAGCGGCGCAGGAAGCCCCCGCGCCGCTCTACATCGAGTTCGGGTTCCAAGCTCGCACCGCGACCGGCCGGGGGCCGGTCGACCGGTCACTGCGGGCGTTGCTCAGGCCACGCCCGTTCCTGCGCCGCGACGATCCTTGCCACGTCGTCGGCCGTCGCTGCCCCGGCCTCGGCGACCGACGAGGTCGCCGCACCGAGCGCTGTGTACTCTTCCGGGGTCACGTGCGCCGCTGCCGCCGCAGAACGCAGGCTCTCCGG
>JBASWX010000079.1:0-13262 GCA_049276695.1 Planctomycetota bacterium
GCTCAGCCAGACCACAACGTGCTTCCCGGGCACCAAGCAGCGCATGCGCTACGGAGTCGCTCAGGCTGCCGCTGGCGTCGAAAAAGCGGCCAAATCAAGCGAGGGGTAGGTCAGGAGGTCTGGACTCGCCACCGAACTCCTCCGGTCTTGGTCCGCTCGAGTTCGTACGGCGTCAGGTCGAGCTGCTCGCTCAACCTGGCGAGTGCTTCCTTCTTGGTCAGCGACCCACCTGCCTCGACGAGCTGCCTCATCAAGGTGGTGAAGTACTCCGCCCGCCGCTGCTGATCGATCGTGCCACTCGGCCGCTCTGTCGCATCCATGACGTTCATACCTCGCAATTCAGCCTGCAGACGGATGCTCGCACACCCGACATTGGCGAATGGATCTCCTGGGCGAACCCTCGCGCTGCCCCGTCAGGATCACGCGAACACTCCGACGACGCAGGCTAGCAGCAGCAGCGCCACGACCAGTGCCGTCAGCTTGATCCACAGTGCCGTGCGCACCGGCGGGAGTTCGTCGCCGCGGCCGGCATCCACGTCCCGGTAGCCGTCCGGCAGCACCTCGCTCATGTAGTCGATCTGCTCCTGGTCCTGCCAACCGGTGCCGGCATCGCTGCCGCACTCGCGGCACACCGGGCTACCGACGAACACGTCGGCGCCGCAATGCGGGCATTCGAACTTCTCGCGCGCGGGCTTCTGGCGGCGCTCGGGCTTGGGGTTCATCGAACGCCTCCGCCATCCACCGACGAGCCGCAACTCGCGAACAGTTTCCGGCCCACCCATCCGCCGGCGAACCCACCGGTCGCGAGGCCGACGACGCAACCGAGCAGGAAGATCAAGGAGCTCGCCGCCATGTGCTCGTCGCCCCACTCATTCCACCACTCACCCGTCGCGTGCGATGCAGTCCTCAGCACGAGCAGCATGGCGGCGACGCCGAACGCTGCCCCAGCCAGGGTCATCCCTGGGACCCAAAGCGCCGCGAGCCTGTGTGGCGGGTTGGACATGCCGTGACCCCGCGTATTCGATCGCGCCCCCTCGCCCGCCGCCAGCGCATCGTTGCACGGGCCGGTCCGATCGCGACGATCCCGGCCCGTGCCGCGCCTCCTCGCCGCCGTCGCCCTGCTCGCCTGCCTCGCCCTGCCGCTCGCGGCGCAGGTCGGCACGCTGCCGTTCGACCCGTTCCGCGGCATGGATCCCGACGGCCGCATCCCGAAGGTCGACCCGCCGCAGGACATCCAGCATGCCGAACGCTGGCGCTACGTGCCGGAAGCCCGCATCAAGCCGGGCGGCATCATCGAACGCTTCATGGTGACGTCGTTCGTGTCGCCGGTGATCTTCAGCGAACAGGACATCGGTTTCGGCGGCGGCGTGGCGCTGACCGACGTCGACTTCCGCGGCCAGCGCTTCAAGGAGTTCGCCAACATCCTGCTGACCTACAGCGAGGAGGGCCAGCAGGCCTACCGGATCAACTGGTCGCGCTGGCTCAACCACCGCGAGGCCAAGGAAGGCGGCATCTGGCGCGAGGAACGCAGCCGGCTGTATGGGAGGCTCGGTTACGAGAAGACGCTGACGCGGCGCTTCTACGGCTTCGGCAGCCGCACGCGCGCCGACGACGAGACCAGCTACACCGAGGAACTGACCGGCGTCGGGCTGGGCATCCGCACCTCGCTGCCCGAGGCCGGCAGCGACTTCGTGGCGCGCGCCGACCTGCAGTTCGAGCACCACGGGCTGTCGCGCGGCGCGGTGTCGCGGGCGCCGAGCACCGACGACGTGTTCCTGCCGACGTTCCAGGACGGCGACGGCGTCAGCCAGGGATGGCTGCTGCTGTCGGGCGGCTACGACACCCGCGACAGCCAGGCCCAGCCGTACGAGGGCTCGCGGCTCGGGGCGTCGAGCAACCTCGCCTGGGGCAGCGGCGGCGAATGGGGCGCGATCGTCGGCGCCGACGCGCAGCAGATCGTCACGATGCCGGCGCTGTTCCACAACGGCCCGCGCGGCCGCGAAGAGAACCCGCCGACCGACGTGCTGGCGTTCGGCGCGTTCGTGCAGGACACGCTGGGCGACCTGCCGTTCTACAGCCTGCCGACGCTCGGCGGCTCGCACACGCTGCGCGGCTTCATCCAGAACCGCTTCACCGACCGGGCGGCGGCGCACGCGACGGCGGAGTACCGCGTCAACCTGATCGAGCGCGGCATCGCCTTCACCGACACCGTGCGCATCGAGCGCATCGGGCTCGGCATCTTCTACGACGTCGGCACCGTCGCGAACGGCTTGCAGGACCTGCACGACGCGCGCTGGCACGACAGCTACGGGTTCGGGTTCCGGCTGGCGTTCCAGCGCGAGGCGGTGTTCCGGATCGAGTGGGGCTACGGCGACGAGGGCGTGAACTTCACGCTCGCGTTCGGCAACACCTTCTGATCCAGCTCGCCCGCAGGGCGAGGTGGATCGGGATCGCCGATCACCCGCGCAGCTCGGCGCCGATCGTCGAGCACTGCTCGCGCACCTTGCCGAGGAACTTCTGCTCGTCCTCGTCGGTCAGCGTGCGGTCGTCGGCGCCGAGCGTGACCGTGAAATTCAGGCTCTTCCTGCCGGCACCCAGCGCCTCGCCGCGGTACGCCTCGAACAACGCCACGTCCTTGACCAGCTTGCGGCCGGTCGTGCGCAGGAACTCGATGACCGCGGCGACCTGCGTGGTCTCGGGCACCAGCAGCGCGACATCGACCGGCAGCTGCGGGAAGGTCGGCAGCGGCTGGTAGCGCGCGATCTTGCGGCCGTTCGCGAACAGCGCCCGGATGTCGAGGCAGGCGATCGCGGTGGTCGCCGGCAGTTCCATCGCGCGGGCGATGCCGGGGTGCAGGTGCGCGATGTAGCCGCACGGCGAGCCGTCGCGGTCGATCGCGACCGCGCGCGAGGGGTGCACCCACGGCTGGTCCTTGCCGTGCCAGATCCGGCCCATCACCGCGGGGTAGCCGACGCGGGCCAACAGCAGTGCAATCGCTTCGCGCAGTTCGGCGTACGGATGCGGGCCGTCGCGCCGCGCCCAGACCAGGGCCAGCTCGCGCACCTCGTGCGGCAGGTTGTGCTCGTCGCGCATCTCGGCGTGGTAGCCCTTGCCGTGTTCGCACAGCTTGACTTCGGTCAGCCGGCGCAGGTTGGGGGCGGTACTGGCGAGCAGCGACGGCATCACGTGGCGGCGGATGCGGGTGATCTCGGGTGCTGTCGGGTTCTGCACCTGCACGTAGGCGTGCTCGAGCGAACTCGCGGCGGTCAGCACCGCGTCAGGCACGAAGGAGTAGTTGTAGACCTCGCTGTAGCCGAGCTCGAGGCAGGTGACTTCGACGAGGCGGCGCGCGAGGAACAGCTCCTCGTTGCGCGGCGGCGGCGCGACCGTGCCGTGCAGCGGCCGCTCGGGAATGTTGTCGTAGCGGTACATGCGCCCGACCTCTTCGATCAGGTCGTCCTCGATCGCGATGTCCTTGGTGGCGCGGAAGCTCGGCACCGTGACGTCGAAACCGGCGGCGGTGATCGCGACGCCGAACTGCAGCGAGGTCAGGATCGCGACGACCTTGTCGTCGTCGAGCCGCACGCCGAGCTTGAGTTGGAGGCGGGCACGGCGCAGCGTGATCGTCTTCGGCGCGTAGCGGAAGCCGGCCGGGTCGACCAGTGGTCCCGCTGCCTGCGCGGTCGGCACGTACTGCTGCAGGAGGCGCAGGAAGTGGTGCACGGCGAGTTCGGCGTTCGCCGGGTCCTGCGCCTTCTCGAAACGGGCGCTGGCGTCGGTGCGCAGGCCCAGGCGCATGCTGGTGCGGCGGATCGTCGCGGCGTGGAAGTTCGCCGACTCGAGGAACAGCGACGTGGTGCCCGGCTCCACCATCGTGCCGGCCCCGCCCATGACGCCGGCGAGTGCCTCGGGCTTGTC
This sequence comes from Planctomycetota bacterium, assembly GCA_049276695.1. Lineage (GTDB taxonomy): Bacteria > Planctomycetota > UBA1135 > UBA1135 > UBA2386 > UBA2386. Next base: position 3,919 of record JBASWX010000079.1, read on the forward strand.
GCCGGCACAGATCAGCAGGTCCTGGTCGGTGAGCTTGCGGCGCTGGCCATCGAGCGTGGTGATCGGTTCGTCGGCGCGCGCGCGCCGGATGCGGATCGGGCCGTTGCCGATGTGGCGCGCGTCGAACGCGTGCATCGGCTGACCGAGGTCGAGCATCACGTAGTTGGTGAGGTCGACCGGGAGGCTGATCGCGCGCTGGCCCACGGCAGCGAGCTGCCAGCGCAGTTCGAGCGGCGACGGGCCGGCGGTGACGCCGTCGATCACCAGGCCGCAGTAGCGCGGGCAGCCCTGCTTGTCGTCGATCACGACGTCGACCTTCTTGCCGGCGGCCGGCAGCGGCAGGTCGGCGAGCAGAGGCTTCAGTGGCCGGCCGTAGATCGCCGCCAGTTCGCGGGCGAAGCCGTGGTGCCCCCACAGGTCGGGCCGGTGGTTGATCGACTTGTTGTCGATCTCGAACACGTCGTCCTGCACCGGCACGACATCGATCAGCCGGGCGCCGATCGGCGCGTCAGCGGGCAGCACCAGGATGCCGTCGGCCTCGGCCGACAGCGCCAGCTCCGCCTCGGAGCAGATCATGCCCTGCGACTCGACGCCGCGGATCTTGCCGACCTTGATCTTCAGCGCGCCCTTGGCGCCGACCGCGGGCAGCGAGTCACCGGGCTTGATCACCACGACGCGCTGGCCAGCGGCGACGTTCGGGGCGCCGCAGACGATCTGCAGCACGCCGCCGGCCTTGCCGAGGTCGACTTCGCAGACGCTCAGCTTGTCGGCATCGGGGTGCTTGTCGCGCTTGCGCACGTGGCCGACCACCAGCGGCTCGAGGCCCTCGCCGAAGCGGATCAGGCCTTCGATCTCCGCCGTGCTCATCGTCAGGTCGGCGAGGATCTGCTTGCTGTCGATGCCGGTCAGGTCGACGTGGCGGGACAGCCAACGGCGCGAGATCTTCATCGGCTCACCTCCGGGAACTGCCGCAGGAAGCGCAGGTCGCCGCCCATGAACTGCCGGATGTCGTCGATGCCGTAACGCAGCATCACCACGCGCTGCAGGCCCATGCCGAACGCGAAGCCGGTGTACTCCTCGGGGTCGAGCCCGCCTTGCCGCAGCACGTTGGGGTGCACCATGCCGCACGGCAGCACCTCGATCCAACCCGACTGCTTGCACACCGAGCAACCCTGGCCCTTGCAGAACGGACAGTTCACGTCGAGCTCGAAGCCCGGCTCGACGAACGGGAAGAAGCCGGGCCGCAGCCGGACCTGCAGGTCGCGTTCGAGGATCACGCGCAGGCAGGTCTTCATCGTGTGGATCAGGTTGGCGATGCCGATGCCGTGCTCGCCGTGCACGCGGTCCACGACCAGCCCTTCCATCTGGTAGAAGGTGTGCTCGTGGCTCTTGTCGACGGTCTCGCTGCGGAAGCAGCGACCCGGCACGATCACCTTCAGCGGCGGTTGGAACCCATGCTTCGTCGCGCGCTGCAGCGTGCGCACCTGCACCGGCGAGGTGTGCGTGCGCAGCAGGTTCTTGTCGGTGAGCCAGAACGTGTCCTGGCTCTCGCGCGCCGGGTGGTCGCCGGGGATGTTGAGCGCGTCGAAGTTGAAGTACTCGGACTCGACCTCCGGGCCGTCCTGCCACTGGAAGCCGAGGCTGGCGAACAGGTCGACCAGTTCGTGCTGCACGATCGTGATCGGGTGCAGCGAGCCGTGCACGGGTGCTGGCCCCGGCTCGGTCGGGTCGAAGTCGCTGGCGGCGAGTTCCTGCTGCAAGCTGGAGGCGGCGAAGCGGTCGCGCGCCGCGGCGAGCGCGGCTTCGACCTCCTGCTTGACCAGGTTGGCGGCCTTGCCGAACGCGGGCCGTTGGTCCTTGGGCAGGGTGGTGACGGTGCGCACCAGATCGAGCACTTCGCCCTTGCTGCCGAAGAGGCGGTTCTCGACTTCGGCGAGGCTCTTGGCATCGGTCGCGGCGGCGATCGCGGCAAGCCAGCGTTCGCGGTGGGCGGTGGGGTCCATGGGCGGTGCGACTGCGGGGGCAGTCGCGAGGGACGAGGCGGAGCAGCGGGTCGGTACAGCAGAACGGCGCTGGAGAAACCAGCGCCGTCGGCGGATCTACGGGCGGCAGACAGCAGACCGAAGGCCTGCTGCGCAGGCCTTCAGGCGATGGCCTTCCTGGCCTTGCCGCAGATCGCTTCGAACGTCGCCGGGTCCTTCAACGCCAGCTCGCTGAGTTCCTTGCGGTTCAGCTTGATGCCGGCCTTCTGCACCCCGTGGATGAACGCCGAGTAGCGCAGGCCGTGCGCCTTGACCGCGGCGGTCAGGCGGGTGATCCACAGCGAGCGGAAGAAGCGCTTCTTCTGCTGGCGGCCGGCGAAGGCGAAGCGTTCGGCGCGCAGCACCGTGACGGTCGCCATCTTGAACAGGTTGCGGCGGCCCTGGCGGTAGCCCTTGGCCCGCTTCAACACGCGATTGCGGCGCTGCCTGGTGGCAGGCCCGTTGGTGGCCCGACTCATCGGTGATTACCTCTCATCGACTACCTCCCGCCCAGCAGCTGGGCCATGTTGACGGCGATCTTGCCCTTGCAGATGCCCTTCTGGCGCAACTGGCGCTTGCGCTTCCGGGAGCGGCGCACCAGCAGGTGCGACGTGAACGCATGGCGGAACTTGACCTTGCCGGTCTTGGTCAGCTTCATGCGCTTGACCACCGCCTTCTTGGTCTTCTGCTTGGTCATTGCTCGGTGACCGGCCGACGGCGGTGCCGGCGGCAGGGTCCAGGTCGTTGGGGCGAAGGAACCTAGCGACGCTCGTGGGCGCCAGCAAGCGCGCGCCCGGAAAACCCTGGCGTTGGGCGCGGGCCAGGCCGACAACCCGTCGCCCCACCGGTCGCCATCGAGCGCCGGGCCCGCGCCATGGACGTCGTGCTCCTGCTGCTCCACCTCGGTTCCTGGCTCACGTTGGCGCTGGGCCTCGCGGCACCCCGCTGCCGGACCTGGGCAATCGTCGCACTGGCCGCCACCGCGCTGGCCGGCGTCATCACTGCCGGGTTCGCCGACGGCAACCGCACGCTGACCACCGTGCACACCTTCGCCGGCTTCGAAGGGGCGGCGATGGAAGCGTCGATGGTCGCGTTCCCAACCGGCAGCTTCACCGCTCCCGCCTGGCATTGGCCGATGGTGTTCCTGGGTTTCGCCGGCCTGTGGATCGCAGTCCTGTGGGTGCTCGGCCGCGCACCGCTGCGCAACCCACTGCTGCTGCCGCTGCTGTTCGCGTGGACCGGCATCGCGACGTGGCTCGGCATGCAGTGGTGCGCGGCGCCGGAGATCCTGGTGCAACCGGTCGGGCTCGACCGCTTCCTCTGGCCCGCGGGGCTCGCGGCGGCCCTGCTGGCGGCCCGGCGCGCCGCGACGTTCGGCCGCCTGTTCCTGTGGCTGTCCGCGGCGACGCTGCTGATGCGGCTGCCGGCCGCGCTGTTCAGCAAGTTCGCCACCGACCAGCGGCTCGGCACCTGCCTCGACGTGCACGACGTGCGCGACATCATCAACCCGCTGACCCAGATGCAGTTCGAGCCGCGGCTGCAGGTCGACTCCGGTGAACAGCAGTTTTGGCTGATCTGGCTCGAGCACGTGATCTTCTTCCCGGCGGTGCACCTGATGGGCCTGTTCGGGGTCGCGTTCGCGGCGTGGATGTTCCACCGGCACCCGGATTCGCGCGGCGCGGGCTGAGCCGCGCCGACCCCACCCAGCACCCGGGGCGTCTGGGACAACTTCCTGCACCGACCGGTTGCCGCGCGGTTGACTTGTCGAGGCCGGCGTGGAAGGTTCCCCTGGTCTCGACCCCCCAACCCCCGAAGGAACCCACCGTGCGCCGCCGACACTGACGCCGATGAAGCCGGCCTGGCTGGGGTGCGGTCTGCACTCCTTCTGGCCAGACCTTCGCCGTCCCCGGCGTGGCCTGACGTTCCTCGGACCGTCGCCACGCGCGGGTGGTGATGGTCCTTCGCGGTGCGGGCGACGCGCGTCGCCCGGTGCCGGTTCAAGCGCGGTGTCGCCCACCGCATGAACCCGATCTCCCGCCTCCTCGTGGCCGCGGCCGCCTGTGCCGCCATCGTATCCGCCCAGGCGCCGGCCGGCACCGACCAGAGCCCGCCCACGCCAATCTCCTGGAAGGACCTGACGCGGTCCGGCCTGCCGATCAAGTTCTACGGCTTCCTGCGTCTCGACACGTACTACAACACCGCGCGCATGGACAGCGTCGTGCTGCCCTCGCGGGTGCTGCCCGAAGCCGATCCGACGCTGACGCCCGGGGCCGGGCAGGCCAAGCGCGACGACGACCAGTTCTTCCTCGACCCGCGCCTGACGCGCTTCGGCATCGACGTCAACGGTGGCGAGATTGCGGGCGCCAAGGTGCTCGGCAAGCTCGAGATCGACTTCGCCAACTTCCCCGACGGCAGCTCCGAGTCGCGGGCGACTCCTCGCATCCGCGTCGCCTGGATCGACATCTTCAAGGACACGCTCGGCCTGCGCGTCGGCCAGGACTGGGACGTCATCGCGCCGCTGTTCCCGGCAGCGAATCACGAACTGCTGATGTGGAACGCCGGCAACCTCGGCGACCGCCGTGCCCAGATCCAGGGCCGTTGGGTGCCGAACGCCGACTTCGAGCTGAAGGCCGCGCTGGGCCTGACCGGTGCCATCAGCAACCAGGACCTCGACGGCGGCGCCGAGGCCAACACCGCGTTGCCGACCACCGGCGAACGCGACGGCTTCGACTCCGGCACGCCGCACCTGCAGGTGCGAGGGGGCAGCAAGCCGTTCGCGCTGGTCGACAAGAAGCCGGCGGAACTCGGCGTCTGGGGCATGTACGGCCAGGTCCAGACCGACACCAACTTCGCTGGCAGGGGACGGCGCTTCGACACCTGGGTCGCCGGCTTCGATCTGCAGATGCCGTTGACCGAGGCCCTGACGCTGCGCGGGGAAGGCTTCGTCGGCGAGAACCTCGGCGACGTGCGCGGCGGCATCGGCCAGACCATCAACACCGCGCTCGGCGCCGAGATCGGCTCGACCGGTGGCTGGGCGGAACTGGTCTACGGGTACACCGCGAAGACGAAGTTCCACGTCGGCACCAGCATCGACGACCCGGAGAACGACGACCTGACGGTGCCGTCGATCGGCACCAACGGCGGCAACAACGGCAACGGCAACATCCGCAAGCGCAACCAAACCGCCTACGTCGGCACCGTGATGGACTGGGAGACCGGCGTGCGCACCGGCTTCGACGTCATCTACTGGCAGACCGACTACGCCGGGCTCAATGGCACCAATGGCCAGACGGGCGACGCGTACCGGTTCAACCTGTACTTCCAGTTCAACTTCTGATCGCGGTTGCCGGCGGCGCCGCAGGCGCCGCTAGGCAACGGCGAGCGGCCTTCCGTTCCTCCCTTCCTCCCCTCGAGGTGCTCCCTTGCTCCGCCATCCTTGCATCCCCTTCGTCCTCGGCCTCGCCGCGTGCTCGTCGGCACCGCTGCCACCGAGCCCCTTCCAACCGACCGGGAAGTTCCAGGTCGAACACACGCTGACCGTCCCGGCCCCCCCCGGATCGAAGGACGTCAAGGTCTGGTTCCCGCTGCCGCGCGTCGAAGACGGCCAGTCGATCGCCGACCTCAAGGTCGACGGGCCCGACGGCTGGCGCGAAGCGACCGACAACCAGGGCAACCGCTACGCCTACGCGGCGGTCGCCGCGCCGGGCGAGAAGGTCGTCGTCAAGACCAGCTTCACCGTGACGCGCAAGGAGCAGTGCGTCGCCGTCGATCGGGCGGCGACGCGCCCGCTGACCGACGCCGAGCGGCAGGAACACGCCGCCGAACTCGCCGACCACAAGCACGTCGTCGCCAACGACGAGATCAAGAAGCTCGCCGCCGAGATCCGCGGCAGCGAGACCAACCCGGCGATCGTCAGCCGCAAGCTGTACGACTGGGTGCTCGCCAACGTCGAGTACTGGGTCAAGGACCCATCCAAGTGGAAGGCCTCGCCGGTCGGCAGCAGCGACTACTGCCTGAAGAACCGCACCGGCAACTGCACCGACTTCCACTCGCTGTGGACGGCGCTGGCGCGCGCCTCGGGCATCCCGACACGGATGAAGTACGGCAGCCTGTTCAAGCCGTCGCTGGACGGCGTCGACAAGGACGCGAGCTACCACTGCTGGCCGGAAGCCTGGCTGCCGAACATCGGCTGGGTCCCGAACGACGTCGCGGTCGCCGACATCTACGTCGCCCCGATCACGATCGACGACAACAACCGCGACCGCGTGACCCTGACCACCGCCGACGGCTACAAGGGCCCGGACCCGCTGATGGTCGAGTACCACTTCTGCTGCCTGGATCCGCGCCGCGTCACCTGGACGCTCGGCCGCGACCTGACAATGGACCCCAAGCAGAGCGGCGCGCCGGTCAACATGAACGCCAAGGGCTACGTCGAGGTCGACGGCGCCGAGTTCACGAAGTTCGACCGCAAGATGACGTTCCGCGAGGTGCGCTGACTTGGACTTCGGGGACGACGACGAGCTGGTGCCGGCCGGTGAACTCGACGTTCGCACCGCGGCGCTGCAGCAGACGGTGGCCGCCGTCGTGGTGCGCCCGTGTGCCTGCGGTGCCGCGCTGTGCGGACATGGCGCCGTGCTCGCCGTCGTCCTCGGTTTCAAGAACCGCCCACGCTGCCCCGACTGCCTCGCGCGCGAACTCGGCGAGGCCCCACGCGAACTCGCCGAGCGCGCGCTGCAGTGGATCGTGCGCCGCGAGTGCTTCGTTCACGTCTGGCGCCGTGCCAGCGCCGCCGAAGGCCATACCAACGCCGAACGCCCCGCCTGCCTGTTCGTCGCCGGTGCGCCAGCACCAGCGACGAACGGTGGAGCACCGACCACGGCCGTCGCGGCGCTCGCCCCCACACCGCATGCGCACTGGAACGCCGGCGACCTTGGCTGCGGCGATCTCGTGCTGGAGCTGCGCTACCGCCTGCGCGCACTGCCCGCTGGCGGCGTGCTCGCGGTGCGCGCCCTCGACCCAGCGGCGCCCGTCGACCTGCCGGCATGGTGCGGCCTGTGCGGCCACACCTTGCTGCGCGCTTCCCATCCTGACTACCTGATCCAACGCAAGCGAGATTGACCCATGAAGAAGTTCTGCATCAGCCTGACCTACGCCAAGAACGACTCCGACAAGGCGACCGTCGCCTTCGTCGTCGCCAACGCCGCGGTCGCCTCCGACAAGGAGACGGTCGTGTTCCTCAGCACCGAGGCGGTGCGCCTGTCGCAGATCGGCTACGCCGACGACATCCACGAAGAGAGCTTCGCGCCGCTGCGCGACTTGCTGGCCAACTTCGTGAAGGCCGGCGGCAAGGTCTGGGTGTGCTCGCCCTGCTTCAAGCGCCGCAAGCTCGACGAGACGAAGCTGATCGCGGGCGCGACGATCGTCGGTGGCGCCAAGCTGGTCGAGTTCCTGTCCGATGGCGCCCCCTGCGTCAGCTATTAGCGGCTGCAGAACAGGCGGCCCGGAGCGCCAGGTAGGAGCCGACGCCCGCAGCGGGCGCGGCTCAACGGCGACTGGCGGGGTCGCAAGTCGTCCATCGAGCGCCTCGGCACCATGTCCACACCAATGGAGAACCAGTGATGACCGATCCCGAGCTGCCAACGCCTGCCGCGACCTGCGACGGCGGTGACCTCGACTGCGGCAGCGGGTTGTTGCTGATCATCCGCTCGGCAATGGCGCCGCTCGCGCCGGGCGGTGCTCTGCTGGTCAAGAGCCGCGAAGTCTCGGTCAAGGAGGACCTGCCGGCGTGGTGCCGGATGGTCGGGCATGCGCTGCTCGATGTGCGGGGCGCCGACGGCGGCTACACGCACTACCTGCTGAAGAAGAAGGGCGACGACCAGGCGCTCGCGAGCGACCTGCAGCGGGCCCGCGACCACGTCTGGCAGGTGCGTGCGCGGTGGACCGGCGGCATGCAAGCCAAGGTCACGATGCGCAACCACGCGCTGGTCGTCGGGCAGCCGGCCAGCTTCGACGTCGAGGACCAGGCGGCCTCCGCGGTCGAGTTCCTGCTGGCCGGTCTCGCCGGTGCGATCGCCACGGGCCTGCAGTGGCGGCTGTCGGCCCGCGGCATCGAGGAGCAGGCACTCGAGGTCGTGGCCAAGGCGAAGTCGGCCGATGCACTGGTGTTCCTCGGCGTCGCAGCTCCGGGCAACCCCGGCCTGGACACGGTCGAGGTCGCGGTCTACGTCGCCGCCGACTGCGAGCGCACCGTGCTCGATGCCCTGCTCGCCGAGACCATGCAGCGTTGTCCAGTCTTGCAGACCGTGCTGCGGCCGACGAACGTGTCGGTCCAGTTGCGCCCGAGCTGACCAATGAGCGAACGATCGATCCCCCGCTTCCCGGTCAGCGTCGTCGGTTCCTGGCCGCGCCCGCGCTGGCTGCTCGAGGCGACCAAGAAGCGCGCCCCGGACCTCGCCGAGCTGCGCGCCCAGGCGACGCTGCTCGCGATCAAGGAACAGGAGGATGCCGGCGTCGACGTGCTGACCGACGGCGAGCAGGCGCGCGACAACTTCTATTCGTTCCTGACCGAGAAGCTCGATGGCGTCACGCTGCTGACGATGGCCGACCTGCTCGACCACGTCGAGGACAAGGCGGCGTTCGAGGGCCTGCTGCAGGCGCTCGACGTGCCGGCGTTCGCGATCAAGAACCCGACCATCACCGGTCGGTTGAGCCGGCGCGAGCCGCTGGCCGCGCGCGAGGCGGCGTTCCTGCGCGACCATACGACCCGCGCCACCAAGGTCGCGCTGCCGGGGCCGTACCTGCTGTCGCGCTCGATGTGGGTGCAGAAGCTGTCGGCCGCTGCGTACCCGACGCGCGCGGCGCTGTGCGACGACATCGTCGTGATCCTGCGCGCCGAGCTGCAGGAACTGGTGGCACTCGGCGTCGAGGTCGTGCAGTTCGACGAGCCGGTCCTCACCGATCTCGTGTTCGCCGGCAAGGGCGCCAAGCGCACCTTCATGTGCGCGGCGCTGGCGGCAGCGTCGGACCCGGCCGCCGAACTGCAGCTCGCGGTCGAGCTGATCAACCGCGTGGTCGACGGCGTGTGCGGCACTGGCACGCGGACGGCACTGCACGTCTGCCGCGGCAACTGGAGCCGCAACGAGGACGTGCTGCTGGCCGGCGACTACGCGCCGCTGCTGGCGCACCTCGCGCGGATGCAGGTCGATCAGTTCGTGCTCGAGTACGCGACCCCGCGCGCCGGGCCCGAGGCGCTGCTGGCACAGTTGCCGGCGCGCTGCCAGGTCGGCTTCGGCGCGGTCAACCCGCGCACCGAACCGGACGAGG
>JBASWX010000080.1:0-5653 GCA_049276695.1 Planctomycetota bacterium
GCCCCGATGCTGGCGGCGGCGAACGCGGGGGACGCCACCGCGGCACTCATTGCACTGCAGCGCGCGCGCGTGCTGACCGCGACGCGGCACGGCGTGAACGGCACCGTGGCCTGGAACCGCCGCATCGAGGCCTGGCTGCACGGGCAGGGCGTGCGCACCGATGGCCCGTGGTATCCGGGACAGCCGATCCTGGTCACCGCGAACGACCACCAGAACCGCGTCTGGAACGGCGACGTCGGCGTCGTCGTGCGCGACGACGGCCGGCCAGTGGTGTGTTTCCCGGGGCCCGACGGCGGCTTGCACCGCGTACAATTGTTGCGTCTTCCCGCGCACGAGACGGCATGGGCGATGACCGTGCACAAAGCCCAGGGCAGCGAGTTCGAAGACGTGCTGCTGGTGATGCCGGCCGAACCGGGACCCGCGTGGCAGGCGCCGCTGCTCTACACCGGCGTCACCCGGGCGCGGTCCCGCGCGGTCGTGCTCGCCGACCGCGAGTTGCTGCCGGCGGCGCTCGCGAACTGGCCAGCACGCAGTTCAGGCCTCGCCGACGCGCTGCTCGGCTGAGCCGTTCAGTCGTCGTTCGGACCGAACCAGATCGTGTCGGTCAGCAGTTCCCGCAGCACCGAGGTCGCATACGCACCCTTCGGCAGGGTGAACTGCACGCGCAGGCCGCCGTCGACCAGTTCGGCCGCAGCGCCACTGACCGGCACGCGCAGCGGCCGCCGTTCGCCGCGGCACAGGCCGAACGGCAGCGCCGCGAACGCGTCCGCCGCCAGGTCGAGCGCTGCCAGCGCCGCGGCCTCGATGCGCGCCGGTTCACCGGTCGGCGCGATCATCTCGGGGCCCGGCATCGGCCCGCTCGGCGAGATCTGCAGCGCGTCGAGCCGTTGCTGCTCGCGCGCGGGATCGTCGACCGCGAACACCGAACCGTTGTCGTGCCGGAACGCCAGGTCGCCGGGCAGCAACCGGTCGAGCTGCTGCGCGCGCGCGTTGACGACGCGGTTGAACACTTCGCTCTGCACCGCCGAGGCAACCAGCCCGAACACGCGCCGCGGCATCTTGCGGGCGAACGCGCGCGCATCGCCGCGCAGCACGTCGAGGCCCTTCTGCAGGTTGGCGCCGCGCTTGCCGAAGCGCTGCTCGCCGAACCAGTTCGGCACCCCGCGCTTCGCCAGATCGGCGAGGTTGCCGCGCGCCAGGTCGAGGTCGCCGGGCTGCGTGCCGCGCAGTGTGATCGCGAAGCGGTTGCCGCGCAGGTGCCCCATGCGCAGCTTGTTGCCGTGCCGACGCACGTCGAGCACCGCGAAGCGGTCGCCGCGCAACCCGGCGCACGCGGCCGGGTCGACGTGTTCGATGCTGACCCACTGCCGGCTCACCGCCTGCGCGTCCTTCAAGCCCGCGATGCCGAAGCTGCGTTCGTCGCGGTCGAGCGCAGCCGCCAGTTCGTGCAGCAGGTCGATGGTCGACAGCGCCCGCTTCTCGACCCACAGCCAGACGTGGTCGCCGCTGCCCGCTGGCAGGTAGGCCGGCACCTCGTCGACCGCGAAGTCCTCGGGCGCCTGCTTGTAGCGCCCGTGGAAGCGCGGGCACGGCCCGGTTCGCGGCTCGGGCCTGGTCGGCTTCCGGGGTCCCACGCTCAGGCCTTCTTGGCCTTGACCTTCTTCTTGTCCTTGCCGCCGTCGGCCGGCTCGGCCGCCACCAGCACCTCCGCTACCGCCGACTGCGGTTTGAACGCGGCCACCGCGTCGCCGCCGGTCGCATACGCGAGCAGCCGGCCGAGTTCGTCGCGCAGCGCCGCCCGCGACACGATGCGGTCGATCTGGCCCTTGTCGAGCAGGAACTCGGAGCGCTGGAAACCCTTCGGCAGCTCCTTCTTGATCGTGGTCGCGATCACGCGCGGGCCGGCGAAGCCGATCAGCGCGCCCGGCTCGGCGATCAGCAGGTCACACACCGACGCGAACGACGCAGTGACGCCGCCGGTCGTCGGATGGGTCATCACCGAGATCGACGCGACGCCGCCGTGGTGCAGCCGCTGCAACGCGCCGCAGGTCTTCGCCATCTGCATCAGCGACACCGCGCCTTCGTGCATGCGGGCGCCGCCCGAGCAGGCGAACAGCACGACCGGCAGCTTCTTGGTCAGCGCCAGTTCGCACAGCAACGCGATCTTCTCGCCGACCACCATGCCCATCGAGCCGCCGAGGAACTGGAAGTTCATCACGCCGAGCGCGCAGGCGATGCCCTTGATCGCGCCGGTGCCGGTCACGATCGCGTCCGACTCGCCGGTCTTCTGCTTGGTGAGCACCAGCTTCTCCGCGTACGGCACCCGGTCGTTGAAGTTGAGCAGGTCCTGCGCCCGCATCTCCGCCCACAGCTCGACGAAGGTCCCAGCGTCGACGGTCAGCGCGATGCGTTCGCGCGCCGGCAGCGTGAAGTGGTAGCCGCAGGTCCCGCACACCCGGTTCTTCTGTTCGAAGTCCTTGCGGAACAGCATCGCGCCGCACGACTCGCACTTGATCCACAGCCCACCGGGCATGTCCTTCTTCTTGCCGAACCGCGTCCAGGCCATGTCGTGCTTCCTAGGGAGGAGTGGAGGTGGTGACGATAGCCACGCCGATCCGGCGCGGCCAGCGATCAGCGGGCGGCAACCGCCAGTTGCCGCAGTTCGGCGATGCGCGCCGCCCGGTCGTGAGCGCCGAACACCGCGGTGCCGGCGACGAACACGTTGGTGCCGGCGCGCGCCGCGTCGGCGATCGTGCTGCCGCCGATGCCGCCGTCCATCGACACTTCGCCGCGGAAGCCGAGGTCGCGCAGTGCCGCGACCTTGGGCAGCACCGACGGCATGAACTTCTGGCCGCCGAAGCCGGCGAACACGCTCATCACCAGCACCAGGTCGAGTTCGCGGACGAACGGCGCCAGCGCCTGCGCCGGCGTGTCCGGTTGCACCGACAGCCCGGCGCGCGCGCCGCGCGCGCGGATCTTCGCCAGCAGCGCGGGCACGTCGCCGTTCTGCTGCACTTCGACGTGGAACGTCAGCAGGTCGGCGCCGGCGTCGAGGAACGCGTCGGCGTAGCGCCACGGGTCGGTGATCATCAGGTGCACGTCGAGCGGCTTCGTCGCGCACTTCTTGATCGCGGCGACCACCGGCGGGCCGAACGTCAGGTTGGGCACGAAGTGGCCGTCCATCACGTCGAGGTGCAGCCAGTCGGCGCCGGCCTGCTCGACCGACGCGACCTCGTCGGCGAGGTGCGCGAAGTCGGCGGCCAGCAGCGACGGCGCGATCCGGACCGGGTGCATCAGTACGCCCCCGCCGAGCCGCCGCTGCGGTGGTCGCAGACGCCGAGCCGCGTGCCGTCCTTCAGCACCTCGATCGCGAACACCTGGCCGATGCCGCGCGGGTTCTTGGCGAACGCATGCCCCTTCGCCGCCAGCGCTGCGCGCACGTCGGGCGACAGCGCCAGCGCCTCCCACACGATCTCGTCGGGCAGCCACTGGTGGTGGATGCGCGGCGCCCGCACCGCCTGTTCGAGTCCCATGCCGTGGTCGACGCAAGCCAGCAGCACCTGCAGCACCGCGGTGATGATGCGGCCGCCGCCCGGGGCGCCGAGCACGTAGCGCAGTTCGCCGTTCTTGCACACGATCGTCGGCGTCATCGACGACAGCATGCGCTTGCCCGGCGCGATCGCGTTGGCCTTGCCGCCGACCAGGCCGAACTGGTTCGGCACCCCCGGCTTGGCCGAGAAGTCGTCCATCTCGTTGTTGAGCAGGAAGCCCGCCCCGTCGACGACGACGCCGGCGCCGAAGCTCGAGTTGATCGTCGTCGTGCAGGCGACCGCGTTGCCGTCCTTGTCGACGATCGAGAAGTGCGTGGTGTCGTCGTTGTCCGGAGCACCTGGCGGCACACCCGGCGCGACGGGACTCTTCTTCGCGCGATCGATGCCGGCCGCCAGGGTCTTGCAGTACTCGGCCGACACCAGCCCCGCGACCGGCACCGCGAAGTGGTCGGGATCACCGAGCCACCGCGAACGGTCGGCGTAGGCGCGACGCATCACCTCGGTCAGCAGGTGGATCGACTCGCTGCCGCCGAACCCGAGCGCCTTGACGTCGAACGAACCGAGCATGCCGAGCATCTGCAGCAGGGCTGTGCCGCCCGACGACGGCGGCGGCATGCTCAGCACTTCGCAGCCCCGGTAGCTGCCGCGCAGCGCCTCGCGCTCGCGCACCGTGTAGTCGGCGAGGTCGGCCGCCGTCACGAAGCCACCGCCCGCCTGCATCTGCGCGACGATCAGCTCGGCGGTGCGGCCGCCGTAGAAGCCGGCGAGGCCGCCTTCGGCGAAACGCGCCAGGGTGTCGGCGAGGTCCGTCTGCACCAGCAGTTCGCCCTGCTGCAGCGGCCGCTCGTCGCGGAAGAACACCTTCTTCGTCGACGGGAAGCGGCCGAGGTCCTTCTTCGCCGCCAGCAGGTCCGCGGCCAGGAACTGGTCGACGGCGAAGCCCTCCCGCGCCAGCCGGATCGCCGGCGCCGCGACCGCCTTCAGGTTCTGCGTGCCGAACTTCTGCAGCGCGTGCAGCAACCCCGCCGGGCTGCCGGGCACGCCGGCGGCGCTGGCGCCGAACTGGATCCTGTCCTCGTCGACGCTGCCGTCCGCGCGCAGGTACATGTCGGCGCTCGCCGTCTTCGGCGCGCGTTCGCGGAAGTCGAGCGCCGCGGTCCGGCCATTGGCCATGCGTACCAGCAGGAAGCCGCCGCCGCCGAGGTTGCCGGCCTGCGGATGGGTCACCGCCAGCGCCAACGCGACCGCGACCGCCGCGTCGACCGCGTTGCCGCCCGCCTGCAACACCTGCAGGCCGACCGCGGTCGCGTGCGGTTCCGCCGTGACCACGACGCCTGCCTTGCCGCGGGCAACGAGGTCGTTCGGCAGCACCGCCGGCAGCGACGATCCGCCCGGCACCGCCGCCAGCGCGAGCAGCGCCAGCAGCACCACCGGCCCGGACGTCGCGGCCCGTTCCGTCATCGCTCGGGGCTCCCGAGGCCCTCGCCCAGCCGCACACCCTGCCCGCGCAGGTAGGTGAGCACGCGTTCGATCTCGGCGTCGGTGCCCTCGAGTTCGAGCGCGATGAAGCCGCCCTGGTCGGTCACCGACGCGCCGCGGATGTTGACGACGACGTCGAACGAGCGGTTGATCTTGTAGAGCAGCGGTTCGCTGACCAGTTCCTGGTCGAACTCGAAGTGGATGTTCTTCTTGGTCTTCACGGGGCGGGGGCGCGCGGCGCGTGGCCGACCGGAGGTCGGGCGCCGGCGACTGGGAAGGGCCGCTCAGCATACGGAAGGCGGCGGCGACGCGCTGCCTGTTCTTCCCGGGGGCTGGTGCCCGCAGGGACGGCCGCGCCACCACGCGCGGCGCGGGGCAGCAGGCGCTGGCGAGCGCGGCCCGGCCGGAGTTGGCGCTTGCACGCTCCGTCGCAGGCGCTAGGTTCCTCCGCCCCGCAAGGTCCCGTAGCCGAGTGGTTAGGCAACGGATTGCAAATCCGTTTACCCCAGTTCGATTCTGGGCGGGACCTCCATTTCGCTGCCGCAACCGGCGACCTGCGGCGCCCACCGCTGACCGGCGCCGGCCCGCGGGGCGCTGGTCGTGGGCAGCCCGGCGAACACGCC
>JBASWX010000081.1:0-1970 GCA_049276695.1 Planctomycetota bacterium
GGGCGGGCGTTGCGTCGTTGGCGAACGCGAGCTCGGGGGCGGTGAGCCGCGCCGCCGGACCGGTCGCCCCCGCCAGCGCCGCGAGCGCGAACTGCCGTTGGCCGCGCCGCGAGGTCCGGACGTCGGCCTCGTCGACGAACACCGCGGCACTCGCGGGGCCAGCCGGCGGCACGTGGGTCCAGATCCACCCGCACGGCACCGCCTCCACCACCGCGCTGCCGCGGTCCGCAGCGTGGGCTTCGCCGACGAACGTCAACGCCAACGTGCGCCGTTGCCCGGGCACGCCGGCGTGTCCGGCCCGACCCGTCGCGAGCACGACAAGGCGCGGTGCCCACAGCTCGGGAGCAGCGTGTTCGTCGCCGACGGCGACGACTGCGAAGCCGTGCGTTCCCGGCATCGCCCGGGCCGGACACCGTACCGTCACACCGGCCGCGGCCGCTGCGGTCCGCAGCGCCGCGTCGAACGGGCCGCGACGCAGCAGCAATCCCGCCGGCTCGCCGGCGCGCCACGCGACGGCGCCTTCGCCCCAGATCGCGCCGTGACGCAACGGGTCCGGCTCGGCGCCGCCGCCGATGACCGACGCGAGGTCCACCCGATCCAGCATCGTCCGCGCCCCGCCGAGCAGCGTCTCGTACGGCCCGCTGCGGTGACCGCGGCCGTGGTCGACCAACACCACGCGCAGGCCGTCGCGCGCCAGCAGGATCGCCAGCGAAGCACCAGCCGGTCCGGCGCCGACGATCAGGCAGTCACAGGACTCGGCCACCCGGGACAGGCTAGCGCCCCGGGCTCAGCGCGCCGAACGGCCCTTGGCGATCTCGCGCCCCGCGCCGGCGGCCTGCGCCAGCCGCTGCAACTGGTCGGTCAGCGCGACCTGCAGGCTGGTGAAGCCGGCGTAGTGCACAGTCCGCGCCGGCACGCCCGCCGCCCGCGCCAGTTCGTGCGCCGGCTCGGTGGTCTCGTGGCGGTTCCAGTGCAGCAGGACCAGCAGGTCGATGCCCGACCGCACCCGGTCGGCGATGGTCGCGACGGTGCGCTGCGGCGAGGTGTAGTTGGTCATCAGCCACTCGCCCTGGAACCCCCACGCGCTGGCCAACTCCTCGAGCCGGGCGTGGTGCCGACGCTGCTGCTCGTTGCCGCCGACGACCAGCACGCGCGGGGCGCGGCCGAGGCCCTTGGCCAGCGCGGCGCTGGCCGCCTGGCCGAGGTCGCCGGTCGCCGGTGGCTGGTCCTGCAGCGCCAGCAGCTTCTCGATCGCCGCCAGTTCGTCCTTGGCCAGCTCGGGGAAGCTGCAACCGACCTCGCGCAACAGCCCGTGCGCGGTCTGCAGCGCCTCGACCTCGCGCCGCGCGCGCAGCGCGCGCGCGATGCCGACCTGCAGCGACGCGCGGTCGAAGTCGCGGCCCTCCATCTGCTCGTAGACGCTGGCCAGCTCGACCTTGATCTCGAAGTGGTCGAGCGCCTGGCCGACGAAGTCCTCGTTCTTCAGCAGCTTCTCGAGCACGTCGAACTTGCCGCGCTGCAGCAGCAGTTCGCGGATCTCGAAGAAGCCGGCGCGCGCGTGGTCGCGTTCGCCGAGCATGTTGTGGCAGGTCAGCACCGCGCGCATCGCGTCGAGGCGCTGGTCGAGGTCGACCGCGAGCTCGAGCACCCGCTTCGCGGCCCGCATCGCCGACGGCGCCTCGCCGAGCGCCATGTACTCGAGCGCGATGAACAGCAGCTGGTCCGGCGTCGTGCCGCGGCCGACGTCGACGGCGTCGAGGAAACGCAGCGCCAGCTTCTTGTCGTGCTTCTTCAGCGCCTCGTGCACGACGTAGAACGACTCGAGGTCGGGCCGCACCGTAGCCAGCGCCTGTTCCATCAGCCGCAGCGCGCGGCTGGTTTCGGCGGGCCCGGCACCGGCCAGCAGTGCCGCGGCATGGAAGAAGCGCGCGCGGTCGCGCAGCGGCACGTCGCGGCCCTCGAGCCGGCGC
>JBASWX010000082.1:0-13315 GCA_049276695.1 Planctomycetota bacterium
AACGGCGTCGGCCGCACCGCGACCTGCACCGGTTCCCCGGCCGCGCCACCGCAACGCACCTTGATCTGGCCGGTGCGTTCGTGGCCGTGCACGACCACCATCGCCTTGCCGTTGCCGCCGAGCGCCACCTCGTCGCGGTCGAGCCACGCTTCGACCCGCACGTTGGTGATCGCCAGCACCACGCGTTCGAGCGCGTCCTGCCGCAGCCGCAGCACGCTCGCGCGCCGGCGCGTCGCTGGCGACCACCGGTCGGCGCGCAGTGCCTGCATCTCCGCCCGCACCGCCAACAGCCGCTCACGCGCCAACCGCAGCAGGTCACCGCGCGGCATCGCCGCCGCTTCGGCCGGCAATCCCGCGCCAGCCGGACGTTCGCGCCCCCACGCCGCCGGTTCGACCGCCAACCTGGCATCGCCCTCGGGCCACACCACCTTCCAGAAGTCCTTGCCGACCTGCAGCGGGTTGTGCGGCCCCCACGGCCCTTGCGTCACGTGCTGCGTCCACGCGCGGTGCGCGAGCCGCGCGAACGTCTCGCCGCGCACCGCGTCCAGTTCGCCCGGGTCGAGCACGAGTTGCGCCGCCTCGACGCCGCAGCGGCCGAGCAGCAGCGGCGCGAAACGGCCCGCCGCGGTGCGTTCCTTCAGCACTTCGTGGATCGCCCAGAACGACGCGCGGTGGTGGCCGTGCCCCTGCGTCAGCGAGTGGTTGGTGATCACGACGTCGGGATCGACGCGGTCGAGCGCTTCGCGCATCGCATCCCGCAGCTTGTCGGCGCCCCACACCAACAGCGTCTCGTCGAGCGTCTTGCTGAAGCCGAAGTCCGGCATGCCGAGCCAACGCACTTCGACGCCGCTCATCGCCGACGCGCGCAGCGTCTCACGCACGCGCAGCGCCGCCAGTTCGGGCCCGATCTCGCGGCCGATCGCGTTCTGGCCGCCGTCGCCGTGCGTCGTGTAGACGGTCACGATGCGCATGCCGTGCTTCTTGCGCAGGATCGCCCCGGTGCGCGACGACTCGTCGTCCGGGTGCGCGGCGACGTTCATCACCACGACGTCGGTCGCGGCATCCAGCAGCGCCTGGTGCAGCGCGACCAGTCCGGCGGCGGGTTCGGGATGCTGCGCGGATGCCGGCGCCACGGCCACCACTCCCGCCAGCACGAACGCGAGCGGCCTCATGCCGACAGGCTCCGCAGGCGCGCCATCGCTTCCTCGAGCACCGGCCAATCCACGGCGAACTGGAAGCGCATGCTGCGCACGCCGTCCGGATCGGCGAAGAACAAGTGGCCGGGCACCGCGTTCACGCCGATGCGTTCGATCATCGCGAGCACCGCCGGATGCGGCTCCTTGTCGCCGAACACGCCCCGGTAGTCGGCGAGCACGTAGTAGGCGCCCTGCGGCACCTGGAACGTGAACCCGGCGTCGCGCAGGGCGCCACAGAACGCGTCGCGCTTCCGCTCGTAGCCGCTGCGCAACTCGGTGTAGTAGGCGTCCGGCAGCTGCTCGAGCGCGCGCTGCACGCCGCGCTGCATCGGCCGCGCTGCACACACTTCGACCTGGTCGAACACGATGCCGCACTTCTCGACGATGTCGGCCGGCCCGGCCAGGAAGCCGATGCGCCAGCCGGTGATCGAGAACGTCTTGCTGAAGGAATTGAGCGTCAGCGTGCGTTCGGCCAGCCCCGGGACCGTCGCCGGCGACACGTGGTCGCGGCCGTCGAAGCACATGTACTCGTAGACCTCGTCGGTCAGCACCAGCACGTCGGTGCCGTCCAGCAGCGCGGCCAGCTGTTCGAGTTCGCCGCGCGTCCACACCTTGCCCGACGGGTTGCCCGGCGTGTTGACGACCACGGCGCGGGTCTTCGCGGTCAGCGCGCGCCGCAGCGCCGCCGGATCGAACGCCAGCGTCTCGCGGTCCAACGGCACCGCCTTCGGCACCGCCCCGAACAGCGGCACCGTGGTCCAGTGGTAGCTGTAGAACGGCTCGAACAGCACGACCTCGTCGCCCGCCTCCAGCAGCGTCATGCCGGCGGCGAAGAAGGCGCCGCTGCTGCCGCTGCACACCGCGACGTTGCGCGCGTCGTACTTCAGCCCGTTGTGCCGCTGCAGCTTCTTGGCGATCGCCGCGCGCAGGTCGGGCAGGCCGGCGTACGGCGTGTAGAGCTGGCGGTCGCCGCCATCGATCGACGCCATCGCCCCGGTGACCAGCGGTGCCGGCGTGTCGAGATCACAGACGCCCTGGCCGAGGTTGATGCCGCCCGGCACGCCGTTGATGACCAGGGTCAGCGAGCGCAGCAGGTTGCCCTGGTCGAGATGGCGTCGTCGCGCGGCGGTGCGCGCGAAGGCGGAGCGGGGGTCGGTCATGGGAGACGGCGGGAGCGCGGGTCCGGCGGATGATACGGGCTCGCCGCGTCAGTCGCGCGCAACGAGATCACCCGTAGGTCACAATGCCGCGGCGAGCTCACGCAGGCCGTCGACGAACGGCACGCACTGCACGCCGTCGAGCAGCAGCCGCTTCTTGCCACCGTAGAGCAGCCATCGCTTCGCAGGTGGGTAGTCCTCGCCGAACAACCGCAGACCGCCCAGGTCGTCGCCGCGCACTTCGGCGTTCCGCTTCACCTCGATCGCGTGCATGCCCCGCTCGCCGTACAGCACGAAGTCGACCTCGACACCACTGCGCGTGCGCCAGGTAGAGATCTCGTAGCCGAGTCGCCGGTAGGCGTTCGCGGCCCGCAGTTCATTGAGCAGCACGGTCTCGAGAGCCGGGCCGTCGATCTCCGCCGGTGAATCGAGCGGCCCGCGCGGCCGCAAGGTTCGATACACACCCGCATCGAACAGGAAGAACCGGGGATGCGCCGCCATCTCCCGCTTCGCCCGCCGCGTGAACATCGGCACCCGCACCGCCAGCAGCAGATCGTCGAGTGCCTGGAACCACTGCTCCACGTTCTTGCGTTCGACGCCGCAGTCACGCGCGACACCGGAGATGTTCAGCACACTGCCCTGGCTGAACGACGCGGCCTCGAGGAAGCGGGCGAAGGCGCCGAGGTTGCGCGTGAGGCCCTCCTGCTGCACTTCCTGCTGCAGGTAGGTGCGTACGTAGCTGGCCAGGTAGTCGGCCGGGTCTTTCTCCACCCACACGCTCGGCAACCCACCGAAGCGAACGGCGTGCGCAAGGTCGAAGTCCTTGCCCAGTTCCGCGGCGGTCAGTGGCAGCATCTCGTGCGTACGGGCACGGCCGGCCAGAAGGTTGGCGCCGCTGCGACGCAGCTTGCGCGCGCTCGAACCGGTCAGCGCGAACCGCCACTTCTTCTTCTCGATCAGGCGATGCACTTCGTCGAGCAGGGCCGGCACTTTCTGGATCTCGTCGATGACGACCCAGCCCTTGTGGCCCGGCGGGAGCATGCCCTCGAGCCGTTCCGGCGCACCTTGCAAGCGGTTGTGCGTGTCCGCTTCCAGCAGATCGACCACGACGGCGTTCGGCAGAGCCGCCTTCACCCAGCTGCTCTTGCCGGTGCCGCGCGGCCCGAACAGGAAGAAGCTGGCCTCCGGCAGCGCTAGCAATCTGGAGTACACAACTCCATTTTGCTGCCAAAAATGGAATTGGCAACTCCATTTTGCGAATCGCCCCTGGGGCCCCGGCCAGCGACGATCCGTCGCTCACCGGTTCTTCAGGAACCACAGCTCGGCGCGCACCACCGCGTCGCGGTTCGCGGCGGCGTCCTTCGCCGCGTCGTAGCCGAAGTTGTCGCCGGCGATGCCGGCCAACGCCGCCGCCGCCGCCCGCCGTTGCAGCTCGACCTCGCTGCGCAGCGCCTGGAACACCTCGGGCAACGCCGGCTTGCCACGCCGCACCAGTTCGCTGGCGCAGGCATCGACGTCGCCAGGCTTCGACGCCGGTCCGATGTTCACCAGCCGCACGACCTGCGGCGTGACCGGGCCGCTGATCTTCTGGAACTTGCGCCGCAGGAACAGCACCGCGAACGCCGTCGGCACCAGGTCGCCGCGACCGCTGGCAAGGTGCCCGCCCGGGTGACCGTCGCTGCGGCTCTGCCAACCGCCGCCCGGCAGCTGCAGATCGCACAGCATCGCGGCTCCGCGTTCGTACCAGCCGACCTCGCCGACCTTCTCGATGTCGCACAGGATCGCGGCGCGTTCGAGGCCGTAGTGGAAGTAGAACGACCAGCGCTCGCGCGGCGAGCCGATCGTCGCGGTGTTGCGCGCGAACCACTGCCAACCGCGTTCGATCCGGCCCGCCAGCGACTGCGGCGCCTGGCCGCCGGCGTCCAGTTCCTGGCGGCAGGTCGCCAGCACCGCGATGCCGGCCGCAGTCATCGATGCGTAGGAACCGAAGCCCGAGTCGTTGCGGCCGTAGTTGAAGCCGCCATACGAGTCCTGCTGGGCACCGATTTCGCTCGCCAGCCGGCTCCACACCGCGCGGTCGATCTTGACGCCGAGCGCGCGCGCCGAGCGCAGCCCGAGCGCCGAATACTGGGTGTTGCTGAGATCCCAACCGCCGGGAGTGCGGCCGTAGCCGAACGTGCCGCTCTTGTGGCGGTGCAGCAGCAGTTCCTTGGCGTCGGCAGCCGCCAGTTCGTCGCGCCCGGGGAACGTCGGCACGGCCTCCAGCACCATCAGCCGCAGCGCGAGGTCGTAGGTCTCGGACGGATCGGCGCGACCGAGCCGCGTCATCGCCCGCTGGTAGACGTCGTCCGCACCGTCGAGCCCGTCGTGCGTCGCCGCGAGCACGATCAACGCCAGTTCTCCCGGCCGCTGCGACGGGTCGCTGGCGGCGCGCAGATGGCCGAGCAGTGCCGGCCGCGCGGCGTCGAGCGCCTGGTTGACCCGTTCGCGCAACGAGTCTTGCGCCAACGACCCGGTGGTGGCGGCGCACAGCGCGAACAGGATCTCGGGCCGGGGGAGACGCATGCGAGAGGGCAGCGGATGATAGTCACTTCGACCCGCGCGGTTGCGTCGCGTCAGGCGGAAGGCCATGGTTCCGCTCCGGGCAGGGTTCCCCATGCACCTGGCGATCACCGGCGCCTCTGGCTTCGTCGGTTCGGCACTCCTGCCCGCGCTGCGGGCCGCGGGCCACACGTTCGTGCGCCTCGTGCACCGGCCCGACCCGTCGGCCGACGCGGTGCTGTGGCACCCGTCGACCGGCAGCCTCGACGGCTCGCGCCTGCACGCCATCGACGCGGTGATCCACCTCGCCGGCGAGAACGTCGCGAAGGGGCGATGGACGACCAACCGCCGGCGTGAACTCGCCGACAGCCGCGGACCGGCAACCGAACGGCTGTGCCGCACCCTCGTGCAGCTGCCCACCCGACCGCGCGTGCTGATCGCCGCCTCGGCGACCGGCTTCTACGGCGACCGCGGCGACGAGGAACTCGACGAACGCAGCGCGCCGGGCCAAGGCTTCCTCGCGGATGTCGCGCGTGCCTGGGAAGCGGGCACGAAGCCCGCCATCGACGCCGGGCTGCGCGTCGTCAACCTGCGCATCGGCATGGTGCTCGATCCATCCGGTGGCGCGATGGCGAAGCTGCTGCCGCCGTTCCGGCTCGGGCTCGGCGGCCGGCTCGGTCACGGCCGGCAGTGGCTCTGCTGGATCACGCGGCACGATCTGGTGCGCGCCATCGCGTTCGCCCTCGACCGCGAGACGCTGCGTGGGCCGGTGCTCGCAGTGGCGCCAGCGCCGGTCACCAACGCCGAGTTCACCCGCACGCTCGGCACGGTGCTGCGGCGGCCGACGGTGCTGCCGGTGCCTGCGTTCGCGCTGCGTCTGCTGCTCGGCACGATGGCCGACGAACTGCTGCTGGCGAGCCAGCGCGCGCTCCCGAAGGCGCTGCTCGCGGCCGGGTTCACGTTCACGCACGGCGAACTCGATCCCGCCCTGCGCGCGCTGCTCGCGCCAGCGCCGCACTGACCGCCGCGCTACGATCGCGCCGCGATGCGCATCGTCTGCCTCTCCGATACCCACGACCTGCACGACCAGCTGACGGTGCCCGACGGCGACCTGCTGATCCACGCCGGCGACGCGACGATGCGCGGCACGCTGCCGCAGATCGCCAACTTCGACCGCTGGCTCGCGCGGCTGCCCCACCGCCACAAGGTCGTGATCGCCGGCAACCACGACTGGCTGTTCGAACGTGACCCCGCGCTTGCCCGTTCGCTGATCGGCCACGCCGTCTACCTGCAGGACCAGGAGGCCACGATCGGCGGCCTGCGCATCTGGGGCTCGCCGTGGCAGCCGTGGTTCTACGACTGGGCGTTCAACCTGCCGCGCGGGCCGCAGCTTGCCGCGAAGTGGCAACTCTGCCCCGCCAGCGTCGACGTGCTGATCACCCACGGCCCGCCGGCCGGCATCCTCGACCGCACCGAAGGCGGCGACGACGTCGGCTGCGAGGACCTGCTGCGCGAGCTGCTGCGGATCCGCCCGCGGCTGCACGTGTTCGGCCACATCCACGAGGGCTACGGCACCGTCGAGCGCGACGGCACGCGCTTCGTCAACGCCTCGAACTGCACCGCCCGCTACCGCCCGCTGCAGCCGCCGATCGTCGTCGATCTGTGAGACGCGCCGGTTGCGCTGGGGTCAGCAACGCGGCGGCTGCGGCGGCTCGTGCTCCCTGACTCCGGCGGGCCACGCCACGGGGTTCAGCGTCGCTGCATCGACCCATTGCACGCGCCCATCGCGCCACACCACCATCGGTACACCGAGTGCGGCGTGCACGGCCCGTGCTGTGCGCACGCTGCGGTGCATCGCGTCGGTGTTACCCCGCGTGAGAAGCTCGTGTTCGTCCGTCATCCGGTCACAACCGCGCCAGGACCTCCGGCAATCCCCCGAGACCGACCGCAACGATGCGTTCGCCGAGCTCGAACGAACGCGCGCCCGGGTAGACGACGAACAGTTTCTCCAGGTCGAGTTCTTCGCGCGCCTCGTGCATCGACTTCGTCGCCGCCGGCGCGTCGGCGAACTTGCACTCGAAGCCGTACACCTTGCCGCCGCGCGGCACGACCAGATCGAGTTCGGCCCCGCTGTGCGTGCCCCAGAAGCACGCATCGCGTTCGGCTTGCAGCAGGCCGATGATCTCCTCGATCGCGAAGCCCTCCCACGACAGGCCGAAGCGCGGGTGGCTCATCACCTCGGCGCCGCTGCGCAGCCCGAGCAGGGCGTGCAGGATGCCGCTGTCGCGCACGTAGACCTTCGGCGCCTTCACCAGGCGCTTCTTGGTGTTGGTGAACCACGGCGGCAGGCGGCGCACGAGGAAGGTGCCGGCGAGCACGTCGACGTAGCGGCTGGCGGTCTTCTGGTCGATCGAGAGCGCGCGACCCAGCTCGGCCGCGTTCAGCGTGCCACCGTGACCGTGCGCGAGCATGGTCCAGAATCGTCGCAGGCCCTCGGGCGGCAGGCTGATGCCGAACTGCACGGCGTCGCGGCTCAGGAACGTCTCGATGAAGTCCTGGCGCCACGCGTAGCTGGCGGCATCGTCCGCGGCGAGGAACGAACGCGGGAAGCCGCCGCGATGCCACCGCCGGGTCGCGTGTTCGACGCCGACTTCGGTGAGGTCGAACCCGCTCAAGTCCACGAACGCGACGCGGCCGGCCAGCGATTGCGACGTACCCCGGATCAGGTCGGGGGAAGCGCTGCCGAGCAGCAGGAACTGGGCGGGCTGGCCGGGACGATCGGCGAGCACGCGCAGCACTGGCAGCAGTGCCGGCATCGTCTGCACTTCGTCGATGACCACCAGGCCGCGCAGCGATCCGAGCGTCTGTTCCGGCGCGGTCGCCAGAGCGAGGCGGTCGGTGGACTTCTCGAGGTCGAAGGTGGCGCTCGAACTCAGGCCCAGGGTCAGCGTGGTCTTGCCGCACTGACGCGCGCCGAGCAGGGTCACGACCGGCGACCGGGCCAGCGCGTCGCGGATCTGGCGAGTGCGGGTGGGCCGGGGGATTGGCGGCTCGGTCACCGATGCAATATCGGAACACAACTCCGTAATTTCAACAAGCTACGTAAGTGCCTCCATGGGAACTAGCAATGGCGAGACGATTCCCTCCCGGCATCTGCTCGAGTGGGGCAGCGGGTTCGGAGTGGTCGTCGGTCGCCGCTCGCGTCAGCGTTCGAGCCGCAGCATCGCCGTCGCACCAGCCGTCACGTCGACCGTGCGCCGCAGCGTTCCGAACGACGCGTGCGTGACCAGCACCGTGTACGAGCCCGGCAGGAGATCGGGCACGATCGTGTTGCGCACGCGGCAGTCGAGCACGCCCTTGCTCTCGGCCCAGCCGTCGGGACGGTCCATGATCGTCCGCACCGCGACCGGCTGTCCGGCTGCGTCCAGCAGTTGGAACCCGGCCCGCTTGGCGTCGCCCGTCTCGAGTGCGGCGTCGATGCGCAACCGACCGACGGCGCGGCGCCGGACCATCACGCGGACCGTCTCGCCTGGGCGCAGATCGACCACGCTGGACGCCGTCTCCGTTGGCGCGCCGGCGATCGAAGGGTGCAACGAGGAGGTGTGCTCGGGCTCGATGCGCAGCAGGAAGCGGCCGGCAGGCAGCGCCTCGAACCGCAACGGCTCACTGCCGACGACGCCCTGGCGTTCGCGCGCCTGCGCCAATTCGCTGCCGTCTGCCGCGAGCAGGCGAAGGCGCACGTGCTTCTCGCCGGTGTCCACTTCGTCGACGATCGTGACATCGAGTGCAGCGGTCGGCTTGCCGCACAACTGACCGCGCTGCGGCCCCGCCGCCAGCTCCGCACCTGTCCACGCGAACGTGCGCGATTCGTGCCGCGCCTCGTCGACCGTGACGCGATAAGCGAGATCGCGCCGGCCGAGCCACTGCACGTCCCCTTCCGAGCCGCTCGAGAGTCGACTGTGCGCATCGCCGGTGACAATCGTCACGTCTGCGCCCTGCAGCGGCCCATTCGCACCATGCACCTCGAACCGCATCGGCACCCGATCGCTGGCGAGCACCACGCCAACTGCAGGCGCGACGACGACGATACCTTCGTCGGCGGGGATCATCGGCCACATCGACACCGAGTCGATGCGCACTGTGCAAGGGCCGGCCTCGAGCCCCTCGAGCACGAACGAGCCACCAGCATCGCTCCATGCCTCACGCTGCGTATCGACGAGCCGGTCGCCGGCACGAGCGAGGCACTCGAAGGTCGTGAGCACGGTGTCCGCAGCGGACGGCGCCGCCGGCCGCGCGGCGATCAGAACGTTGCCGGGCAGATCCAGCGGCAAGTCGATGCGTCCCTGCACGCTCACCCACGGCGCTTCGAGCCGCACGGTGCCAACTTCCGTGCGACGCCCGAACTGCGCCACGACGGACAGTAGCAGCGGTCGACGGCGCGGATGGAACGCCCAGAGTTCGACCGCACCTTCGATGCCGAGGGTGATCGCGAACTCACCCTGCGCATCGGGCTGCATGGTCGCAACCGGCTCGGCGACGCGACCACGCAGCGACTCCGTCGTGAACGCCGCCAGCTTCGTGTGCGCGACGTGGTCGTCGTTCGGCACGACGACGTGACCGTGCAACACGGCGGCCGGCCGCAGATCGAAGTCCTGCCGCACTTCATGGCGACTGCCGAAGAGCGTCGCGAGATCGGGCAGCGACACCGCCACCATCGCCATCACCGGCATCAGGAACTCGTGGCGCGCCGTCACGTGCAGCAGCGGGCGCTGCTCGGCGAACGGCGCCGCGCGCTCGCTGCGGATGATGCCGGTTTCCGCTGGCGGCCGCGGTGCCACCAACGGCAGCAGGTCGAGCGCGTAGTTGCCTTCGCCATCGACTTTGGCCCGCAGCTGCGCGGGCGTGCCGAGCAACACGACGTCGATCGTGATCGGCGGCTCGATCGGCAAATCGCGCGGCCGTCGCGGCGGACGCACGGTGCCGACGAGCCACAGGCCAGGCGCCGCCACGGCAGGTACAGCGTCGCGCAATGCTGGCGTCGCCGACGGCGCGCCGTTCGCCCCGACGGCTGCAGCTTGCGCATCGCTCGGCAGCGCGGCCTGCACGCGGTTCGCCGACGACGGCAGCAGTTCCGCGGCGGGGCTGGTCAGCAGCCTCTTCGCGAACGGGAGGCAGGCGAGCAGGGCCACGACCGCGACCATCGCGGCGCCGAGTTTGTGCTTGGACACGAGCAAGGCTCCCGGGAACCAACAGAGGAACCACCCGACGGTGATGCTTGGCGAGACGGCTGCCGCCTTCGCCAGCACCTCGCCGCGCACCCGAGCGGCCGCTTCCGCCCGGAGCACGACCACCGGCACGGCGAGCCCGGCCGGCAGAAACCGCCGCAGCATCGCGAGGCCGCGGCTGAGCTGCATGCGAATGGCGCCCGCCGCGACTTGCCGTTCGGCGGCGAGATCGACGGCACGCGCACCATCCAGCAAGTGCGCGCGCACGACGCTCGCGTAGGGCTCGTCGAGTCGCTGCAGGGCGGAACGAACCACGGCATCCGCTTCGGCGGCCGCCACCGGCACGTCCGGCGCCGGCTCGTCGGGCCGCGCGATCCGGGCAGGATCGACGACGCGCGCCGCCCGCCGCCGCGACTTGCCCGCCTGCCGCGTCAGGATGCCGACGAGCCAGGGCATCAGCGGCGCTCCGGCACGGAACCGCCCGGGCTGCGCGAGCACTTCGAGGAATGTCGTCTGCACCAGGTCCTCGGCAGCTGCGGCGTCGCGCACCAGGTGCCGCGCCAGACGCCACAGGTCCGGTGCCACCACGTCGAAGACCGCGGCCAGCGCGTCGAGGTCGCCAGCGGTTCGCCAGCGTTCGAAGTCGGCTTCGAGCCTGCCCGGTTGCATGCACGACTCTTACCGCGAAGCGGGGAAACGTCACCGCCCGGAACGGTGGCCCCGTGGTCGTCAACGTGCCGCTCGATGCGGCCTGATCGGCGCCGAACTGCTCACGCAGTGGCTGCAGTGGCGTCAGGCGGGTTGCCCGCTGCTGCCGGTTTCCAGCCTTCGGCCGGCCCAGGTTCCTGGACTGGTGCTGTCGGGCGAGGCCCACACACCCACCCCGGTCGGCCCTTCCCCCGCGCCGCCGCCCCGCGTAATCGTGCCGGGATGCTCGCCCGTTCCGTCCGCCTGCTCGCGCTGGCGCCGTTGGCCCTCGCCCTCGCCGCGCAACAGAAGCCGCCCGCCGCGGGTGCCGGCAAGGACGCGCCACCGGCCGCCGAGAACGACGTGCAGGCAGCCGACATCGCCGGCTTCCGCGCCTGGCTGCAGGAGTACAAGACCGGCGCGTTCCGGCTGGTGAAGGAGGACAAGACCGACGAGGCGGCCCTCACCGCACTCGACCAGCGCATGCAGAGGATCGCGCAGTGGAACACGCTCGCCGCCGCGCAGATGCTGTTCGAGGCGGCCAGCGTCGACCCGAAACCGGCCGGGGCCGGGACCTCGACCGACACCATCGACTTCTACCGCGAACTGCTGCCGTGGCGCGTGCAGGCGCTGGCCAGCAAGCACCTGCGCTCGATGACCGGCGAGGGCATCCTGCCGTGGCTGCTGCAGATGCTGAATGCGCCGGGCATCCGCGCGGCAAAGAAGAACCAGGACCAGCAGAACGCCACCGCGGTGCTGCGCGTGCTCGGCGGCCACCCGAGCGTCGAGGCGCAGCTCGAACTGATCCGGGCCTGCCACACGATGCCGATCGAACTGCGCGTGCAGGCGGTCAACGCGATGGCGAAGGACCCGACGGTCGACCTGGTGCCGACGCTGGTCGAACTGCTGCGCGACACCGAGCCGAACGTGCGCATCGCCGCCGCCAACGCGATCGGCGTGGCGCTGCAGCCGCACGTCGACGAGTCGCTGGGCAAGAAGCCGGCCGCGACCACGCTGCAGCTGCAAGCCAACGCCAACCAGCGGCTCGAGGAGCTGCTGCTGCGCGATGCGATCTGGCAGGTGCGCAGCGCCGCCGCGTTCGCACTGGCGATCCAGAAGTGCAAGTCGGTGATCCCGGTGCTGATCCGCGGGCTCGACGCCGAACTGGCGCGCAAGAAGGACCCGTGGGCGATGGACGTGCGCCTGCACAAGCTGCTCGAGGGCCTGACCGGCCAGAGTGTCGTGCGCGGCACGATCGAGCCGTGGAAGTCGTTCTGGCAGAAGGAGGGCACCACGTTCACCGTGCGCCCGGCCGGCGAGGAAGGCGCCAAGAAACCGGTCGAGACCAAGTACGCGAAGTTCTTCAACCTCGAGGTCGAGTCCGACCGCGTCCTGTTCGTGGTCGACTTCAGCGGCTCGATGGCGGAGCCCATCAAGGTGAAGGGCACCGGCGGCACCGGCGTCACGCCGTTGGCCGGCCAGGCCGGGACCAAGGCGGCGATCGTCGTCACCGAACTGAAGCGCCTGATCATGTCGCTGCCCGACGGCGCGTTGGTGAACATCGTCGTGTTCAGCGACGACGTGCGCATCTGGCGCCAGGAAGGCGGCCGGCCGGCGCTGGTCAGGCTCGACGACGTCGCGCGCGACGACCTGCTCGGCAACTTCCTCGACACGCTGCGCCCGAGCGGGCCGACCAACCTGCACGACGCGCTCGACAAGTCGCTCGACTTCGGCGGCCGCGGCCTGCACGACAAGTACTACGCGGCGGGCTTCGACACGCTGTACGTGATCAGCGACGGGGCGCCGACCGCCGGCCGCGTAATCGACAAGGACGAGATCCGGCGCCGCGTGCGCGAGTGCAACAACCTGCGCAAGATCGCCATCCACTGCATCACCTTCGGCGACCAGAACGACACCGATTTCCTCGGTGGCATGGCCCGGGAGAACGGCGGCCGGCACATCCACGTCGAGTGACCGCGACCGGCGCCGGTGGCGGCGGCAGATTGCCCTTGCGCACGACGCACCGCGGCCCTTGCATCGTCGGCCCTCTCTTTCCGTACGCACCACGATGATGACTGGATCCCAACGCATCTCCGGCGAAGCGTTCGCCATCGAACGCCTGCGCGAGAACCCGGATCTCGACTACGCATCCTTGCGCAAGAAGGCCGAGGAGGCCGGCGTCAACATGCAGCCGATCCAGTACGGCCGCGCGCGCAAGGCGCTCGGCCTGCCGCCGCTGAGCACCCGCGGGGAACCGCGCAACGTCACCTCGGGGCCGGCCTGGACTCCGAGCACCGCGGCGGCAGACGCCAGCGCCGCCAGTGCGGACGAAGCGGGCGACGACCGTGCCGACACTGGTGACGCCACACCAGCGCCGGCCGCGCGCGACGTGGTGGCCCCGCGGCGCAAAGGCTCGCCGGCGTTCGACTTCCTGGTCCAGGAACTGCGCGCCGACGCATCGCTCGTCTACGGCGTGTTGCGCGAACGCGCCGAAGCCAAGGGCCTGAAG
>JBASWX010000083.1:0-4842 GCA_049276695.1 Planctomycetota bacterium
CTCGACCGCCGCCGAGCGCGCCGAGCCATCGGCCAGCGCCGCCGGCACGCCCGCGGCCGCGAACACGCCGTTGCGATCGGTGACGGTCGTCGACTGGTCGACGCGCACCAGCACATCGAGCAAGACCACGCCGGCGGAATCGACGATCCGCCCGGTGACGCTGGTCGCCGGCACCGCCGCCGCGAACGCGTACAGACCGGTTTGGGTGACCGCGACGTCGCTGACGATGCGGCCGCCGGCGGCGTTCGCCGTCGCCAGCTCGCTCCATTCCCCGGCCGCCGGATCGAAGCGGAACGTGCGCACCTGGCCGTTGCCGGAACCGAGCGTGTCGGCGACGTCGATCCGGGCGGCCGGCGTGAACGACACCGCGGGCGCATCGATCCACACGCCGGCGGTGAACAGCAGCGCGCCAGGCGCTGCCAGCGGTAGATCGCCGGGCAGGTGCTCGGGCCGCAGGTCGCCGGCGCGCACCACCGCATTGCCCGCACCGCTGGTGATGCCGACGCTGCTGCCGGCGCGGATCGTCAGGATCGCGCCCGCGGCAGTGGTGATCGTGCTGGCCGCGGCCTGCGAGCCGGGCACCACCGTCGCCGACGCCGACAGGTCCGGAACGTGCAACACCGCCGGCAGGTCCGGGCCGGTGATCGTGGTCGCCACGGCGAACGCCGGCAGCGCGTCGCCGTTCGCCGCCGCCGCATCGCGCGCATCGATCGCGACCAGTTGCCGGCCGCGCGGCTCGGCCAGCAGGTCGCCGCGGCCGTTGCGGCCGGTGAGCGCGGTGAAACCGGCGACGCGCACCGCAGCGCCGACGACGCCGCGCCCTTGGTCGTCGAGCACCACCACCTTGCAGCTCGCGGCTGGCTGGTCGGGTAACGACGGACCGATGTCGCTGCCGTCGCCGACGCCGCAACCAGACACCACCAGCAAGAACGTGCACGCTGCGACGACCAGCCTGCCCCGAGAAGCGCGCGGTGGGATCATCGGCCGCGCCCCTCGCCGCCCGCCGGCGTCGCGCCGCTCGGCCGCTGGGCGAACCGGTCCGGCTCCGGCGGCGCCATCGCGCGGCTGCGCGCACCGTTCTCGCCGACCGTGCGCACACCGACCACCACATCGTCGAGGCAGACGCCCGGCAGCGTCGCCAGCCAGCGTTCACCGCGCGGCACAGGCTTCGCCGTCGTCATGTCGACCACGTGCGTCCAATCGGCGTCGGTGGTCGCGCGCCACACGAACTCGCACTGCGTGGCCCCCGGCGGCAGTTCGTAGGTGATCTCGGTGTCGTAGCGGTCGCGCCGCAGCAGCGCCCCGGTGACGCGCGGCGGCGGCGGCGCTCCCGCCAGTTCGGTCAGCGTCGCGACCACCACGCGGGTCACGTTCGCCATGAACGCGAAGTCGGCGAACTCCGGCAGGTCGCCGTACGGCTTGCCGTCGCGCTGGGTGACGTTCTGGTGCTGGCGCGAGAAGTCCTCGCGCGGCTCGGACAGCCGCACCGCCGGGAAGCCCTCCTCGAAGAACGAACGGTGGTCGCCGCCGCGCCCGTAGCGGTCGCCGCGCAGGATCAGCTGCACGGCGAAGTCGGCGACATGGGTGTGCGCCGCGAAGGTGACCGCGCGCGCCAGGCTGCGCCCGAGGCTGTCGTTGCCCGACGGTGCGTAGCTGAAGCAGCGCAGGTGGCGGTCGTGGCGCGCGCCGTCCATGCCGAGCGTGTTGCCGACGATGTCGCAGCCGATCATGCCGTCGACCTTCGCCCCCGCGGCGGTCAGCGCCTTGGCGTGCGCAGCCGAGCCGAGGCAGCCCTGCTCCTCGGCGTCGTAGGCGACGAACACCAGCGTCGCCGCGCACTGCGAACCGGCGAGCACGCGGCAGGCTTCCAGCGCCACCGCGGTGCCCGACGCATCGTCGACCGCGCCGGGCGCGTCGGCGTCGCCGTCTTCGCCCTTGCTGTTGCGCGAGTCGTAGTGGCCACCGACGACGTACATGCGCTCCGGGTCGCTGGTGCCGCGCAGCGTCGCGATCACGTTGACGACCTTCAGTTCGCGCGGCATGCCCTGCCGCGTGCACGGCACAGTCGTCTCCTGCAGCTCGACGGTCATGCGGCCGCCGGTGGTCGCCGCGATCGCGTCGTACTGCGCGCGCAGCCACTTGCGCGCCGCCCCGGTGCCGACCGTGTCGCTGTCGGTGCGCGACAGCACGTGCCGGGTGCCGAAGCCGGCGAGCGTGCGCACCGTGTGCTCGATGCGCTGCGGCTCGATCTTCGCGAACGCCGCGGCGACCTGCTCGCGGATCGGCGGCACCTTCCCGACCGCTCCCTGCGCCAGCGCGAGACCGGCGAAACAGGCGAACGACAACGCGGCGATCGTCTTCATGCGAACAGGTCGACTCCTTCCATGCCGGCGGAACGGGACAGGCCGAGGATCGGCAGCAGCGTGGTCGCAACGTCGCACAGCCGGCCGTTGCTGCGCAGGGCACGCCCGCGCGCCGCGTCGCCGGCGATCACCAGCAGCACCGGGTTGGTGGTGTGCGCGGTGTGCGGCTGCCCGGTCTGCGGGTCGATCATCAGCTCGACGTTGCCGTGGTCGGCGGTGATCGCGACGGTGCCGCCGAGCTTCAGGTACGCCGGCACGATGCGGGCGAGGCAGCGGTCGATCGTCTGCACCGCCGCGACTGCCGCCGGAATGATGCCGGAATGCCCGACCATGTCGGCGTTGGCGAAGTTCAGGATCGTCACGTCCGGCCGTTGCGGCCCCGCCAGTTCGGCGAGCAGCGCGTCGGTGACGCCCGCCGCCGACATCTCTGGCTGCAGGTCGTAGGTCGCGACCTTCGGGCTCGGCACCAGCACCCGCCGTTCGCCCGGATACTCCTGCTCGTCGCCGCCGGAGAAGAAGAACGTCACGTGCGCGTACTTCTCGGTCTCGGCGATGCGCAACTGCCGCATGCCGGCCTTGCTGACCAGTTCGGGGAAGATGCCGGCGAGACCCTGCGGCGCGAACGCGACCGGGCACGGGAAGTCGTCGCGGTACCGCGTCATCGTGACGAAGTGCACGACCGGCACGCTGGCGCGCGCAAAACCGGTGAACTCGCGGCCGACGAACGCCGCGGTGAGCTGACGCGCGCGATCGGTCCGGAAGTTGAAGAAGACCACCGCGTCGCCGCTGCGCACCCGGCCGCGGTCCGGCGAGCCGACCACGGTCGGCAGCACGAACTCGTCGTTCTCGCCGCGCGCGTAACCCGCGGCGATCGCGGCCTGCGCAGTGTCCGCGACGTGGCCCTGGCCGAGCGTCAGCGCGTCGTACGCCTTCTGCACGCGCTCCCAGCGCTGGTCGCGATCCATCGCCCAGTAGCGGCCGATCACGCTGGCGACGCGGCCGGTGCCGAGTTCCTGCATCCAGTGCTCGACGCGCGCGACGAAAACCTGCGCCGAGCGCGGCGGCGTGTCGCGCCCATCGAGGAACGCATGCACCGCGACCCGTTCGCCGCGCAAGCCCGCCGACTTCGCCATCTGCAGCAGCGCCTTCAGGTGCTGGTCGCTCGAGTGCACACCGCCGTCCGACACCAGCCCGAACAGGTGCAGCGTGCCGCCACCCTTGACCGCGTGTTCGATCGCCGAGCGCAGCGCCGCGTTGGTCGCGAAGCGCCCCTCGCGGATCTCGCGGTCGATGCGCGTGATCTCCTGGTAGACGACGCGGCCCGCCCCGAGGTTCAGGTGCCCGACCTCGCTGTTGCCCATCAGCCCGCACGGCAGCCCGACGTCCTCGCCGCTCGCCAGCAGCGACGTGGTCGGCCACTGCTGCCGCAGATCCATCAGGAAGCGCGGCTGCGCGACCCAGATCGCATTCGCCGGGCCCGGCTGGCCCTCGCCGAAACCGTCGAGCACGCACAGCAGCAGCGGCGGCTTCGACGCACTCATGCGAGCATCTTGTCCACCGACACCGCGATGGTCTGCTGCTGGCGGCGCACTTCCTGCATCACCGTGGTCGCGCGATCCAGCGTGCGGTCGGCGAGTTCACGGTTGGTCAGGAAGTTGGCGTTGATGCGCACGTTGAGGAACGCGCCCTCGGCGGCGGCCAACAGCAGCGCCGCACCCGACGCCAGGTCGCTGACGATCGCCTTGCCGATGCACGCCGACACCGGCTGCATCGCCGCGAACACGTCGCGCACCATGCACAGCGTCTCCTCCGGCACCACCATCGCGCCGACCATCGCCTCCTGGATCGCCTTCTCGCGCAGCGTCTTCTGCCCGTCGTTGTCCTTGGGCATCGAATACGCCGCCGACACCAGGTCGAACGATCGGCAGTCGCGCTCGGCCATCGGCAGCAGCCGCTTCACGTGCCCGTCGAGCGCGGCCTCGGCGCGGGCGAGGTCGCCTTCGCGGTCGACGTTCGCCTTCTTGCCGCGCGAGAACCGCACCACCATCAGGAACAGCGCGGCCCCCATCGTGCCGGCCATCGCCGCCGCGGCACCGCCGCCGGGCGTCGGGGTCTTGGCCGCGAGCGCGCCTACGATCTGCTCGAACGATTGCTGGTTCATGGCGAGCCGATGAGTCTTCCCGACCGCCCCCGCGGATCAAGGCGGAACCGTTGCCCTTGCGCCGATCCGCCGGCGCGCGACAGTCCCGTCATGCTGCGTTCCGTGTCCGCGTTCGCCCTGCTGGCCATCGCATCGTGCGCCGGCCCGAGTACCACGGCGCCGCCGCTTTCGCGCCTGCTCGCCGACGCACCCGCCGACGTTCCAGCCCGCTTCTGGCTCGCCGGCGACCGCATCGTCGCCGCCGCCGCACCGCTGCCACCCGGCCCTGGCTCGCTGCCGCCCGCGGTGCGCACGACCGCTTACGCCGTGGCACCGGCC
>JBASWX010000084.1:0-4007 GCA_049276695.1 Planctomycetota bacterium
CCAAGGAGAAGCCGCTGCCGGCCGGCACCTCGGTGGTGTTCCAGCCGATCGCCGCGCGCGACCCGTCGCCGAGCGCGGTGGTCAGCGGCAGCGAACGCGAAGCCGCGGTGCGCCTCGCGATCACGACGCTCGAGCCGCTCGACCAGCGCATCGTGATGATGCGTGTGTACCAGGAGCTGGAGTTCGCGGCGATCGGCAGCGAAGTCGGCATGAAGGAGGACTCGGTGCGCGTGCGCTGCAACCGCGCGCTGGTCAAGGTCTCGCGCAAGGTGCTGGCGATGCAGCACGGCGACGTCGACGGGTTCCTGGCGTAGGCGCGCGCCGGTGACGGCTCAGCAGTAGGAGCGCCACAGGAAGGTCGCCTCGCCGGTCTCGTCGTCGACGAACCACAGTTCGAGGCCCTGGTTCTTCACCAGTGGTGTCGCGCCGCTGAAGAACAGCTCGATCGCCTTGCCGTCGTAGGTGTATTGGTGTTTCTCGAGGTCCATCAGCCACACGTTGGGGCCGTAGCCGAACCGGTGGCGGAACACGAAGACACCCGAGGGATGGGCACCGGTGGTCGGCAGCGGCGGCAGCGTCACGCTGACTTCATAACGATGGTCCTCGTCGCAGAACGTGCCGGTCGTCGTGGTGACGCCGCCGAACAGGATCACGGTGTCTTCGCTCGCTTTGGCGATCGCGACGACGTCGGTCGATTCGAAGGGCAGGCTCACGCCGGCACTGAAGCCCTGGGCGATGAGGTCGCCCGACGCGACCGTCAACGGCACCGTGAACGACAGGCACGCCGTACCCGTCGGATCGAGCAGCAGCAGATTCGTCGACAGGATCGCCGACAACAGCAGCGGCCCGTTGATCAGGCCGGGGATGAACAACGGCGGCCCGGGCGACGGGCCGAAAGCGATGACGCCGAGGCCGTTGGCGTGACCGTTCTCGATGCAGGTCGTCACCAGCGTGCCGCTGCTGTCGACATGTCCGTCGAGCAGGGGCTGCACTCCGGGCGCCGGCAGTGGTGCGATGTCGGCGACCAGCGCCGTGCCCGCGGAGGTGCCGTCGGTGCGCCACGGTTCGAGACCCGTGACGCCGTCATCGGCGACGAACAGCACGTTCGTCGGTGCCAGTACGCTGCGGTTGGCGGTGAGCGCGATCGGCCCCAAGCGGAACGACGCGAGCGCGGACGCTCCGGCCGCACTGCCATCCGTGCCCCACAGCCGCGGGTCGCCGCTCGCATCCGTGAACACGAGGCGGTCGGGGACGCCGGTGTACACGAGATCGCGCGGTCCGACGCTGCCGATGCCGGCGACGAGGTCGGTCTTGCGCACCAGGCCGGTGCCGTTGATCTGGCACCGCCACAGTTCGCGGCCAGTGAGGCCGTCGTCGGCGACGAACCAGAAGTCCCAGAAGTTGACCGTCACCAGATCGCGCGGGTCGGAACTGGCGGTGCCCGGGTTGCGGTCGCTGACCAGAGTCGTTCCGAGGGCGGTGCCGTCGCTCATCCACAGTTCGCGCCCCAGTGCCGTCGTGCTCGCGGCGAAGAACACCCGGAACTGGCTGTGGAACTCGCCGGGTGCCGAACTGCCTGCACCCGGTTCGATGTCCAGCACGAGCGAGGTGCCGCCCAGGGTGCCGTCGGTGCGCCACAACTCGCTGCCCGCGGTGCCGTCGTTCGCGGTGAACAGGGCGATGCCGCCGAGGACCACGAGGCCACGGGCCCCGGAGCCGCCGGTCGTGTTGATGTCCTTCACCAGCACGGTGCCGATGGCCGTACCGTCGCTGCGCCACAACTCGCGGCCGTTGGTGCCGTCGTTGGCGGTGAACAGCAGCATGCCGGCGCAAGCCACCAGGTCGCGCGGCTCGGAGTCGCCGGTCGGGTTGATGTCCTTCACCAGCACGGTGCCCGCCGTCGTGCCGTCGGACGACCACAGCTCGACGCCGTTGGTGCCGTCGTTGGCGATGAAGAACAGGCGGTTGCCGACCACCGTCAGCTGCCGCGGCAGCGACGAGTCGGTTGCGTGGATGTTCTTCAGCAGTTGCGTACCGCTCGTCGTGCCGTCGGTACGCCACAGCTCGACGCCGGTAGAGCGCTCGTACGCGGAGAACACGTAGCCGCCGAGGAACGGGGTGAGGTCGCGCGGGTCCGAGCCCAGGGCTCCCACGCGGATGTCGGACACCAGCGTGACCGCCTGGGTCCCATGGTCGAGCCGCCACAGTTCCATGCCTAGGCTCTGGTCGTTGGCGGCGAACAGCGTGTAGGTGCCGACCAGCTGCGAGGCGAAGCCGTTCGGATTGGAGTTGCCGGGCAGGTTCTGCGCGCCGGCTGTAGCTGCGGTCGCGGCGATGCAGGCGAGGATCGGTAGGTGAGGTGTCATGGCTCGGTCGTGGTCATCGGGGGATGTGCAAGGGCAGGGCGGGACGCATGCCGAGGATTTCCCGCTGATCGAGGCGGAACAGAGTGTCGCGCTTGCTCGTGCGGGCCGACGGCGCCTCGACCATGTAGCTGCCGCCGCGCACGGCCATGTGCTCGCCGTCGACGGCTCCGCGCCGCCGGCCATCGCCGGGTTCGAGGTGCCAGTCGCGCTCGATCAAGTCGTCGGCGCACCACTCCTGCACGTTGCCGTGCATCTGGAAGAAGCCGAACGGGTTCGGCGCGCCCTCGTCGATGGCGACGCGCCCCCCGGGTTGGACGCGCCCCCCGGCTTGGCTGGCGCGGACGTTCTCGCGGCCCCGCACCGTGTCGGGCGTCGCTCCGGTCCACCACGGGCTGTCGGTGCCAGCGCGGCACGCGTGGTCCCACTGCGCTTCCGTCGGCAGCACGAATCCGTGCGCCCGACAGAGCCGATCGCACGCGGTCCAGGTGACGCGGGTGATCGGCTTGCGTTCGAAGCCGTCGCGCCCCTCGTACCGCGCGCAGTGATGCCAGATGCCGAGGCCTTCGGCGAGGCGGTTCCACTGGGCGTGCCCCAGTTCGTGCTTGGCGAGCAGGAACGGGGCGAGCCGCACCTGGCGCGGCGGCCCTTCGATGGCCAGCGCATGCGGGTCGTAGCCCGGCGCATCGGCGTCGGTGCGCTGCGCGCCGACCCAGACTTCGGCGCCGGGAACGAGCACGAAGACGATGCTCGAATCGGCATCGCACTGGAGCCGACCCTTGGCGCCGCGGGCCGGGATCTTGCCGGAGGCGGCATGCGCGAACTCGAGCAGACCGGAATCAGGATCCGCTCCAAGCGGCACCAGCCCGGGTTGGGTCGTCAGCACGAGCCCGCCGTACTTCGGGTTCGCCGCGGCCTCGCGGCCGCATGCGGCCCACGCTTCGGCGAGCGCCCCGGTCGGGGCGACGCCGGCGGCGGTGGCCTGGCTGGCGCGGGTCCGCAGCGCCGGCAGGCGGTTGGCTGTCAGCCACTCGATCTCGGCGATCTGGTCCTCTACCGAGTCGTGCAGGTACTCGAGGTCGATCGCAGGGAAGGTGAAGCAGCGACGCGTCGCCACCTCGGCCTCGAGGTTTGTCGCCCGCGCGTCCATGGCGGCGAGCCGCGTGCGCACGCTGGCCTGCCATGCCTCGGACACGCGACCATCCCTTGCCAGCTCCTCCATCCATGCCGCGATCGCGTGCCGGTCGCGGCGCAACCGTTCGATGGTCGCCGCGGCCGGGTGCTCCGTCAGCAGACGGCGTCGATCGATTGCACCACCGGCGGTGCCGGAACGGCGAAGGTCGGCGAGCACGCCGCGCAGCATTGGCAGTCCCGCCACCAGGCGATCTGCCGTCGCGACGAGTTCGTGCAGGGCCGCGGCGTGTTCGGGCCATGGGCCCGGGGCGTCGTCCAGCGCGCGCTTCAGCAGCCTGACATCGCGTTCGACCTTCATCGCCTGGAACTGCTCCAGCCGTTGCGATGCCAGCGCCTCCTTGGCGCCAAGCTCCATGGCCAGTGCCGTCACCACGCAGAGGCCGAGCGACGCGGTCGCCAGCAGCGCCGCGGCGATCGGATTGCGGCGGCACCAGCGCACCGTGCGCACGA
>JBASWX010000085.1:0-5294 GCA_049276695.1 Planctomycetota bacterium
CGCCAGCACGCGACGCCAGCCGGCCGGGGGCGAACAGGCGCGGCGCGTGCTGCGCACCTGGTGCCTCGTCTACGGCGCGGTCGGCGCCCAGATGGGCTGGCTGTTGCGGCCGTTCCTGGGCTCCCCCGATCTCGCCTTCACCTGGTTCCGGCCGCGCGAGGACAACTTCTTCGTCGGCGTGATGCGGGCGCTGCGCAACCTGTTCGCCGGATGATCGCAATCGCCGCCGAACGGCTGCTGCGCGGCGAGGTCGCCGAAGCCCCCGGCCGGGCCGAGTGCCTCGTGCTCGGCGCCGCCGGCAGCGCGCTGCTCGGTCTGGCACTCGGTGGTTCGTCGGGCGAACCGTGGCTCGGCGTGTTCGCCGCGATCAAGGTGCCGCTGCTGCTGCTGTGCACGACCGCACTGTGCCTGCCGAGCTTCTTCGTGATCAACACCGTGCTCGGACTGCGCGACGACTTCGGCGCCGCCTGCCGTGCACTGCTCGCCGCACAGGCGACGCTCGGCATCGTGCTCGCCGCGTTCGCGCCGGTGGTCGTGTTCCTGACCCTGTCGGTGGCCGATCCGTACCTGCTGACGCTGCTCGATGCGGGCCTGTTCGCGACCGCGACCTGGGCCGGCCACCAGGTCCTGGGCCGGCACTACCGGCCGCTGATCGCGCGCGATGCGCGCCACCGGCACGCGCTGCGCGGCTGGCTGGTGTTGTATGCGTTCGCCGGCGTGCAGCTGGCCTGGGTGCTGCGGCCGTTCCGTGGCACCGAGGGGTTCGCGGTGCAGTTCCTGCGGCCGGAGGCATTCGAACAGAACGCCTACGTCGTGCTGGTCGAACACGCGCTGCGGCTTTTGCGGTGAGCCGCGCGCGCATCCGCGCGCGGCATGATCTGCGAAGCGTGCCAGCGGCCGGCGATTGGCTAGACTTCGCCGCGCCGCTCGCCCCGCCACACCGGCCCAGGTCCACGCGTGAAGTCCACCTCCTCGCTCGTCTCCATCCTCGTACTGACCACGCTGCCGGCAACCGCCACCGCGCAGTACCGCTACACCGAACAGGTCGGCCTGGTCACCGGCCCGACCGTGATGACCGAGGGCTGCATCCTGGTCGACGTCGACGGCGACACCGACCGCGACGTGGTGTTCGCCAACGGCTACGTGCTGAGCAGCAGCGGTTCCGCGATCCAGCCGACGATCCTGATCAACAAGATCAACCAGAGCCTCGGCCTCGTCGACGAGACCGCGACCCGGCTGCCGGCGCTGGCGATCCGCGGCACGCTGGTGGTCGCGTTCGACCTCGAGGGCGACGGCGACAAGGACCTGGTGTTCGCGTGCAATGGCCCGAGCCAGCAGCGCGTCTACGTCAACAACGGCTCTGGCGTGTTCACCGACGAGTCGGTGGCGCGGCTGGGCACGCTGAACATCGCCGCGGCGGGGCTCGCATATGCCGACGTCGACCAGGACGGCGACCTCGACCTGTTCTTCAACGACGAACTGACGAACGGCCAGCTGAAGCTGTTGCTGAACAACGGCGCCGGCGTGTTCACCAACGTCACCGCGACCCACGTCGCGGTGGCGCCGAAGACCAACCAGCAGGACGTGGTCATCTGCGACGTCGACAACGACTGGGACCTCGACGTCGTCAACATCGGCAAGTCGTCGGGCCAGCAGATCTTCTTCAACGACGGCACCGGCCACTTCCCGACGGTGACCACCGCGCTGTTGCCGGCGGGCACCGGGCTCACCTACGAAGCCGAGGCTGCCGACCTCGACCACGACGGCGACCTCGACCTGACGATGCTGTCGGTGTCCAGCCTGACCGACACCGTGCTGCGCAACAACCTGGTGCCGTCGGGCACGCTGTCGTTCACCAGCCTGACCACGGCACTGACCGGCGGCAACGGCGACGACGACAACGAATGGGTGTTCGTCGACGCCGACAACGACGGCTGGCTCGACATCGTGAACGGCTCGCTGCAGAGCAGCGGCGAGAAGCTGTACCTGAACAACCACGCGTTCTCGTTCGCGCGGCAGACCGGGCTCGCGGGCTTCACGCCACTGGTCGACAGCACGCTCGACGTCGCGGTCGGCGACCTCAACGGCGACGGCGTGTTCGACATGGTGACCGCGCAGGGTGAGTCCGGTTCGTTCCTGAACCGCGCCTACTACGGCACCGGGCCGGCGGACACGCAGCCGCCGCGCTTCGTGCGCATCGAGCAGTTGCCGGCGGTGTCGACCAATCCGAACGGGCCGTGGGTCGTGCGGGCGGTGATCCAGGACTCGGCGGTCGACGACGGCGAGACTTCGGTCGCCAGCGTGGTGATGAACTGGTCGATCACCCACGTCGCCGGCGTCACCACCGGCAGCACGCCGCTGCGCTTCCTCGGCGGCCTGTTCTTCCGCGCGAACCTGGTGCCGCCGCCCGGCGTCGTGATGAACGGGTCCACGATCAGCTTCTCGCTGAACGCCACCGACACCCGCGGCAACAGCACCACGACGCCAGCGCAGGCGTTCACGGTGTGCGGCCTGCAGAGCTACGCACTGGGCCTCGGCGGCAGCAACACGTCGTCGCTCGCCGGCACGGGAACGACCGCCGCCGGTGGATTCACGACGCTGGCCTGGGGTGCTGCCGGACCATCGACCTCGGGGTTGTTGGTGGCTTCGCTGGCCCGGGGCCAGGTCGTCTACCCGCAGGGCATCGTCGTGGTCGACCCGAACCTGCTGATCACGCTGGTGCCGATCGCGACCGACCCCGCCGGCAACGGCCTGCTCGGCATCCCGATCCCGGTCGCGCCGCCGCTGGTCGGATTGCGGGTCGCGTTCCAGGGCTTGTTCGACGTGCCGTTCACGCTGTCGAACGGCGTCGACCTCGTCATCTGCCCGTGAGCCCGGCCGGTCCGGCAAGGCCGCTGTCGGCCAGTCAGCCGGCCTCGTCTTGCGCCCGCCGCTCCGGCAACGAGCCCGCCCGCTCCTTGTACTGCGACCGCAGCGCCAGGCTCAGCTGGCGCAGCAACTCGTAGTCGCCGTCGTCGATCGCCTCGATCATCTTCAACAGGATGCGGGCGTCAGCCCGGT
The DNA here is from genome assembly GCA_049276695.1 of Planctomycetota bacterium. GTDB lineage: Bacteria > Planctomycetota > UBA1135 > UBA1135 > UBA2386 > UBA2386. The sequence continues at coordinate 3,061 of JBASWX010000085.1, forward strand.
CCCCATCCGAATGGGCATCGCGAGCCAGGGTCCACAGGGTTCGTTGGAATGGCGTCTGATGCACGGAAGGACGGCGGGGTTCGTCGTGACCGGACCGGCAGCGGGAGATCTCGCTCCCTGGCTTCTGTCTGCTAGATGCCAGGACGGGCCAAAACCTCACCTGGGGTACACACACGGTACATTCCACGCGTCCGCGGCCCAACCAACTGCCAGCCGTCACCTCGACTGCACGGTGCGGTGGTGGAACGCCACGTCGTCGACAACCAACCGCACGAGGTCACGAACGGTGACCCTGCCCGCCGCAACGTTGGCCGCCAAACCAACCTGCAGGCGCAACCGATCGGCGGGGCGCGCCTCGCGCCCGACGGCGTAGACGAACAGGCGGGTGGCCAGCGCGACGACGAAGGCCGGATCGGCGACCAGCGTCGCGCGCAGCGCCGGCAGCCCGTCCAGCCGTTCCCCGTTCGGCAGTTCGCCCGTGCAATCGATCGCGCCGCCGGCGTCCCGGCGGCGGAACCGGCCGATCGCATCGTAGTGCTCGAGAGCGAAGCCGAGCGCGTCCATGCGGCGGTGGCACACCGCGCACTCGGCCCGCGCGCGATGCGCAGCCAACTGTTCGCGGAACGACCGGCTGCTGTCGATCGCGGCCTCGTTCGCCAGCGAGTCGTTGCCCGGCGGCGGCGGCGGTGGCCCCTGGCCGAGCAGGTTCTCGAGGATCCACTTGCCGCGCTTGACCGGCGACGTGCGGGTCGGATTCGACGTGATCGCCAACACCGAGGCGTGTCCGAGCAGGCCGCCGCGGTGTCGGTGTTCCGGCGGCAGGGCGACGCGGTGGAAGCCGGCCGCGGCCGCCGGCGCCGGCAGGTCGTAGAACGCCGCGAGGGTCGCATCGACGTGGGTGAAGTCGCAGTCGAGCAGGTCCCGCACATCGCGACCTTCGCGCAGCACCGCCAGGAACAGCAACTCGGTCTGCCGCCGCATGCTGCCCCTCAGCTCGTCGTCGAAGCCGGGGTAGCGGGCCGGATCCGGCGTGCGTTCGGCGAGGCTCCTCAGTTCCAGCCATTGCGCGGCGAACTCGGTGGCGAGGCTGTCGGCGCGCGGGTCGGCGAGCAGGCGGTCGACTTCGGCCAGCAGCGTCGCGCGTTCGGCCAGCCGACCGCGGCCGGCCAGGTCGAGCAGCCGCTCGTCTGGCGTGCTGGCCCACACCAGGAACGACAGGCGCGTGGCCAACGCGTGCCCCGACAGCGGCACCACGGTCCCGGGACGGCCACCGGTGCCGCCGGTCTCGCCGCGGAACAGGAAGTGCGGTGACGCCAACGCCGCCTGCACCACGAGCCGCACCGCGGCTGCGAGCCCCCCGTCACCACCGAGCCGTGCCGCTCCGGCGTCGGTCAGGCGCCGCTGCTCGGCGTCGGTCGCCGGTCGCCGCCAGACCCGCGGCAACAGTGTGCGCACGAACACGCGCAGCTTCGCGGCGTCGTCGCCACGGCCCGGCACCGCGTCGTGCAGCCAACGCCGCGCCGGCGGCACCGCCGGCGCGTCCAGCGGCCCCACCACCTCGAGGCAGTCGACGTGCAGGTTGCGGTCGCGGCGTTGCGGGTCCGGGTGCTCTGGCTCGTAGTGGTCGTTGACGAAGGCGATCGCGAACCGGTGCTCGCCACCGTTCAGCGGTGCGCGAAGTTCGAACGATGCCAGCGGCCGCCGGTCGACTTCGAAGGTGTCGAGGTCGCGGCCATCGAGGCGCAACACCATCTGCGCCGGTTCGTCGCCGGCCTGGTCGGCGCCGGCGACGACGCGCAGCCGGTAGATGCCGTCGCGCGGCAGGCGCACTTCCTGCTCGATGGTCGCGCGGGTGTACAGGTTGGCGGCGTCGCCATCCTGGCCGACGCCCGGGCCGTCGGCGAGGCGCATAGACTCGGCCTCGTGCCGTTGCACCCGCGGCGGCGACCGGTCCTCGACCTCGGCGACCGCCGTCGCGACCGCCCCCGCCGCCGCCAGGTACTGCTCGAGGTGCAGCGTCGAGAAGGTCAGCGCGTCACCGATCGTGTCGAAGCCGAGTCCGAGGTCGTCGGCCGGAAAGCCGGCGGTCGACACCTCGACGCCGAACAGGTCGCGCACGCAGTTCGCCCACTGGCTGCGGCTCAGCCGGCGCACCGTCACCCGGCCCGGATCGGGGGGCAGCTTGCCGACTTCCGCCGCCAACCTGCCGGCGACGCCGGCGACGAACGCGGCGA
>JBASWX010000086.1:0-6806 GCA_049276695.1 Planctomycetota bacterium
GGACGCGGCGGCCCGCGAACGGGCGGCGCCGGAACCGCTGGTCGGCCAGCGCATCGCGGCCCCGCCGACGGCGGACGTTCCGGCGTCGCTTCGCGAGTTCGTCGCGCTGGTCCGCGACCCGGGGGACAGACAATGGGGCACGTTCCTCGCCGCCGACTTCACCCGGCTGTGTCGCGCTGCCGGGCGCGCGGACACCGAACCAGGCCTCTCGCAGGTGACCGCTGATCTCGACGGTGACGGCCGGGACGAGGTGGTCGTCATGATCGGCGACGGCTGGTGGGGCAACCGTGTCGATGCGTGCCTGTTCACCCCGTGCGAGGACGGCTGGCGGGTCGCCGATCGCTGGCAGCACGACGGGGCGGCGCGTGGCACGCCAGCGCTGCGGGTCGTCGCGGCGGAGCAGCGGCGCTGGGTCGTCGCCGGGTGGACCGATGGGTGGGGCACTGGCTACGCGCGGTCGTCGGCGCGCTGGTTCGAGGCCAGTGGCGGTCGCCTGGTCCAGGTGCTGCACCTGGTGCACTCCGGCGAGGAGGTCTACGGCGGCACCGGGCCGGTGCTCGAGTGGGGCGTCGGTGATCTGCAACTGCGCGCCGACGAGGGTGGCTCGTGGGTCGCGACCGCGACGGCGACGATCGGCTTCTGGGCCGGCGAGTTCGGCGACGCGATCGCGAGCATCGACGTCGATCGGCCGATGCGCTGGCAGCAACGCGCGCCCGGCGCGCCGTTCGTCGCGATCGAGCCCGTCGATGGCGGCGACGACGTCGCAGCGCTGTGGCGGATCGGCGCCCGTGCCTGGGTGACGCGGCATGGCGAAGCGGCGCGCGCGTTCGTCGGCGGAACGGAGGCGCAGTGCACCTGCCTGCGCCGTACCTGCGGCCTCGCGCTCGGGCCGGGGCCGTGCCCCGCGGCGAGTGCATTGCTGGCGTTGCTGCCACCGCCGCCAGCAGGAAGGTGACGCGCGTGCTCCGGGTCGTCGGCAGGACCCCGCGGCTGTTGCCGTGGCTCGCCGTCGCCTGCGGCAGTGCCTGCTCGGCGGTGACCACGATGCTGCCCGACCGCGCGCCGTCGCCGCACCCGCCGCGGCCGGTGGCTGGCACGCCGTTCGTCGACTGCAAGGGCATCGTGCACTGCCACGGCCGCCTGTCGCACGACTCCGAGGGCACGCTCGACGAGATCGCGGCGGCGTGCCGCGACGCGCGCATCGACTTCGTGGTGATGACCGACCACCAGACCGAGACGTCGATCCGCGATGGCACTCGCGGCATGGTCGGTGACACGCTGTTCCTCGTCGGCGCCGAGGTTCGCAGCCCGAAGGGCACGCTGCTGTGCTTCCCGCTGGTGCGCCCGCTGCGGCGTTTCCAGCACCCGGCGCTGTTGGCGAAGGAGGCGCGCGAACAGGGCGGACTGGCGTTCGTCTGCCACGGCGAACGCTGGCAGCTGCCGTTCGCCGGGCACGGGCTCGCCGGCGCCGAGATCGTCAACCTGCACGCCGGGGCGATGACCGCCGGGGCGCTCGGCACGCTGGCGACCGGCCTGTTCCTGCCGATGCGCTCGCTGTGCGAACGGCTGTGCGTGCGCGACGACCGGGTGTTCGCGGCGTTCGACGATGCGCTCGCGGCGAGCCATGCGTTCACGCCGATCGGCGGCAACGACGCGCACGCCAACGTGCGGCTGTTCGGTCCGCTCGGCGGCACGCTCGGCACCTACCGCGAGATCTTCCTGACGCTCAGCACGCACGTGCTGGCGGAACGGCTCGACGAAGCGGCCCTGGTCGCGGCGTTCGCGGCCGGCCGGAGCTACGTGGCGTTCGACGTGTTCGGCGACGGCACCGGCTTCGACTTCCGCGCCGTCGAGGCCGCGGGCACGGTGCACGTGGGCGGGGATTCGGTAGCCGCGGCACCGGGCCTCGAGTTGTGCGTCACGACGCCGGCCATCGGTCGCATCCGGCTGCTGCGCGACGGCGTCGAAGTCGCCGCGCGCACCGCCTGCACCCTGCGCCTGACGTCGCCGCCGACCGGCGTGTATCGGGTCGAGGTGACCACGCCGGCCGGCGCGCCGTGGCTGTTCTCGAGTTCGATCCGCGTCACCGCGCCGGGGCTGGTCGCCGGCGGCCGGCGCTGACGTTCAGAACGTCCACTCGACGCCGATCGACAGCCGGGCCTCGTTCTGGCTCGGGTTGCGGTCGTTCTCGCGGCCCAGTGCGTTCGAGATGTGGTGGTAGTCGATCGCCGCGAGCAGGGCCAGTCCGCGGTCGATCGGCCATTCGATGCCGCCGCCGAAGCCGAAGGTGAAGTTCCACACGGTGCCGCCCGGTGGAATCTGGTCGTTGGCGAGCTGGTAGCCGGCGTTGCCGTTCACGAACACCGGCCAGTCCGCGATCGGCCAGATGCGCAGCAGGCCCTCGACCTCCACGCTGTAGACGTCGTGGCCCGGCGCCCACCAGGTCGTCAGGTTGGTGCCGGCGCCGACGGCGACACCATCCGCGAGACTGCGGCCGACGTGCAAGCCGATGCCGCTGTCGTCGACTTCGCCGTTGCCGTCCCAGAAGAACGAGCGCTGCAGGATCGGGACGCCGTAGTACGCGCGCAACTCGGTGAACGACCGCCCGGCGTCGTGCGGCATCGTCGCCGGCGGTGGCGCCGCCGCACAGCCCGCCAGCATCGGCGCGATCCACCAGGGTGCGGCGAGGCGATCAGCGACTTGCATCGGGGCCCTTGTAGCCGCGACACAGGTACAGATCGACGTCGACGAGGTGCACGCCCCAGCGTTCGATCGCGAGGCGCTCGACCTTCTCGATGCTGGCGAAGCGCGCCGTGGCCTGCCGCACCATCTCGTCGCGTTGCTGCGGCCGCGGCAGCACGAACAGTGCGTCCTGACCGATGCGTTCCCGCGGCTGGCTCCAGTGGTCGTACTGCAGGGCGCGCATGCCGATCACGTTCTGCGCCATCGTCGGCTCGAACGCCATGTCGCCGGATTGCGGGTGCTCAGGCGGATGCTGGTTGCGCCGCCGCAGCAGCAGGCTGCGGCCGAGCTGCGCGGCGTCGCGGTAGTCGGCGGCGAAGAAGAAGAAGTTGCCTTCCACGCCATCGGCCGGGTCGACGCGATCCTCCCACTGCTCGGCGTGCGCGGCGACCTCTTCCCACCCGGCCCACGACGAACCGCGGCCGGGTGGCACCAGCCGCACCGCCGGCGCGAACGGGATCACCGCCGGCACCACCAGCAGGGTGAAGCCGGCGGCGCGCGCCAGCTTCGGCCGCACCAGCACGACGCCGCGTTCGATCCACCACACGATCGCGCCGAGCAGCAGCGGCACGCAGGCCGGCGCCAGCCAGTTGATCTTGACCTGGATCCACAGCGAGTTGACCAGGAACCACGCCGGCAGCGGCAGCCCGAATGCCAGCAGCCACAGCGCGCGGGGGTCGTGCCGCAGCCGGCGCCCCAGCCACGCGATGCTGGCCGTGATCGCGAGCAGCAGCACCGGGTGCACGATCACGATCTGGCCGAGCACGAACTGCAGCAGCCAGCGCAGACCGAACTCACCGCGCGCGAACCGTTCCGCGGTCTGGAAGCGGAACGACGCGAATTGGTTGGCGACGTTCCAGATCACCACCGGCAGGAACGTCACCGCGGCGACCAGCACCGCAAGCCACGGTCCCGGCCGCCGCAGCTGGCGCCGCAGCTGCGGATCGAGCAGCAGCAGCAGCACGCCGCTGACCAGCAGGAACGCGCCCGAGTACTTGGCCAGCATCGCGATGCCGGCGGCGAGTCCGGCGACGAGCCACCAGCCGATCGACCCGCTGCGCGCCTTCCACATCGCGAACATCACCGCGGTCCACGCCAGCACCAGCGCCGGATCGGGGTTGGCGAGGAAGTGCGTCATCGCCAGCACCGGGGTGGCGACGCTGAGCGCGATCCACAGCGCCTGGCCGGCGCGGCCGACGCCGAACTCGTGCAGCATCCGGGCGCCGAGCGCCGTGACGCCGAGTCCGCACAGCCACGTGCCGAAGCGCACGCCGATGGCGCCGTCGCCGAACAGCGCGGTGCCGAGCCAGATCAACCATGCGACCATCGGCGGGTGGTCGAAGTACGAGAGGTCCAGGTGCTGCGCGTAGGTCCAGTAGTACGCCTCCTGCGAGAACACCGGCAACGTCGCGCACAACCACGCGGAGGCGACGGCGACCAACGCGAACAGGGCCCTGGGCGCGGGCAGGTGGAGCGCAGGCATTCACGGGCATAACAAGCGCCGCGCCGCAGCGACGCAACGCCCTTGTGGCAGCAGGTCGGTCGCTTCCGGTGGAGGCGTGCAGGTGAGAGCCGCCGGCCCGTTCGCGGCGACGACCGGCCGCGCGTGGTGGTAGTGCGGTGTGCACGCGGCGGCGCGCGAGGCGAGCAGTTTCTACCGGTTCGTGTAGTTCCTGCATGGCGGTGGTCGCCAGGGCGATCCGTTCACGGCAGCCGGATCGCGATCTCGCGGCCAGGTTCCTGCGCCGGCAAAGCCGTGAACCGGTTCTCGGTGCTTCCCCCGACCATGGCGTCGGCGGCTTGTTCTCGCGGTGCGTCTTGTCGTCGCACCTGGCGACCATCGCCCGACTGCGGAAGTAGCTCGGGCGGGCGGCCGGGCTGCTGGCGGCCGGGCTAGGATCGGCGCGTGGTGTGTCCTGAACGCCAATCCTCACCCGAGGTGAGGCGATGCTGTGTCGAACTTGCGGGTGCGAGTCCCGTCGCGGTAAGCACCGAAGCGCCGCGTAGCAGGCTCCAGTCGCCGCGAGAGATCGCGTCGGCCAGGCGGAGCGTCAAGAGCTCGCGTCGAGGCGTATGCCTCGTACGAGGGGAGCAACGTCGCAGGCCCAATCCGAAAGCGAGACCCTGGGCGGCGTTTCCACGCGCTGTTCGATCGGATCTGGAGGAGTGACGTCCTGCAGGAGGCGTGGGAGCGAGTGCGGAGCAACGATGGCGCTGCTGGCATCGACGGCGTGTCGCTGGCGATGATCGAGCAGCGGGGCGTCGCGCAGTTCCTCGCGGAAGTGCGCGACGAGATCCGAGATGGGCGCTACCGACCGCAGCCGGTGCGGCGCGTGTGGATCCCGAAATCGGACGGCAGGCGGCGACCGTTGGGCATACCGACGGTCAAGGACCGGGTGGTGCAGATGGCGACGAAGCTGGTGATCGAGCCAGTCTTCGAGGCCGACTTCCTCGAATGCAGCTACGGTTTCCGCCCAAAGCGGAGCGCCACGCAGGCACTCGAGAAGTTGCGCATCGAAGGCGGGCGAGGTCGCTACTTCGTCGTCGACGGCGACATCCAGAGCTTCTTCGACACGATCGACAAGAGCGTGCTGATGGAACTGGTGAGCCGTCGGATTTGCGACCGCCGCGTGCTGAAGCTGATCCGGAAGTGGCTGGATGCTGGCGTGCTGGACGAGGACAGCGTCGTGCGTCACCCGGACTCTGGGACACCCCAGGGCGGAGTGATCTCGCCGTTGCTCGCCAACATCGTCCTGCACGAACTCGACCGCGAGTGGCAGCGCGACTGTCAGCACCTCGGCATCCTCGTGCGATACGCGGATGACTTCGTGGTGCTGTGCAAGCGCGAGTCGCAAGCGACCGAGGCGATGCGACGGCTGCGCGAGATCTTCGCGCGGTTGAAGCTGACGCTGCACCCGGAGAAGACGAAGCTCGTGCAGATCGGGCTGGGCAAGGACGGCTTCGATTTCCTCGGTTGTCACCTGCGGATCGTGAAGTCCCGCTTCCAGGGGCGCACGTATCTGTTCCGGTGGCCGTCGGCGAAGGCGATGCGCAACGTCCGCGCCAAGGTCCGAGAACTGACGGACCGCCGCCGCCGGGCTGGTCTGAAGGATGTCGACGAGGTGATCGCTGACCTCAACCCCGTGCTGAAGGGCTGGGGCAACTACTTCAAGACTGGCAACGCGAGCAAGCAGTTCAACCAGATCGACTACTACGTCTGGCGGCGCATCACGAGCATGCTCGGCAAGCAGCGTGGCTTTCGCGGCCAGCGGCTGGCTTGGCGCGTGGCGCACCAACGGGCGGCGTGGCCGCTGGCGAAACTACGCGCTCGCGGCCTGCACAAGTTGCTCGGCACGATCCAATACCCAGGGAGCAAGACGGCATGAACAAGACCATCGGTCAGCCGTGTGCGGGAAAACCGCACGCACGGTTGGAACGGGGGGCTTGGTTGCTGCGGCCCTGCTTCTTCAGCAAGGCTCAGTAACCAAGCTCTACCAATGCGGATCGTGGTCCTGTTCGCGTTCGGCCTCGTGCTGCGCCTGCTGTTCCAGGCCGCGACGGTGGACGGCGGCACCTGGTGGCACGTCGGCTTCCAGGGCGATGCGCCGGTGTGGCAGAAGTTCGCCGCGCAGATCGCGCACGGCATCCCGGACGTCGAACTGCGGCTGCCGTGGCGGCCGCCCGGCATGACGTACGGTGTCGCGTGGTTGTGGAACGGCGAAGGCTCGGCGTGGCCGGTGCGGCTGCTGTTCACGGTGCTCGGGGCGGCGACGGCGCCGCTGCTGTGGTTGCTGCTGCGACACCACGTGGCACCGGCGATCGCGTGGACCGCGGCGGTGCTGTGCGCGTGCGCTGGCAACATGCTGCTGCTGGCGAGCGGGCTGCACGTCGAGACGCCGTACCTGTTCTTCGTGCTGGTCACGCTGCTCGATCAGCAGCGGCTCGCGAACGGCGGCGGCGCGTGGGTTGCGCTGCGTTGGGGCGCGCTGCACGGTCTGTTGTGCCTGCTGCGCGGTGAACACGTGCTGTCGTTCGCCGCGCTGGCGGCGGTCGCGGTGGTCAGC